>CAZBDA010000009.1:0-67908 GCA_964490445.1 uncultured Rickettsiales bacterium | reverse complement strand
ATCGCGGTGTTGTTGGCGTGCTGCGATCTGTTCCTGCTCCCCAGTGAGAGTGAAGAGACCTCAACGGTCGACTCGCCTACCTCGGTCGAGGAGTCGGCGCCCGCGGCGCCCTCCCAGGAGCCGGGCGAACCCGTGGCACCCCCCGCCCAGTCCGCGCCGCCTACCAGGTCAATCGCCTTGACCCTGCAATCAGAGCCCGCAGGAGCCGCCTTGAGCCTCGATGGCGAGGAGATGGGAAACCAGGTGGTGACCACGATGATCGCAGCTGTCGAGAAGGGCTACATACTCACGGCACAACTCGACGGCTACCAACCCGGCAAGACCATGTGCCGGATCAACGCACGGGCCATCGAGCTGGGTAACTTCCGCTGCGTTGTCCACTTGGAACAGGCGGCAAGAGCCGCTCCCGAACCGCGTACCCGGCGCCCGAAGTCCACCTCTCGGCCAGCCCGAAAGCGAACCGCCCCGGCCCCGGCGAAGGAAGAGCCCCGGCAAGCCCCCGAGCCCTCCGCCCCGGTCGACAAGCCGAAGATCCACAAGATCGACTGAGCGGGCCCCGGCCACTCGACGCGAGTTGCCGATGCGGACTATTTGTCGCGCTCCAGTCGCTCGGCCCTCTGCGCCCGGCGCGCACGACGTTCTCTCATCCGCACGCTCGCCTCCTCGGCTCGTCGCCGATCCTCATCGTTTTCGAGCAGGATCTTTCGTACCGGGCGAGGGCGTCCCTGCGCATCCAGGGCGACAAAGGTCGTGTACGCGGTCAGAGCGTGGTAGCGGTCACCGCCCCACCTCTCGCCCTCAACCCGGACACCGATCTCCATGGAAGTCGTACCGACAAAATTGACCTGTGCCCGCAGCACGACGACGTCTCCCTGGCGAATCGGGCGGATAAAGTGCACATCGTCCGCCGATGCGGTGACCACCGGCCCACCACAGTGGCGGCCCGCGGCGATGCCGGCAGCGATGTCGATCCACGCCATGATGCGGCCACCAAACGCCGTGCCCATGCTGTTGGTATCACCCGGAAGTACGACCTGCGTCATCTCCACGTGGCTGACGCTAATCGGGACCGGGCTCATGTCAGAAGGCTCAATACTCATCGACATCTCTCCAGGGCTTCGAGGCCGGCTGCGCAGGGCAATTCATAGCCACCCGGGAAATGCTAGCAGCCTCGCAGCATTGCTGTTGAATTGAGCCTGATTGCGTCGTTGACCGCCACGAGGCGCGCCCATATAGTGCGCGCGCCGCAACGGTCCCCAAGGAGAATCCGCCATGAAAACCCGGTCGCTTTCGACGTTTTTCGCGCTCGCGCTGAGCCCTGCCCTGCTGTCCTCCTGCAACTCCCAGGAAGAACAGTTCCCTGCCGACGACTATCCCCTGGTCGAGGGCTTGCCCGTCGCTGAAGACCAGAACCCCGAGCCCAACGTCGCCGAGTACGAGCTGGTGGTCGACGAGTCGGACGTGGAGCTCCTGGAAGGCCTGACGACTCGCATGTGGACGTATAACGGCACGTCACCGGGGCCGCTGCTGCAGGCAAAGGTCGGTGACACGGTGCGCGTCCACGTGACCAACAACCTCGCCCAACCCACCTCGATCCACTGGCACGGGGTGCGCGTGCCCTACCAGATGGACGGAGTCCAGGTGCCGGGCGTCTATCCCATCGGCTCTGGAGAGAGCTTCACCTACGAGTTCGTCGTGCCGGATGCCGGCACCTTCTGGTACCACCCCCACGTCGCGCCCCACGTCCAGGTCGAGGCCGGCCTGTACGGCGCCCTGGTCGTCCATGAAGAAGAGGACCTCCGCCCCGACGTCGACGCCGACCGGGTGATCCTCCTCGACGACATTCTGCTCGAAGACGACGGTTCCATCGCCGAGGCGACCATGGAACACCACACGCAGATGCACGGTCGCGCCGGCAACTACCTGCTCACCAACGGCAAGACTGAGCTCGAACGGGTCACCCTGGCCGAGGGCGGAGCCGAGCGCTGGCGACTCGTCAATGTGGCCAATTCGCGCACCATGGACCTGCAGTTCCCGGGCCTGGAGGTTCGCCTCATTGCTTCGGACGCCGGCCTGTGGAAGCAGGACTGGACCCGCTCCATTTCGGAACTGTCCCTGCCGGTGGGCGCTCGCGCAGAACTCGAAGTGCGGCTCGCTGAAGACGCGACGGAAGGTGGTCTCGGCAGCCTGGTGCAGTCGGTGACAGCCTGGGGCACGCCATTCATGGACGAGCTCGAGATCGTCCCGGTCAGCCTCGATACGAGCGTCGAAGCCGTCAGCCGAGCCGGACACGATTCGAACCCTAGCTACGCGCTGCCGGACGCAGACGCAGACAGCGAGGTCGACAAGACGCTGCGACTCGACGTCGAGTTCGATGACAACAATCGAGCCATCTGGACGATCGAGGGGCTCAGCTATCCCGACTACGAGAACTGGACGGTCGACGTGGGTGAGTTGCAGGTCATCGAGCTGCGCAACCAGGTGACCTTCGAGTTCCCCTTCCACTTCCACGGCATCCTGTTCACGATCCTCTCACGCAACGGCCAGGCGGTCGATGAGCCGGGCCTGCGCGACACCGTCATGCTGAACGGCAATTCGTCTGTCGTCATCGCTGCCGAGTTCACCGAGCCCGGCTACTGGCTCTATCACAGCTCCCTGCTCGAGTACGCAGAGCTGGGTATGGCCGGACTGGTCGAGGTTCGCGAATAGCCAGGCCGCCTGGCGACAACTCAGGCCTCCGCAGCCACCGCGTGCACCATGAGTTCCTCCAGGGGAACGATGGCAAGCGCCTCGGCGTGGGTGCTCTCGAGGTGGACGGAACAGGCCTTGCCCGCCTTGAACGCCTGCCGCCAGCTGGCAGCACAGACGCACCATTGGTCCCCTTCGACAAGTCCGGGGAAGCCGTACTCGGGATGCGGCGTGATGAGGTCGTTGCCCAGTTCTCGAATGAACTCGAGGAACTCACCAGTCACCCGCGCACAGACGGTGTGCGAGCCGTGGTCGTGGGCATCGGTGTTGCAGCAGCCATCGCGATACCAGCCAGTCAGCGGGTCTAGCGAACAACTGGCGAGCATTCCACCGAGGACGTTGCGAGGTGGTTCCATCGTCAGTCTTCCTTCCACGTTCACCGGGGAGGCGAGCCTGCAGTCTGTCATAGTGCCGGTACGATTGTGCAGCGCTGCCCAGCCTCCGCACTGCCTACTCTTCTCCGCAGTCGCGCAAGACAGACCTTAGAGCTATCGTTCCGACATGCGCCTGCGCACCATTGTCGTCATTCTCACCGGGGTGCTGCTGCCCTCTGGGGGCCAGCTAGCGCAGGCCCATGTCGGCGCGACCCCCGAGGCGCTCGACGTCTTCGTCCCGGCGGACGGGGGGACGGCCATCGCGCTGGAGTCGTCGTTCGGTCTGCTGCTCAGTGACGGCGGCCCCGAGTACCGGTGGCTCTGCCACGAAGCCATCATCGAACTCGGTTCCACCGTCACGCCACGCTACGCGATGAACAGCCAGGGCGTGATCCTCGGCACGACCGGTGTGCTCGGCTCCAGTCGTGACACTGACGAGACCCTGTACCGCACAACGGATCAGTGCAACTGGCTGACCACGAGCGGACTCACCGACAAGGTCGCCACCGACGTCGCCTTCTCACCCGTGGACCCAAACCGCGCAATTGTCAGTACCGCGACCTTGCAGTCAGGCACAGCGGACGGGCTGTACTTCTCGGATGACGCCGGCGCCACCTGGCAGGCCTCGGACATGCTGACGAGCGAACGGCTGTTCCGAAACGTGCACTTCGGCCCCGACGGCACTGCCTGGGCCACCTCGTCATGGTTCAACCCGCTGGGCTCGTGGCTGTACCGCAGCGACGACGGCGGTGTGACCTGGCAGGAAATCGAGTTCCTCTACGAAGCGAAGGGCTCGCGCCAGGTCCTGTTGGACGTATTGGTAGCCGGCGACGATGGACAGAACGTCTGGCTCCGGGTGGACGCCCCCATCAGCGACCGGCTCGTGCACTCCAGCGACGGCGGAGCGAGCTTCAGCGAGGTCCTGCATCTCACCACCGACATGAAGACTGCTGCCCGTACCAACGACGGCCGAAGCTGGCTGGTGGACGGCTACGGACGCCTACACCGCACCGAGGTCGGGGGAGCCTTCTTCCCGCTCAACAGCAGCCCCTCCGTCAGCGGAGCTGGCGCGGACTCGCGCGGATTGTTCGTATCGACCCGGGTCGGCGACGAAGACTTCGCCCTGATGCTCAACGAAGACGGCGACAGCTTCGCAGGGTTGTTCGTACTCAGCGACGTCAGCCCGCCGCCCAGCTGTGATCCGGGCAGTCACTCCGTCGAACGCTGCGAGCCTTACTGGGAGACGGTCGTCGCCAGCCTCGCTGCAGGTGACGACGATGACAGCGCAGGCGATGACGACGACTCCGCCACCGGCGACGATGACTCGGAAGCAGGCGACGATGACACCGGCGACGACGATGACTCCAGCGGCAACGACGATGGCGCCGGCTGCTGTAGCGACAACGAGGAAGAAGCCAACGGGACCGCCGTAGCCCTGGTTCTTGTTCTTGGCCTGGGCGGCTCGCTGCGACGAAGGGCTCGCTCCTGTCCGTGAAGGGAACCCTGTGGCCGTTGCTCGCGCTGAGCGCCCTGCTGGGGCCTCTCGCGCTGCTTGCTTCGTGTCAACACAACGCCGGCGAAGGGACCGGCCCCGGCGAATGCAGCGACGGCGCAGACAACGATAGCGACGGACAATTCGACTGCAACGACCCGGGCTGCAGTGCGGCACCCGCCTGCAGCGGCGATGACGATGACAGCACCGCGCCCGGCCCGCCACTGGCGATGCTCGCGGAACAGGCCGGACTGTTCGCGAGCGACCGGGAGCAGTACTCCATGGGCGGCACGGGCGTCGCTGTCGCGGACGTCAACGGTGACGGCTGGCCGGATCTCTATCTCACCGGCCGCCTCGGACCCGCCGGCACGGTGGCCAACAGGCTCTACATCAACACCGGCGACGGCGGCTTCGTCGACAGCACTGTGCAGTGGGGGCTACCGCCCGGTACACCGGCTCGCCCGACCCAGGACACGCTCATTGCCGTCGGCGCTACTTTTGCTGACTACGACAACGACGGCGACCCCGACCTGTTCCTCGCCAACGAAGGAGCAAACCAACTGTTCCGCCACGAAGGCACGAGCTTCGTCGACTACACGGCGACCTCTGGGCTGGTTCCGGCTCCTCTGCTCAGTAGCGCGATGGTGCTCGGTGACTACGACAACGACGGCCTCCTCGACCTGGTCGAGCTGCAACACCAGGACTTGACCCTGCCCGACGAGCAGTCCTTCAATGAACGACCCAAAGATCGGCTGTACCGCAACCTGGGCGACGGTAGCTTCGCCGACGTCACCGACCTGCTCCCCCAGCCCAGTCCCTACGGCGCGGCCTTCGCCGCATCCTGGCTCGACATCGATGACGACGGCGACCTCGACCTGTACGTCGCGAACGATCACGGCCACCTGTTGCAGCCCAACCAGCTGTACCGAAACGACGGTGCCGGAGTCGATGGATGGACCTTCACCGCCCTTGCCTCCAGCTGCGACTGCTCACTCGCAGCCGCGTCTATGGGCATCGCACTGGGCGACTACGACCGCGATGGAGCGCTGGACATGTACATCTCCAACCTGCTCCTGGACGGTGGCGAGGTGATGCTGCGCGGCCAGGGCGACGGCAGCTTCGTGGATACCAGTCTCCCCAGCGGCACAGTGGCCGGACAGGACGGGCTCCGCGAGAGCAGTTGGGGCGTCGAGTTCCTCGACTACGACAACGACGGCTGGCAGGACCTGTTCGTCGCCTTCGGTAGCTGGCAGGACCAAGAACTGCCGGCCTCGAACGTGCTGCTTCGCAACCTGGGCGGCGAGTTCCAGCAGGTCAAAGGCAGCGGCACTGAGGACAGCGTGCAATCCAGCGAGGGCATCGCACGGCTGGACTTTGACCGCGATGGTGGCATCGACATCGTCGTAGCCAACATTGACGGTCAGCCCGAGCTGTACCGCAATACCGGCGTCGCAGCCGGCAACTGGATTGGTTTCGACCTCGAGGGCACCGCTTCGAACCGAGACGGCGTCGGCGCCACCGTGGTCCTCGAGGCCGGCGCAGCGGCACAACGCGTCGAGGTGACGGCGGGTTCCACCTCGGTGCACTCGAGCAGCAGCAAGTCGGTCCACTTCGGTCTCGGCGAGCTCAGCCAGGCAGACCGGGTCGAAGTGCGCTGGCCGTCGGGCCTGCTCGAAGTGCTCGAGAATGTACCCGCAGGCAGCTACCACCAGGTCCGGGAAGGCTCAGGCGTGGTCAACTGAGCAGCAGCGTCGAATCCGAGACCATCGCCTCGTCGAACCAGCGCTGACCCTGGACCATTGGCATCGGCAATGGATGGGTGGTCCTGACCCGCACCGCTGGACAATGCCGGCCCCCGTGGTAAACGGCCGGTCCCTGCTCCAGCCCCCGCGGAGATCGCCGTCATGGCCGCCAAACACCGCTTCAACCTACCGGCCGCGCTCGGCACCGAAGAGGTGCTCATCGAAGAGCTGGCCGAACTCGGCATCAGCGGCCGCAAGGCCGGCCGAGGCAGCGTCTCGTTCCTCGGTTCGCTCGAGGACGGCTACCGCGTATGCCTGTGGTCGCGTACGGCCACCCGGGTTCTGCTCGAGATCGCCCATTTCCCCGCAGAGAGCGCCGATCAACTCTACAAGGGGACCTCTTCGGTGCGCTGGAAGGAGCACCTGGGACCCGAGGGAACCCTGGCGGTGACCTTCGCCGGGCGCTCGAAGGGCATCAACAACACCCAGTTCGGCGCGCGCCGTACCAAGGACGCCATCGTCGACCAGCTACGCGGGCCTGCGGGACAGCGGCCCGGGGTCGACCTGAAGAACCCCGACCTGCGGGTCAACGTCCACCTCCGGCAGGAGAAGGCCACCCTGGCCATCGATCTGAGCGGCGAGTCACTGCATCTGCGCGGCACTCGCGCCGTGGGCGGGCCCGCGCCCCTCAAGGAGACCCTGGCCGCGACCGTGCTGCGTATCGCGGGCTGGCCGCAACTGGCCGCCCAGGGCGCGCCACTGGTGGACCCGATGTGTGGCTCAGGCACGCTGCTGCTGGAAGCCGCCGGCTACGCGCTCGATGTCGCCCCAGGATTACAACGGAAACGCTGGGGATTCAGCGCCTGGCTCGGCCACGACGCGGCGGCCTGGAAGCGACTACAGCGCGAAGCCGTAGCCCGCAAAGAAGCTGCAGCCTCACGAACGCCCCGGCTGTTCGGCTCGGACAAGAGCGCGTCCCAGGTGCGAGCGACGCTGAAGAACTCCGAGCGTGCCGGACTCGGGAGCCTGCTGCACATTCAGCGCTGCGAAGTGGCCGAGAGAGCCGCACCGGCTGGTGAATCCGTCGGCATCGTCGTCACCAATCCACCCTACGGCGCGCGCATCGGCGACGTGGACTCGCTGATTCCACTGTACAAAGAGATCGGCAACATGCTGCGCCACCGCTTTTTGGGCTGGACCGGCTTCGTACTGGCCGACAAGGGCCCGCTCATCGGCCGCATCGGCCTCAAGCCGAAGCGCCGTCACGTGCTGTTCAATGGACCCATCGAGTGCAGACTGCTCGAGATCCCGATCTCGAGCGAGCCGGTGGCTCGCTTCAGGGAGTGAGACCAGTGGGCGTGCACTGCCCGCGGTCGTCGCCCTGGCAGCCCCAGCAGTCCACTGTCGTCATGTTGGTACGGCGCCCGCAACTGTGATTCCAACCGGCGCTGACCTGTTCGAACACCCCGCTCGCACCGCTGGTCTGACCGTAGCTGTCATCACCCCAACAATACGCAAAGCCGGTCACGCTCTCGACCCCGCAGGTGTGACTCGCGCCGGCACTGATCTGCTCAAAAGCGATGCCGGGCGGGACTCCCGACGCACCCTGGCCCAGGCTGTCGTCTCCCCAACAGGTAACGCTCCCTGAATCATCGATAGCGCACACATGCCCGCCACCGGCCGCCAGGTGGACCCAGTTGGTTCCCGGTGGGCTCGGGTCGCTGTGCGAGAAGTTCCAGCACTGGATACTTCCGTTCTCCATTCGGGCGCAACTGAACTCGGCGCCAGACGCCACCTCGAGAGCAATGCCACTGGGCGGCTGTTCGCCCCAGGTCAAGGCGCTACCCCAACACTCGATCTGTCCATTGGAGTGCACGCCGCAAACATGGGCATCGCCAGCGCTGACCTGCAGGAAGGTGCCCAGGGGCACACCAGATACCTGGCCGTGGTCATCACCGCCCCAGCAATGAACCGAGGCCGAGTCATACTTGAGGATGCAACCGAACAACGCGCCCGCCACGACCTCGCCTGCGCCGTACTGCGGCTGGAAGCTACCGCTTACCTGCCCCGAATCCATCGCGCTGCTGTCGTCGATTCCCCAGCAAGCGACCAGGCCGTCCTGGCGCACTGAGCAGCTGTGGTAGAGCCCCGTGGCAATGAACTGCGTTCCATCGACCAGCACGGTAACCTGCGCCCCCGCTTCAGGACCGGTGGTAAAGCCGTCGCTGGGCACGACCGTACACAGCCAGGTGTCATAGGCAGCCGTCTCGAACCAGGGCACCACGTTGCCGGTGATGCCGCTGGCCTGCCAGGTCACCTGGCCATCGGGGGCCATAGTGCCTTTGCTCCAGATGTACTGGTAGGTAATTGGATCACCGTCCGCATCCTCGGACTCGACGGTCACCTGGCACTCGAGGTTGTCCCGGTCTGTGGGGTAGCCGGGAATCACCACCACTACCGGTTCGGTAGGCACGTAGTTCTCGATGGTCGCGGCGACGGTGCCGCTCTCGCCATTGTCGAAACCGTCAAAGGGCGTCACGGTGCAGGACCACACTTCGCCACGCGTGGTCAACTCGGCCTCGACGGTAAAGGTGTCGATGCCAGCATCGACACCATCGATCGTCCAGGCCACTGCGTACTCCACCTCATCACCGTCTGCGTCCTGCGAATTGACCGTAATCGAGCAGGCCAGGGTGTCCGCTGTAGTCGGTCCGAGAGGGTCGATCACCACTTCGGGAGCAGTCGGCGGGACGTTGACCCGGCATTCAGGGGCCTCGATACAATCGGGGTCCTCGCAATCCAACAAGCCGTCTCTGTCATTGTCCATGCCGTCACTGCAGGTGCCTGGCGCATCGGGACCCTCGAGACACTCGGGCGCTCCGACACAGCCATCATCGTCGCAATCAAACAGTCCGTTCTCGTCGTTGTCGGCCTGGTCGGAGCACTCGCCCGGGTCATCACCCTCGTCGGGCGGAGCCACGTGGATGGTGTAGTCGCCGCAAGCTGCCAGGAACGGCAACATGTACAGGAGGACCAGGCCGGTCAGGAAGGACAATCGCGGGTACACAGCAGCAGCCTCCGGCTGGGATGGTAGCGAGCGCACCTGCGCTTGCATATGCCTGAACGTTAGCCGGCCCGGCGCTGAGTGTCACCGCTACCGTCAAGCACGCCCGATTGTGCCCGAGCCTCGCACGGCCAGTTGCTGGCCATTCCCCGGGATCCCCAACCTGTCAGCCTGCTGACGACCGCCAGCCTGTGGAGCGGCGGTTCCTTGACAATCCAGAGCACGGCGGCGCCGATGCGCGCAGTCGGTCCGAACGATAAACATGCTGCTGCGCTCCCGGCCTTGCCGGAAAGCGGGGCTTGGCACGGGCCCTGCAAAACCATGCAGTACCCCGTGATCCTGGAGGCCCTGATGGCAAGTGAAGCACGTCCGATTTCCACCCGCTCGCGAGCCAGCGGCAACACAAGCGGCAAGAAGCGGCAAACTGACCTCTGGAACAAGCTCAGGAGCCGCTGCAACCGCGCAATCCTCGGCCTGCCGAACGGCTTCCAGGTCCCGTGCGGGGTCGAAGAGTTGAGCGAGGCAGGCGCCTATCTCATCCGCTCTGGCAATGCCAGGGGACAGGGCTCGATCCAGGTCGGTGACCACGTTGCAGTCCAGCTGTTCCAGGCCAGCACCAACGCAGTAGAGAGTGTCATCCTCGACGCGAAAGTGGTGCGTCTCGAAGCTGAAAACGGTGCCGGCCTTGCTCTGCGTTTTGTTGCCGCCGAACAGGACGAAGAGAGCCCTTACAATGGCGTCAGCCAGGACGATTGGATGACCGAGGTGCCCGAGATCGCCAGGCTCGCGGCCACGGTCACGGCCACCGGCAGCAGCAAAGGCGTCTTGTTGGACTTCCGAGACTTCACATCCAGCAACACTACCGAGGCCAAGGCTACGGAAGCAGTGCCCGCCAGCATCCTTCTGCGGCGGCTGATGCGGCCGCTACTGTGGGCGGGAGCAGGCACGACCTGCCTGGCACTGTTCATCCTATTCAGCGACTGGCTCGGCGCGGTGCTGTAACCACGATGACGAAGCCTGGCGCCGCCACCCGGCCTGGGCTCAACGCGTGGGATCGAAGCGCGTAACCGAACGCAGAAAGCTGTGGTCCAGGTGTTCCCGCTGGATCACCTGCGCCATCTCCTCGGCGCTCCGGAAGCGATCGTAGTCGACCCGAATCACCGGAATCATCTTCGAGATATCGGCGATGAACTCTTCGTAACCGGCGTACAAGGCCTTGAGATAATCCAGAGTGATGCCCGACTCCACGTCGCGTTGGCGCGCCTGGATCCGCTCCATTGAGCGCTCGGCACTCACGTCCAGGTAGACAATAAGGTTGGGCCGGCACATGAAGTTGCTCATGTGGTGGAAGAGGCTCTGGTACGTGCGGTAGTCGCGCTCATCCATCAGGCCCAGATCTACCAACATTTTCGCGAAGATCGAGTCCTCGTAGATGGTGCGGTCCTGCACTGCCGAGCGTCCCGTCCAGATGATCTCCTGGTGCTGCTGGAAGCGCCGATTGAGGAGGTAGATCTGGGTGGCAAACGAGTAGGTAGCGGTGTCCTGGTAGAAATCTTCGAGATACTCGTTGTCGGCAACCGGCTCGTAGTAGACGTCGATGTCGAGGTGTTCGCCCAGGGCACGGGCAAGGGTCGACTTGCCGGCACCGATCATTCCGGCAATTCCGATGAAAAGTCGCTCAAAAGACATGGGATCTCTCGCAGGCTCAGTTGCGTAGCCCGCAGGTGATAGCAGGTTCCAGGGAACGGCGCAGCAACGGTGTAGAGGAACTTTTTCAGCTCGCTACGAAGTAATCTCCGGAAGCAATGTCCCCATCCGAAGGATCTCTGTCGGTACCAGCCGAGCCCCAGGCCCATGACTTCGGCCTGGCGGGGCTACGCTCGAACCGGGTCGTCGCGCTGGTCGTGGCTTTGGCGGGTGTCTTGTGGCTCTGCTGCCTGGCGATGTCCGACAACATTCATAGCCTCACAGAGAGCACAGCCTATGACCGTCTCGTCCTCGCCCAGCGGACCTTCCTGGCCCACGACAGTTCCCTACCCTGGCCACGCTGGGACCCCAACTTCCCCCTGGGAACGGCAGCCGTGTTCGCAGTACCCCAACTGGTGGGGCTCGACCCCGTGTTGTTCGGGCGCATCCACTCGCTGTGTTGGGCAGGCGTCGCCATCCTGGCGTTGGTCGCCGTAGTCCGCCGCAGCCTGCCGCAGCTGCCCGCAGCCCTGGTGGTCCTGGTCCTCGCAGGAGCTCCCGCCTTCGTCCGCGGTGCCGTGGTAAGCGGCGAAGAAGCCACTGCAACCGCCCTGCTGCTGCTCGGCCTGCTCGGCCTGCTGGCAGGCAGCCAGGCCGACTCACAGGCTGGTGTGACCACAGCGGCACCGAGCAGAGCGTGGCTGGTGGCGAGCGCACTTGCCGTAAGCGGGACCGTGCTATTCCGACTGGACGGGATGCTCGCCGTCCCCGGCTTCATGCTGGCAGGGCTCTGGCTGTTGCCGCGACGAGCAGCGCTTGCCTACGCCGCGGGCTGCTGCTCCTCGACCCTGCTGCACCTGGCGCTGGCCTGGCATGTACAGGGAGGCTCCGCCCTCGCCTTCGTACACACGGCACGCGCAACCACTGCCCGCAGCGCGGCCGGCTTCGCCGGCGAAGACAGCGCTTTCGCCTTGCTCGGCACACTGGCCCCGCAACTGGGCGGCCCCTGGTTGGGTTGGCTGGCTCTGATCCTGGTATTCGGGGCAGCCGCCGCCGTGTTGTGGAACTCGCAGAGCCGGCCGGCACGGCTGTTGGTGATGGCCTGGCTGTGGCTACTGCTGGCCTACCAGTGCGCCACCCTGGCCGGCGTGCTGGAAATACGCAGTGCCCGCTACCTCGTGCCCCTTCTGGCGCTGTCCTGTCCCCTGCTGGTACACGGCGCCGTCTTGCTTTCGGGACGGCTCGGCGCACGACCTGCACGGGCAGTGGCAATCGGCCTTGTGGCCCTGCTGTTCGGCCTGGGCGCAAGCACGGCCATCAGCGAAGCGCGCAGAGCACGCCTGCCCACGGGCCTGTTCGACTGCTCTTCGTGGCTGGGCAAGCAGGCCGAAGACGAGCGGGTACTGGTTGCCGAACGGCACCCGATCTTCGTACTACACAGCGGACTACCCTACCAACAGACGGACGTGCTGCCCGCCGCCGGCGCCCAGACCCTGGACAAAGCTCAGCTCCTGCAGGCCATGGTCGAGCGCAGAGCACGGTGGCTGGTGGCCTTCCCCGGCCAGCCTCCCTCTGCAGTACTCGGAGACCCTGCAATGGGCCTCGAACTCCGCAAGCAGTGCGGCCAGATCCAGGTCTTCGAGTGGACCGGGGTCAGCAGCGACTCTCCCCGCTAGATGGCCGAGAAGGTGTGCTGGGTCCTTGCGGGGGTCAACAAACCGTGAGAATCTGCCCCGGGAGAATCGGCGTAGAGCGAACTCCTGGAACCGGGCGAGACGATGAGCAGTGCACCAGCAGCCAATCGAGCGCGCATCCAGGAACTCTTGGAGGGCGGCGACGTCGTGGCACTGGTCAGTGGTCTCCACGAGGTGCTCCAGGAGCACCCACGCGATCCGTGGCTACTGCACCTTGCGGCGATTCACGAGACTTCCCTGGGCAACCACGAAGATGCATTGCAGTTGTTCGCGCGCACCCTCGAGGTCAGCCCCACGGACCCACAGGTTCACTACAACTACGGCACGCTGTTCCAGCAACTGGGTAGACCAGGAGCTGCACGCAGCCACCTCGAGCGAGCCGTACAACTAAGACCCGATTATCCCCAGGCCTTGTGCAACCTGGGCGCGCTGCTCACGGGTATCGGCGAACTCGATGCAGCCATCCTTCACCTGAGCAAGTCAGTCCAACTCCAGGCTGAGAACCCCGACGCGGCCGTCAATCTCGCCACCGCGCTGCGCGATGTCGGCCTTCTCGACGACAGCCTGGCCATGTACGAAGCGGCGCGTGCCGCCAACCCACAACTTTCGCCGGTAGCAGAGTCCAACAACCTGCTAGCCCACAACTACAACCACGCAATCGACGACCAGACGCTATGCCGAAAGCACCTTGTAGCAGCACGCAGGTGGGACTCGTTGCAACAACACTCACCGGCGATTCGCCCCGGGCGCGGCCGCGACGAGAAGCTCCACATCGGCTACGTCTCGCCCGACTTTCGAACCCACTCAGTAGCCTTCTTCATGGAGGGCATCCTCGAACAGCACGACCGCAAGCGCTTCCACATCCACGGATATCCCTGTGGTCCTCACAGGGACAAGGTCACTGAGCGGCTGCGCGGACATTGCGATTCGTGGACAGATCTTCACCCCTTGAACGACAGCGCTGCTGCGGAGCAGATCCTCGCCGATGAAATCGACATCCTCGTCGACCTCGCCGGGCACACAGCCCACAATCGGCTCGGCGTGTTCGCCCACAAGCCAGCCCCGATCCAGGTGACCTACCTCGGCTACGGATCCACGACCGGGCTGAGCGCGATGGACTACCGCATCACCGACGCCCACGCTGACCCAGCCGACCTACCGTGGCATGGCAGCGAACAGTTGGTACGACTGGCAAGCGGCTTCCAGGCCTACCAGCCTGCCACCGAGCTGCCCGAACTCACGCCACCTCCGTCACTTGACGAGGGGAACGTGACCTTCGCTTCCTTCAACATCCTTCCCAAGCACGGTTCGGCGGTGCTGCGGGAGTGGGCTGCAATTCTGCAGGCCCTGCCCGGCTCTCGCCTGCTGCTGAAGGCAAGACAACTCGCCAGTGAATTGGGCCGCAGGCGAATCGTTGCGCAGTTCGCGGAGAACGGTATCGAGGCCGAGCGGCTGGTGCTCCTGCCGCACGTCAGTTCATTCGCGGAACACATGGCCTTGTACTGCCAGGTGGACATCGGACTCGACCCCTTCCCCTACAACGGCGCGACGACCACCTGCGAGGCGCTGAGTATGGGGGTTCCGGTCGTCACACTGCGCGGCGAGCGACACGTCGGCCGGGTGGGAGCGAGCATCCTCACTCGGGTAGGCCTTCCCGAGCTGGTCGCAGACAGCCTCGAGGAGTACCGCGAGGTGGCGGTCCGCCTGGCGACAGACAGCGACCGCCGCAACAAGATCCGAGGGGAACTACGGGAGCAATTGATGAACTCGTCGCTGACAGATGCGGAGACGCTCACCCGAGAGCTGGAGCAGGCCTACCTGGAGATGCTGGAGGCAGCAAGAAGCCGCTGAGCGGACCTACCTGATCTTGATCTTGTAGGGATTCTTCTCTTTCTCTTTCTTCTCTGCCAGGGAGCTCTTGGCTTCGGCGAGCTTCTCCTTGAGGACCGGATTCTCGGGCTCGTAGTTGAGAGCAAACTGCAGGTTCATCACCACGCCGTTCCAGTCCTTGTTCATGGTGGCGATCTCGGCGAGGTCCCAGTACTTGATTGCGTTCTTGTCGCTGACGACACCGCCTGCTTCGAGCACCTGCTTCTCGGCCTCGAGGGCCTTCTTGTCGATACCGCGCCGACGGCGGCCACCCTTGCCGGCATCCTTGGCTCCCGCACCGCGGAAGCCCATCTTCTTGTCGTACATCTTCTTCAGTTCGGGATCCTTGAGCACCTGGTAGGCCTCGTTGACCTTCTTGAAGACCGTCGTCAGGGCCTTGATAAACTTCGGGTCACGCACGCCAAAGTAGTTGTCCGGGTGGAACATCTGGCTCTGGCCGGCGAAAGCCTTCTCGACATCGGGAATCGGGGCTCCGCCCTTGAGCTTGAGGATCTGGTAGTAGTCCACCTCGTCGAGTACCGACGAGATCGCCTCGACTTCGACTCGGGTTCTGAGATCCAATTCCATCGCTGCTCTCCTGTGTCCTCAGCAACCCACCCGCTCAGATACCGGGTTGCTCGCTCTCGTCCAGGGTGGGGGATTGCGAGTCGTCGTCTCCGTCGTCGAAGCGAAGTTCCTCGATCTCGGACTCGGTCAACCCTGCGCTCGCCTCGACCCGGATCGAGCGGCTTTGTCGAGTAGTGGGGTCTTCAGCAGTCACCTTTACGATGCCGTTGGCATCAATCTCGAAAGAAACGGCGAGCTTCACCTCGCCGCGGGGTGCCGGTCGCAGACCTTCGAGAATGAACTCACCCAACTTCTGGTTGCCATCCACCATGCGGCCTTCCCCCTGGAAGACCTCGATCTTCACTTCCTCCTGGTCATCCCAGGACGTCGTGAATGTCTTGCTCTCGCTGGTCGGAATCGAGGAGTTCCGAGCAATGATGCGCTCCACGAAACCACCCGCTGTGGCGATGCCCAGGCTCTGCGGGGTGACATCGATAAGCAGTGTCCGGTTGGGATTCACCTGCCCCTGGATCGACCCCATCAGGCTTGCACCCTGGATTGCCGCCCCAACCGAGACCACCTCGTCGGGATTGACTCCACTGGACGGTCCCTGGCCAAAGTAACTCTCGACAGCCTCCTGGATGATCAGCGAGCGAGTCATCCCGCCGACCATGACCACCGCAGCGATATCGCCTGGCTCGAGGTTCGCCGCGACCAGGGCTTCGTCGCAGACAGCAAAGGTGCGCTTCACCAGCGGGAACACCATCTGGTTGAACTGCACCCGCGTCACCGCCGTCTTGAGGTGCTGCTCATTGCCCTCGTCATCGCTGTAGATGTTGGCGACGTAGATGGTCGTCTCTTCTTCGCTACTGAGCTTCATCTTGGCGTCTTCAGCGGCACGCTTGACTCGCACCCTCGCACCAGCCGAACGCTGCACCGCCTTCTGGCCGGCAGGATCAAGCTGGCTCACGATGTAGTCGACCAGCACCGCGTCGAAGTCATCACCACCGAGGTAGGTATCGCCGGCGGTCGAAACCACCTCGAACACGTCTCCCATGATGCGCAGGACCGAGATGTCGAAGGTCCCGCCACCAAGATCATAGACCGCAGCGTACTCGTCCTTCTTCGCACCCAGCCCGTAGGCGAGGGCTGCAGCGGTCGGCTCGTTAATGATGCGCAGCACCTCCAAGCCAGCAATACGCCCCGCGTCGCGGGTAGCCTGGCGCTGGTTGTCGTTGAAATAGGCCGGCACGGTAATGACTGCATGCTCAACAGGCTCGCCCAGGTACGACTCGGCGAGGGCCTTGAGGTAGCGCAACACGTGGGCACTGATTTCGGCGAGTGGATAGACCTGCCTATGCACCCGGATCCGCAGATCCCGGTGCGGCCCCTCGATAATCTCGTAGGGCACAGCCTCGCGGGCCTTCTCGACCTCGAGGCTATCGATGGTACGACCAATGAGCCGCTTTGCCGAGTACACGCCGCCTTCTGGTGCCAGCATGATCTGTTGAGCGGCGCGGGCGCCCACCAGGATGCCCGAGCCCTCGATCTGCCGACCCCAGGCGAACCAGACCACTGAGGGATGGGTACGGTTGCCATCCTCGTCGCTGATCACCGTCGGAACCCCGTCCTTGACGACCGAGACGACCGAGTTCGAGGTACCGAGATCGATGCCGATGGCGTAAGGCACGCTGGACTGAGCCTCCAAGGCACTGCTTTGTGCAGGCGGACTTTGGATTATACGCAGGCCGCACCCTTCGGGGGCTATAAGGGCAATCTAAGGGGCCTGTCGCTGCTGCGGGGTCCTCGCCAGACACACTACGTCGACCTGCACTGCTCCGGCCCGATGCAGGGTAAGCGCACACTCGGTTACCGTCCGGCCCGTCGTCACGACATCATCGACAAGCAGCAATCGGCGCCCCTCGACGTCGGCGCGATGAGTGGCAGGGCAGACAAAGGAGCCGCGCAGATTGCGAGAGCGATCTTGGGCACCGAGTCCGGCCTGTGCCGCCGTTCGCTCCACTCGCCGCAGCGGCGACAACAGCGGAAGTTCTGCACCGCGGCAGAGCGGACCCGCGAGCAGCACGCTCTGGTTGAAGCCGCGCTTGCGCAAGCGACCGTCGTGCAACGGCACCGCGACCACAGCATCGTAGTCCGAGGGCTGCAGGTAGGTCTGCGCAGCCGACCATACGAGCTGCCCCAGCGTAGGTCCGAGGTGCCGTTCGCCGCCGTACTTGCAGCGCATCAGCAGAGCTGGCAGGACATCGCCGGCAAAGTGCGCCCAGGCCCGCACCGTCGGCATGCTGTCGTGAACGGCACAGCGCAGGCACAGGCCGGGTGTGTGCGCTTCGACAGCAGGCATTGGCACGGCGCAGCGGTGACAAAAGGGGGGCTCACAGCGAATCACGCCACGTCGACACTGCGCGCAAAACCCCTGCTCATGGGGCCGGCAGAGACGGCGACAGTGGCAGCAGACGGAAGGGACAAGCAACTCGAGCAGTTGCCGAAATGTCTCGGCCACCCTGTCAGCCACGATATCCTCCCTCGGCACACCGATACTCTCGACCAACGAAGGCCGATCGTGGGCCGGGTCAGAAAACCAGGCGCAAGGCAGCACTCAGGAGTTGTGGTAGGGAATCCCCTTGAGAATTGTGTGGGCTCGGTACAGCTGCTCGAGCAGGAGCGTCCGCGCCAATTCGTGGGGCAGGGTCATGCTGGAGAGACGCAGCGACTCCCGGCAGCGTGCATGCACCTCGTCGGATAGGCCATAAGGGCCGCCGAGGACCAGCCGCAGGTCGCGAGTCCCCCGGTCGGCATGCTCCTGCAGCCAGTTCGCCAACTCCTTGCTGGTGAGATCACGGCCGCGCTCGTCGAGGCTCACGGCGGTGCAGGAAGCAGGGAGCTGGCGCAGCAGTCGCTCCGCCTCGAGCGAAGGTGCCCGGGACGGGTCGACCCCCCGCACATCTTTGACCTCGAGCATGGAGAAGGAGCAGAGGCGTACAAGACGCTTGCTGTAGTCATCACACAGGGCCCTGTGCTGCGGGTCGCGGAGTCGCCCCACGGCGACGACGGTGAGTTTCACAGCGCCGGCCTGCGCGCTCTAGGAGACGTGGTAGTCCATTGGATTGGGAATCGTCTTGACCCCCGGGATCTCCACCCGCGGCGCATCACGCCACAGTCCTTCCAGGTCGTAGTAGCCACGCTCGCTCTCCAGGAACACATGGAGAATGACGTCGCCATAGTCGACCAGTACCCACTTTCCCTTCTCGAGCCCCTCTTGTAGACAGCGCGCAAACTCGTTCGCCTTCGCCACCTCGTTGCAGGCGGAGATCATTGCTTCAGCGTGCGGTTTTGAGTTTGCGGTGACTATCAGCAGGTAGTCCGCGTAGGAAACGAGGTCGGTGACTTCGAGGAGGACGGGGAGGACGGATTTCTTGTCGACCACGGCCTGAGCCAGTAGGAGGGCTTGCTTCAAAGGTTCGATTGAGTTGTCTCCGAATACAGTTCCTGCAGCAAGATGCTGCAATTCTTCCTCTCTGAGATCGTAATCACTGCTCCCGGGCTCGGTCAAGAGCATCAGCACGCCTTGCCCGGCGGGATGCTTCTGAACGGGCCTCTCGTGGATCGAACACATCCTCTGCAGGGGGAGCCTTAATCTCCACCGGCACGCCGGTCAACGAGCGGCTCTCCCGGTAGGTAACGAGCACCTCGTCGGCGAGGTCTCCGCCGGCGGCCAAAGCTCGGGGCACAAAGCGCCCCTCCAACTCGGCGAGTAGCCTGTTGCCCGTCTCGATGTCGACGTAGACCGCACCTTCGAGACTCAACGGCGCCGTGACGATGCCCATCATCGTCGCGGCGCGTTCAGGCGCGGCCAATTCCTGACCCGCCACCGCTGGCACAGGCACCATGCGCAACCGATAAACCCGTACCGCACGCCCCTCGACCGTGCCGTCTTCGTCGCGCTGGTAGGCCAGCTGGTCGGCAAATGGGGCGATGGCCTGCTGCCACATGCTGGTCGTGCGATGCAGAATCATCGAGTCGCCGGGAACCCCCGTCTTCAACAGGTACGGTTCCTGGTCCGAGTGACGTCGATAGATATCGCGACCGCGTCGAATCTCGTCGTGGACTACGTCTCCGGAGTCGATCTGCAGGAAGCGGTACGTGTCCAGATCCGCCCACACCAGTTGCCCGACAGCGTCACGGCTGGGTTGCATACCCGACTTGTCACCTCGGCGATCGTAGGTCGCCTCCCATACATGGGGACCGAGACCACGCAGAGTGCCTGCGGAAATCCTGGGCGGCACCTCGTAACGAAGCGTCTCGACCTCCGAGACCTTCGGGGCTGCGACCTGCTCCGCGCCACAACCTCCACCGCAGCCACTGACCAGCCAGGCAAGGATCGTTATCCCCCACAGCCGCACTAGTCGGCCTGCTGGGCTTCGGCCTCGCGTTGCCGGGCAATCGCTTGCGCCAGGGTAGATACCAACTCCTTCATGCCAGCGCGCGTCACCGCGCTCCCCTTCAAGACAGTCAAGCCCTGCGCAGCGAACCAGCGCTCAGCCTCTGCCACGACATCGGGGTCGGCAATGTCCAGTTTACTCAGCAGCACAAGCTGTTGCCGAGTTCCAAGTTCCGGACTGTAGCGATGAAGCTCGCTGTTCATCTTCTCGTAGCGCTCTTCGACAGTACCGTTAGCCTCTATTTCCAGGGGATCCAGGGAGACCATGTGCAACAGCAAGCTGCAACGCTCCACGTGGCGCAGAAAACGATGGCCGAGCCCAACACCCTCGGCGGCCCCTTCGACGAGCCCGGGGATATCAGCCATGACGAAGGTCGAGTAGTCCTCGGCCACCTGCACCACACCCAGGGAAGGAGCAACCGTGGTGAAGGGATACGCAGCGACCTTCGGCCGGGCCGCGCTGAGCACCGAGATGAGGGTCGACTTGCCGGCGTTTGGGAAGCCGAGCAGCCCCACGTCCGCAAGCAGTTTGAGCTCCAGTTGAAACTCGGCCTCCTGGGCCGGTCCGCCGGCTTCGAAGCGGGTGGGAGCGCGGTTGGTAGAGCTTGCGAAACTGGCATTGCCGCGCCCGCCCTTGCCGCCCTCCATGGCACGGTACTCGCTGCCCTCCTCGTGGAGATCGGCGAGCACCAGGCGGCTGCTGGATTTGCGAATCAATGTACCGACCGGCACCTCGATGATCCGATCTTTGCCTTGGCCGCCCGTGCGCATCGATGGGCCGCCCTTGTGGCCGGGCTTCGCCCTGATGATGGGAGTAAAGCGCAATCCATGCAGCGTGTTGAAGTGGCGACTGGCACGGAAGATGATATGGCCGCCGCGACCACCGTTGCCACCGGAAGGACCGCCCCTTGGCACGAACTTCTCGCGCCGAAACGCGCAGCAGCCGTCGCCCCCCTTGCCGGAGATGGTGGTGAGCCGTACTTCATCGATGAACTTCACGGCCTGCTCCCTGGAGACTCAGGCACACAGGCCTGCGTAAAGCGGCTCGACCGATACTGGGACTGGAGGAGGTCCGGGGGCCCGGAGCCCCGGCTCAGGCTTCGGCGCTGACGACGCCAACCGTCTTGCGGCCGTAGCTGTCGTGGCCGAAATTCACCTTGCCGTCGGTCAATGCGAATAGCGTGTAGTCGCGACCGAGCCCGACGTTCTCACCGGGATGGAAGGTGGTACCCCGTTGACGCACGAGGATGTTCCCTGCCAGCACGGCCTGACCGTCACCACGCTTCACACCAAGGCGCTTGCCGATGGAGTCGCGGCCGTTACGAGTAGAGCCCTGACCTTTTTTATGAGCCATTGTGCGACCTCTCCCTAGGAGTTGATCTTCGCGATGCGAAGGGTCGTGAGCGCCGCGCGGAAGCCCCGCTTGCTGCGGCTCTTGTGGCGGCGGCGCATCTTGAAGATGATGAGCTTCGGGCCTCTGCTGTGGCCGGTTACCTCGGCATCGACCGTGGCACCGTCTACATAAGGGTGCCCGAACTGACACTTGTCACCATGGGTCATCAACACCCGGTCGAGAGAGATCTTCGCGCCTACCTCTTCGGGCAGGCTGTCGACGGTGATGGTGTCACCTTCCGCAACCTTGTATTGGTGACCACTGGTCTCAATTACGGCGTACATGGGCTTCCTGCTCCCAGCTTCCGGAACACCTCAGTCCCAGAGCAATGGCGCATCTTATGGAGAAAGGCGAACCTGTCAAGCACTTGCGAGGCAGCAGTCGGATCAAAATCCAAGAATCCTGCCGACATCGTTGAAGGTCGCGAACAGGAAGATCAGCAAGATGAACACCAGGCCAGCCCACTGAAAGCGTGCTTCCATCTCCTGGTCCATCTTCCGCCCCTTGGCCTTCTCGTACATCAGAAAGACGAAATGGCCACCGTCGGTAATGGGAATGGGTAGGAAGTTGACCACCGCCAGGTTGACGCTGAGCAGCGCCAGGAAGTTGAGCAGGTCGCCGGTGGACTTCTCTGCGTAGCTGTAGGTCGCCTGCAAAATGCCGACAGGGCCGGAAATCAGCCGCGCTGAAGCGCGCCGCTGGAACATCGCGTGCAGTCCGTCGAGCAGGTCCGAGAGCAATCGGAAGGGAGCTATTACAGCGGGCACCAGGGCTTCGACCGGGCCCTTCTGGTAGAGCACCTCCGTGACCACGGGGCTCACTCCCAGGAAGCCCATTTTCTGCGGCTTCTCGACCTCGTCGAGGTCCATGCTGAAGAGGTGCTGCTTGCCAGCTCGCTCTACTTCCAACACCAGGCGAGCACTGGTGAGGGCGTCCACCAGGCCGAGCAACTGGTCCCAGTGAGGGTCGAGCATCTCGTAGGGCTCAGGCTCGCTCTGCTCGCCACCAAAGCGAACCTCGCCACGTGCAACGAGGATGCGGTCACCTTTCATCAGTCCTGCCTTGGCGGCCGCACTGGTGTCATTCAGCAGCCCCACGAGGAGTTGTCCTGGACGACTGCCAGCAATGCCCAGTTCCGGGACACCGGTAGCACCCACTGCCCAGTCGGGACGCGTGCCCGAGGTGATCGACATGCTGAGTTCATTGCCCGCACGACTCGCCAGCAACTCGAACGCCTCGCCCTGGGGCAGCTTCCAGGTGACCATCCGCCAGAGGCTGTACCAGGAGCTGACTTCCTGCCCAGCCAGGGAAAGCACCTGGTCGCCCACGCGGAGCCCCGCGACGGCGCCGGGAGAGCCCGCCTCGACGTAGCCCACGATGGCTGGATTCAGAGGCTCCCAGCCCAGTTCATAGCGAGGCATCCCGTCGGCAGAACGCGCCTCGGGGTGCAGGGTCAGGTCGAGCCTCTGCTCGGCGGGCTCCTCGCCGCGGCCAACCGTCAAAACGATGTCCTGCCCTGGGCGGCGCTGAATCAGGCGCTGGAATTCTCCCCAACCGGTGACGGCCTTGCCATCCACCGCCAGCAGGCGGTCTCCCGGCAGGACTCCGCCCCGATCGGCAGCAGTATCCACACCGACAGAACCAATTCGGGGCTCCAGCGGCGAAGAGAAATCGGGAATGTTGAAGGGTTGCTCGGGGTCACGATGCACCTTCAGACCGATGGTGATCTGTTCGCCGTCGCGCTTGAGTTGCACCGGCACGGTCGCACCGGGCTCCTGGGTCACGTAGACCATCATCATCTCGTTCCACGAGCCGACCGACTTGTCGCTGACGCTGAGTAGCTCATCCCCCGGTCTGAGACCGGATTCGAGAGCGCCGTAGCCGACCGAGCCAACCATCGCGGGCGCACCGTGGTGACCGAGCAGCAACGCGATGTAGCAGAGAAGAAACGCGCTCAGAAAATTCGCGATCACTCCCGCCGAGATAATGCCGGTGCGGGCCCCCACGCTCTTGGCCTGGAAGGAGCGGGGATCGAGTTCTTCGCCTTCTTCGCCCGGCATGTCGTGCTGGCCCAACATCTTGACGTAACCGCCCAGCGGGAAGGCGCCCAGCACATAGGTGGTGTCACCGCGCTGCCAGGTGGCCAGGCGAGCCCCGAAGAAGTCGAAACCGATCGAGAACTTCTCGACCAGTACACCGTTGTAGCGAGCAACGATGAAGTGGCCGAACTCGTGAATGAAGATGACCAGCCCAAAGCCGAGGACAACCTTCAACACCGCGAACGCCGAAGACAGGTCGGGAAGGCTGGCAGCGAGTACGGTCACGTCGGCAGGGTAAGAGCGGCGACGCGACTATGCAAGATGTGGGGCCGGCGGTGCTCGCCGCGATTGGTGATACCCTCCGCCAATGCCGATCGTACGCAAGGCAGCAGGAGTCGCGCTGGGAGCCCGCGAGGTCGTGCGCGACCTGGGACGGCTGCAGCAGATCGTCCGCGTCCTGGCTCGCCACGGCCTGGGCTGGCTGGTGGCCTCGATCGAGGTGCCCGGCGTCGGCCTGTTGCGCCGCATCGCGCCTGACCAGAGCCCCGAGCAACCCACTCCCGAACGGATCTGCGCGGTATTCCACGACCTCGGCCCCACCTTCATCAAGCTCGGCCAGATCCTATCCACGCGCGATGACGTCGTACCAGAGGCCTACCTCGGAGCCTTCCAGAGCTTGCAGGACGACGTGGAGCCGTTTTCCATCGACGAGGTCAAGAGCCAGATCCAATCGAGCCTCGGCAGCTCTCCGCACGAGTTGTTCGCGAGCTTCGACGAGCAGCCGGTAGCTGCGGCATCCATCGCGCAAGTGCACCGCGCCCGCCTGAAGACCGGTGAGGATGTTGCCGTCAAAGTGCAGCGGCCCGACATCCGCGCGAAGATCCACACCGACCTGTCGATCCTCGAGTTTCTCGCCCGCTCCATCGAGTCGCAGATCCCCGAGTCCCAGGTCCTCGATCTTCCCGGCGTAATCGGCGTGCTGCGCGACACCATCTCGCGGGAAACCGACTTCGTCCACGAAGCCGGTAACACAGAGCGTTTCCGGAAGAACTTCCAGGACGTGCCCTACATCGTCATTCCCAAGGTGTACCGGGAGTTCGTAGCCAAGGATGTCCTCTGCCTCGAGTTCATCGAAGGGGTACGCATCGCCGAAGCTCGGGAGATGGGCTTCGACATGCAACGAGTCGGCGAGCACTACGTTCGCGCAGCCTTCAAGATGCTGCTCGACGACGGCTACTTCCACGGGGACCTGCACCCCGGCAACGTGTTCGTACTACCGGGCGAGCAGTTGGCACTGCTGGACTTCGGAATGACGGGTCGGCTGACCGGCGAGATGCGCGAGAACCTGATCGACATCTTCTTTGCCCTGTACCGACGAGACTATCGGACCATCGCCCGCATCTACTGGGAACTCGCCATCAAGCCACACCACGTCAACTACCAGAGCTGGGAAGGCGACGTACAGGAACTGATGGAAACCCAGATCGCCGGCAAGCCCATGGCCGAGGTGCAGATCGCCGACTTCGTCCGCGATCTGCTGCAGCGAGCGCACCGTCACCGGGTACGTGCTTCGCCCGAGTACACGATGTTCTTCAAGGCTCTGCTGACCACCGAGGGGCTGGCAAAGATGCTGATCCCCGAGATCGATCCCCTCGAGGAGATGCAGCCCTACGTCACGCGCATGGTCCGCCAGCAGTACAGCGCCGAGCGGCTCAAGGAAGAGGCCTTCCACTTCCTCACTGCGTTTCGCTACAGCGCCCGACGACTACCCCTGGTAAGTGCGCAGCTCATCTCGGATCTGCAGGAAGGCCAGCTGCGCCTGCGCACTGTCTCGGAGTCGTCCCCCGAAGACCGCAGACTCCGCTGGCAGGGCACCCGTCACCTGGCAATCGCGGTGGTGTTCTGCGGTCTGTTCATCGGCTCCAGCCTCGCCCTGGATGCCCCCGGCCCGAAACTGGTCGGGATCTCGGCACCGGCACTGCTGGGCTACATCCTGGCTCTGCCCGTGCTGGGGACCTTGTTGCTGTCCCTGAAGTGGGGACGTCGGAACTGAGCCCAAGCCTCAGAACCGGCCGAAATCCACCTTTCGGTCGAGTTTCGGCACATAGCCGTCCAGCACATCCAGCATCTCGCGCCGTACCTGCCTGACATCATCTTCGTCGCTCAATGCGGCTGGCACGCGATACACGGTCTTCCAGCCCTTCTTGGACCTCGAGAAGCGCTTGAAGCTGAGCTTGCCGCCACCGCCACCTTCGACAAAGATCCAGACCCACGCCTGGGCACCGTCCTTGAGCGCATCCTGGTAGAGACTGAACCAGCTCTTGAGCGACGACCTACTGCCGCCGTGCACCCATATCACGCCCCGGCGCTTGCGCTTCGCATGCTGCAAGGCATTGGCCTCCTCGTCCTCGGAGTACACCCCCCGGGGCAGTCCGGTACCAGAGCTACCACCCGCATCAGGGTCGTCCCGCGTTCCGTCCAGCCAGAACTCATCGTCTTCGGCGTCACCATCGCCACGCCCATCGTCGCCGTCACCAGCGCTCTGCGTCCTGCGGTTACTGCGTCCGTCGCGCTGGCCGCCTTGCCTGCGGTCGCTGCCTTTGCCCGACCTCCTCGGCTTCGATGCTCGGCGGTTCCGCGGACCGCGATTTGCCGCGGCAGAGGACCGGGAAACATCCTCATCGTCGCTGTCCAGGTCGAGTTCCTCGTCGTCCTCGATACCCGAGTCATCAGCGTAGTCGTCGGACTCGTCGTCCTCGACGATCAGCACGTCCTCATCCTCGGGTTCTTGCACATCGGCCTTGCGCCTCTCTCGACCGGATCTACCGCTAGAGGAAGAGTTGGAACGGCGACGGCGGCGATCGGTCCCCCAACTCTTGCCTCCGTCCGAATCGGAGCGCTCGGAACGGCGACGCTCAGCCTCGCGGTCCCGTCGCTCGCGCTCCGCCTCGCGGCTGCGCTTCTGCTCGGCCTTCCGCTGCTTCGCTGCTCGACGACGCTCAGCCTTGGCGCGGCGTTCCTCTTCCTCGCGGCGCTCGTCTTCCACGCGTCGTGCCTCCGCCTGCCGGCGGCGCTGGGCCTCTTGTTCGCTCCGCTCCTCGGCCTCTCCGTCATCGTCGCGACTACGACGCGCAGCGTCCTCGCGGCGGCGTTGCTTCTCGCGGCGGCGCTCTCCTTCGGTGAGGCGCGCCGGGGCGTCCTCATCCTTGCTCTCCTTGCGGGCGCGGCGCTTCTTGCCGGGGCGCCGCTTCGGCTCGGGCTCCTGCGCGCTCTCTTCGAAATCGAGAGCCAGATCGTCCTCGTCGGACTCACCCTCATCCACCGGTGCCTCGGCCTTCCCTCCGCCAAAGTCGAGATCGAGGTCCTCCTCCTCGTCGTAGGTCTCGCCCTCAGCGTAGTTCTCGTCCTCATCCTCTGTGTAGACGGCTGGGGCTGCCGGTTGGTTGCTCGAAGCCGAATCGGAGCGGGCTTCGTTCGCGTCATCCTCTTCCTCGAACAGGTCTTCTTCGGACGAATCACCTCGTTCCGCACGCACAACTTCACGCTCGCCCGACTTCGCTTTTGCCTTCGCAGCCCGCGCGGCCTTCGCAGCGGCCAGCAACTCCGGATCATCGTCCTCGAACCTCAGGCTCGGGCCCGATCGGAGGCGGCCCACCTGCGCGGCCACCAGTTCCTTGGGAAATACCCGCAGCGAGCCGCTCGCAGACGCCTTGTCCCCGGACTTCGCGGACAGGCGAACCGTGTACTTGCCATCGCCTTCCACCAACCCTTCGGGAACACGCAGGTCGATCTCCAGTTGGTGCCGACCGACGCTCCGCACGATCCGGAAACTGTCCTTGAGCACCTTGCTGCCCACCGTGTAGACGAGCTCTACCTGGATCGGCACCTCCTGACGTGCCGTCCAGCCGGCCAGAGTGAGATCCAGGAGAAGAAGCACCTCCTCGCCCGGCACCACCACCGACGGGTCCAACTCCATGTGCTTCATCGCCAGCGCTGGGCCGACGTAGAGGAACTCCTCGCTCGCCCCGCCGAGAGGCGAACCATCCAATTCGAGGTGGGTGCGCAGCTTGTACGCGCCCGACTTGCCGTACAGCCGCTTAGGCACCCTGATGTACGTGGCGATCGAACCGTCCCCATCCTTGACGGCGACCGAGCTGCTGCGCGCCTTGAAGTCCTTCATGGGAGCACCGGCCGGGTCATGAGCCTGCACCACCAACCTCAGCTTGTGACCGGTACCCGCCCCTTTGCTGGTGAACTCCACCTTGACGGGAACTTTGCGACCGGCACGAGTCAACAGGTAGGGCTTGCCCTTGGCTGGTACCCCCACGGTGACCTTCTTTACCCTCAGGTCGATCTTGCTGTCCCTGGTCACTGCGCCCTTGCGACGACTGCCAGACTTGGGCGCAGCGCGCGACTTGGGCGCAGCACGCGACTTGGGCGCACGCTGAGCCGAGGTCTTGCGCTCGACCTTCTTTGCGGACCCGACGCTACTCGCCACCTGTCCGGCACCGGCCTCCAGGACCACCTTGCCCCCACCGAACAGGGCACCCAGGTCGACAGCGCCGGCCTCACCCGAGTAGCGAACAGTCCAGGTGGGTTTCAAGAAGGAGACATCAGGTTGGAACTCCCTCTTCAAGCGATGCCACCAGCCGGCAAGATCCCGCGTGCCTACCCGCACCTTGAAAGCGCGCTCAGGGTCGCCGTCGCGGGGAACCATGCGCAATGGCCAGTCGGTCGGCGTGTCTCCACGCTGCCGAATTTCCCGGGCTTCCTTGCGCGGGACCCCCTTCGCCCAGTGACCAGCCAGCTCGGGAATGCGCTTCCTGGATACAGCCTTACCCTTGAGCTTGAGGGCCTTGCCTCTTAGCCAACGGTCGAGGTGGCCGAGGTAGAAGTGAGCCTTGTTTTTCCAAAGGAAGAAGGGCAGTTGGCCAGCTTGAACCGAACGAAGCAGTACCTCCGGCGCCACGCCCAGGTACAGGTGCGCTTCGTCGAAGCGCACGAACAGGGGCGTGTAGAAGTAGACGAACGCGAACACCTCGGTGCGCTCGACGAGCTTGCGACGAGCTTCCAGTTCGGCGCCAACAGGCAGCGTCGCGATGCCAAAGCGCGTGGGATGCTTGAGACGCTTGTCGCGCCAGTCCAGGTCTGCTTCGGGACGACGAAGTTCGTCGACCAACCGCTTCTCCACCTCGACCACCCTGGTGTCGTAGCGAGCCGCACGCAGGGTATCGCGCAGATCGACGTCGTCTCCTTGTCGACCGGGCCAGGACAACAGACGATCGACGCGCAGCGAGTCGCTCTCGACCATGCGGACCACCCGGGCGCTGAGCTTGTCGAGTAACGGGGAATCATCCTCTTCGCCCTCAGCAGCGCTCTTGCCCTTGTACTTGGCCCATGCACCCTCACCGCCGTAGGGAAGAGCTTCGAGGTCAGCGAGACGCAGCACATCCCCCGTCCATTTCCGCGGAAAGTTCGGCAGGCCGACGGCTTCCACGACCGGGGCGGCACTCCCTGAGACTGCGTCGACCTGCACGCCGGTAACCACCCGGAAGCGGTTCTGCGCAACGTGCCCCATCTTGCCCTCGGCTGGGCCGATCAGCACCGGCGCAGCGACAGCAATTACTCCCTGCCCTCGATTGCCGGGCAACTGGAAAGACAGCCGCACTGCCGAATCGTCCGGGCTGCCCAGCAGCGCGTCCCCCATACCGAGCATCGTCGAGCGCAAGGCCTCGATGGGGCGAGGTGAGGCAATCGCGGCGCTCAAGGCGGGAGCAACCACCTCGTTCCAGGACTTCTCGCTGGGAACTCGCAATACGAACAGGCCCGTCAGAGCCCGGTACTTACGCGCATCGGTACCCTGACTGCGCAACAAGGCTCGCTCGAGCTGCGCGCCCGTCAGGTCGTCACGGACCGCGAATCCGTTGAGATCAATAGATTCCTGGGCGAATGCCGGGGCGGAAACGACGACAGCCGCTGCGAGCAGCAGAGCTGCAGCGAGCGATGCCTTCACCAGGAACCGCAACTCCAAGTCAGTCTCCAGCTTCCTCTACGGAAGCGGGGAGCTCGTCACCCTCGTCATCGAGCATTACGATCGGGCCGAGGTCCAACGCAGCCACTTCCTGGCCGACGGCAGCGAAGTCTCCAACGATGACGACGACCAGTTGGGTGGGGTCGAGGATCTCGTTGAGTTGCTGTTGAGCCTGCTCTCTGGACACTCCGGCAACCCGTTCGCGGTAGCCGGCCAGCCAGCCATCCGGCCGACGCATCGCATCGACAGACGCAAACTGCCCGAGCAAACCGCGAATGCCTTCGAAGCGCGACGGGAAGCCCTGCAGGGAGCGGTCCTGGCCCGCCTTGAACTCCTGCTCGTCGATGGGCCGATCCTCGAGGATCCCGCTGATCTCGTACATGAACTCCTGCAGCGAGGCGGCAGTGACCGCCGTCTTCACCGAAGCCCTGGCCCGGAACATGCCGCCCTGCGAATAGCTCGAGATGCTGCTGCCGGCACCGTAGGTGTAGGCCGGGTGCTTGTCTCTGGTACCCGATGGGACGCCCTCACGCAGGTTCATGTTCAGGCGGCTCGTGAACTGGCCACCGAGGGCCGAGTTGCCGAGCACTCGCGAAGCCTGCAGTTTCTCGTCCCAGGAGGGGGCTGACTGGCCCACGGTCACGTAGCTCTGGGCTGCCCCGGGGCGGTCCACCCAGTACACCGTGGTGCCGCGCCGCTGCTCCTGCTCGTAGGGAGGCGCCTGGGGCTTGCGCTCGGCAACAGGCACCGGGTCCAGGGCCATCGCATTGGAAAAGGAGGTGGCGTCCCAGGCACCGAGGTGCTCTTCGAGGACTGACTTGACCACCTCGGCCGGGAGACGGCCGACCAGCACGATGGAAGCGTTGTCGGGGATCCAGGCCCGGGCGTGCCAGTCGATGAGGTCGTCTCGAGTGATCCTCTCGACACTGGCAAGGGTCCCGCGGCCCGGCCGCCCGGCGTAGTGATCTCCAAAGACCAGGCGACGGAAGACCTTGTAGCCGATGCTCGGCAGGCGATCTTTCTCGGCAAGCAGGCTACTACGGCGCTGTTCACGGATCCGCTCGACATCCTCGCTGTTGAACGTGGGGCTGCGGATGATCTCGGCGAGCAGGGCGACCGTGTCGGAGAACTTGTCCTCCAGGCAGCGCACGCTTGCCGATGAGTATTCGAGCTGTGCGCCGACCCCGATGCCCGAGGACATGTCCAACAGCAGTTCACTCAATTCCAGCGCGGAGTGTAATTCCGTGCCTTCTTTCAGCATCGCGCCAGCCAGCGAGGCGACCCCGCTCTTGCCCTCGGGGTCAGAGGCGGAGCCACTGAAGATATTCACCTGCATCTGGACCATCGGGATCGTGCCAGCCTGCAGCAAGGTGACAGGCACGCCGTTGGACAGGGTGAAGCTCGTGGACTCTGGCACCTCGAACAAGGGCACCGGTCCGGGCTCGGGCATGGCCGGCCACGACTCGCTCTCAGCAGACCCCGAACTGGCCAGGGGAACGTTCTTCGTACATCCAGTCATCAGCACCACCATGGGCAAAAACAGTAGCCATATCCTCTTGTTGTTGCGGAGGTTCATTGCGCTGCTCCTGTCTCATCCTTACTGGGGGGCGACACAATGACAGTGACGCGATGGGCCGGGTCCAGGACCCTCGTAGCCGTGCTCTTGACCCCGGCCGCCGTGACATCCAGGTAGCGCTGCAGGTCAGCGGCCACGTAGTCGGGACTCCCGGTGTGGTGGTTGTAGCTCTGCAGCATCCCCGCCTTGCCAGCGACCCGCTCCATGCGCGAGAAGAAACTGGTTCGCCAGTTGTTCTTGGCTCGTTCGACTTCGCGCTCGGTGGGTCCTTCTTCGAACAGGAGGGCCAACTCCGATTCGAGAGCCGCAGCAATCTCGTCGAGACTGTGTCCCGGCGCCGCTGTGACCGTGATGCGATAGGTCGAGCCGAGTCCGGCGCTGTACTGGGCGGCACTGACATCCTTGGCGATCTGATCCTCGAACACGAGCTTGCGATGCAGACGTGAAGCCTTGCCCGAGGTCAGCACCGAGGACAGGATGTCCAACTCGGCGTCTCCCTCGGCGAACAGCGCCGGGCTCTGCCAGACCCAGTGCAGACGAGGCAGGCGGACGTTGTCCTCGAGATGGACGGTGACCGGCTCGGGCAGAGCAGCCTCTGCCTCGGTGATGGGGCTGGGCTGCGGACCCGAGGGGATGGGACCGAAGTAGCGCTGAATCCAGGCGCGAGTTTGCTCGACGTCGAGGTCCCCGCTGACCGCCAGGGTGGCGTTGTTGGGGACATACCAGGTGCGAAAGAAGTTGCGGACATCTTCGAGAGTGGCCGCCTCGAGGTCTTCGTGAGAGCCGATGGTCATGCGGTGGTAGGGATGCGACTTCGGCCAGACTGCTTCGACAATGGCCTTACGGGCCACGGCATAGGGACGGATCTCATAGTTCTGACGTCGCTCGTTGCGAACCACTTCACGTTGGGTATCGAGGCCCAGTTGGTCCAGAACCGGCAACAGGAAGCCCATGCGATCGGCCTCCAACCACAGCGCTCGTTCCAGCACATTGGCAGGAACCGTCTCGTAGTAGTTGGTGCGCTCGGTGCTGGTAGTGCCGTTGACCCGAGCGCCCAGGGGCTGCAGCGGCTTGAAGTATTCATCGGGGTGGTGCTCGCTGCCATTGAACATCAGGTGCTCGAACAGGTGAGCAAAGCCGCTGCGGCCCTGCGGCTCATCCTTACTGCCGACGTGGTACCAGACCTCGACATGCGTGACAGGCAGGCTGCGGTCCTGGTGCAGGACCACCTGCAAACCGTTGTCGAGACGGTACTCGGTGAACGAAATGCTCGGCATCGAATCGTCAGCCATTGCAAGACCAGGGCCCAGAACCAGGGCTGCCGCTACGGTGAGCAGAATTGCTGGGATAGATCGTTGAGTCATGGTCGATAGGACGTTCCATATTGAGGTGAACCCGACTGCCTCAAGCGACAACGCGGGCGCGTGGACGATGCGAATGCCTACCACGCGGCCCGCGATATGAGCAAGACAACCGCACCCGCGAGCGTCACCGAGATCATCGGCCGACACGCTTGTTACCTTCCAGAGGCTCTGCAAGGATGGACCGGTGTCGAGAACAACCTGTGTCAATCCGACCAGAATCACGGTCAAAGATCACGAAGGCCGTGAGAGTAGTGCCCTGCTCGAAGTGGGCTCGTCGGGGCCGATCCGCATCGGCCGGGCCAGCGAGAACGACATTCAGATTGTCTCGCCCTACATCTCCCGACTACACGCTGAGATCTGGCCGCACAGCGGCGGCATCACCTTCAAGGACCTGAGTTCCACCTCGGGCTCCTATCGGCGGGGCAAACGCATCCAGTTCGTGACCCTCGCGTTCGGCGATGAGATCAACCTCGGTAGTCCCAGCGGACTGAGTCTCCGGGTGATCAGCGAGGAGAGCGACGAGGACACCAACTTCCCCAGCAAGACCAACACCGAAGTGCTGCGGATCGTGAACGTCAGCGCCTCTCAGTACGTCTCGGCGCGCGACCTGACAGCCCAGAAGAGCAGCGCGGCTAAGAAGGCTGGCCGGGCCTCCTCGGCCAAGACTGAAGACCGCCTGCGGGCCCTGATCAGCCTCACCTCTGAGTTGATCTCCATCGAGGGAACCAACGAACTCGCCGAGACCCTACTGCGCGAGGTGCTGTCGCTGCTCCGAGTCGATCGGGGAATGGTGCTGCTCAAAACCGAGGATAAACTCGAGCCTATCGCCTGGCGGGTACTCGGCGAACAGCCGAACATGACCCTATCCGGACGCATTCCAGTGCTGTCCATCGAAGACGTCTTCCCCGACGAGAGTTCCTCCAGCGAAGAGCCCAAAGCTCCGTTCAAGCCCATCAAGACAGTGACCGAGCGAGTGCTCCGCGAAGGCGTAGGAATGCTCAGCCTCGATGCCGGTAGTGACGAGCGCCTCGAGACAAGCAAGTCGTTGGTCATGCAGGCAGTGCGCGCCATCATGGCGGTACCAATCGTCTCGGCGAAGACCACCTACGGCGTCATCTATCTCGACACCCACCGCCCCCTGTCGAAGGACGACGAGGACTCCCTGGATTGGCTGGTGGCCATCGGCCAACAGGCCGGCAGCATCATGGATGCATTGACGTTGTCCGAAGAGCAGCGGCTGCTGTCGGAGTCGATGATGCGCGGGCTTGCCGCCTCGATCGACGCTCGCGACGGCCTCACCGCAGGCCACTCGGCCCGGGTCGCCCACTACTCGGTCGGCACAGCCAGAGAACTGGGCCTCGACAGTGATGAGCAGTACAGCATTTACTACGCAGCCCTCCTCCACGACTACGGGAAAATCGGCGTCGACGACGCCGTCTTGCGCAAGCCGTCCAGCCTCACTCCCGAGGAGTACGAGCACGTCAAGAAACACGCCCGCTACACCTTCGACATCCTCTCGAAGATCACCTTTCCAGCGAAGTTCCGCGACCTGCCCCTGATGGCGGCCACTCACCACGAGCGCTGGGATGGCAAGGGCTATCCCTGGGAACTGGAGGGCGAGGACATCCCCATCGCCGGGCGCATCATCGCCATCGCCGATGTCTACGACTCGCTGACCCGCAAGCGCCACTACCGCAGCCCCATGCCCGCCGAGGAAGTCGTTGCCTATCTCATGGAAGGTTCCGGCACGCGCTTCGACCCGGAAGTCCTCGAAGCCTTCGTTCGGTACCAGAAAGAGCACCTCTCCGAGAAGGAAGATCGCTGGCAACGGAAGCGAGCAAAAGTGACCACCGAAGAGGAAGAGCCGACTCTCGCTGCTCGGGAAGCCCCCCAGTTCTCCGCTAGTGCCGACATCACCGGCGATGAGACCCTGCAGTTGGTCGCCGATCCGGACAAGGCCGACGAAGACGACGATACGCTGCCACAGGACGTCTAGATACCAACAAAAGGGCGAGCGAGAGCACGACTCAAGTTCCGGTTGACCTTGCCAAAGCGGGCACGGGCCGCTAAGCCTCGCCCCCATGAGCGAACCAGACAGTTCCACGTTGCCTGAAGTCCCAGCAGAACCACCACCGAAGTGGCAGGACCTGGGATTATCCGAAGAGCTCCTCTCGGCCATTGCATCGCGCGGCTACGAGCGCCCGACACCTGTGCAGTGCGACGCCATCCCACCTGCACTGACCGGCAGCGACCTGCTGGTGCGAAGCAAGACGGGAACCGGCAAGACCGCTGCCTTCATGTTGCCGGTCATCGAGCGGACACCTGCCGGCTACCGCAAGGCCGCCAGCATCACCCTGTGTCCGACGCGCGAGTTGGCCATCCAAATCGCTGAAGAGGCGACTCTTCTCTCCAAAGAAAAGGACCTCGAGGTCGTGGCGATCTACGGCGGCGTGCCCATCGGGCCGCAGGCCGATGCACTCAACGCCGGTGCCGAGATCGTCGTGGGAACTCCCGGGCGCGTCCGCGACCACATCCGTCGCGGCAATCTCAAGCTCGGCGATGCCGTGGTGGCTGTACTCGATGAAGCCGACGAGATGCTCTCCATGGGCTTCTTCGAGGAAGTCTCTTCCATCCTCGACGAGTTGCCCAAGGAGGCTCAGATCCTGCTGTTCTCCGCCACCGTCGAACAGAAACTCAAGGAGTTGATCGGCAACTACCTGAAGGACCCCCACGAGATTTACCTGAGCGTCGACACCGACCGCTCCATCGAAGCCATCGACCACGTGCTCTACGAGACGACCCTCGAGTACCCGAAGCCGCGCCAGTTGCTGCATGTCCTCGAGGTCGAGAATCCCACCAGCGCGATCATCTTCTGCAATACCCGCAGTGACACCGACATCGTCGCTCGGTTCCTCAACCGACAGGGCTTGGTGGCCGAAGCGCTGTCTTCGGACCTCAACCAACGGGCACGCGAGCGAGTCATGGCTCGCATCAAGCGCGGCGAAATTGACTTCCTGGTGGCAACCGACATCGCCGCACGGGGCATCGACATCAGCGATCTCAGCCATGTGATCAACTACGCCCTGCCCGAGGACCCGGCTGTGTACCTCCACCGAACCGGCCGAACCGGCCGTGCCGGCAAGACCGGTGTCGCCATCTCCTTCATGGGGGGCCGGGAGATCAGTTGCCGCAAGATCCTGGAGCACAAGTACGAGATCGAGTTCGAAGAACGCAGCCTGCCCAGCCGCGAGGAAGCCGAGCGACTGTGGAGCAATCGACACCTCGACGAGATGCGCAAAGCCGTTGACGACGGGCTGGCCTTCGAGGGATTTCTCGGCATGGCGCGAGGCCTTCGCGAGCGTGGCGAGGAGGCTGATGCCCTGATTGCCATTGCCCTACGTGGCTTCTTCCGCTGGCACCGAATGGAAGTCTGCCAGGAGGACGCTCGGCCCGAGGCAGCAGCCCAGGAGCCTCGTCGCGAAGGGCGAGGCGGCGGTCACGGCGGACACCGAGGCGGTGGAAACCGAGGCGGCGGAAATCGAGGCGGCGGACACCGGGGCGGCGGAAATCGAGGCGGTGGAAATCGAGGCGGTGGCCACCGGGGCGGCGGAAACCGGGGCGGCGGCCGGCGCAACTGAGCGGCTCTGGCCGGAACAGGACAGCATGGCGATCGACATCAAGGGGCCGGCCGAGATCGAGAAGATGCGCAACTCGTGTCTGCTCGCGGCGGCAACCCTTCGAATGGCTAGCGGTCATGTGAAGCCCGGTGTCTCCACGGAATACCTCGACAAGCTCTGCCACGAGTACATCTGCGACCACGGCGCAATCCCGGCACCACTGAACTACCGGGGCTTCCCGAAGTCCATATGCACCTCCATCAACGAGGTCGTCTGCCACGGTATCCCCAGTCCCAAGCAGCACCTGCGCAACGGCGACATCGTCAATGTCGATGTCACGACCATTCTCGACGGCTTTCACGGCGACACCTCGGTCACGGTGTTCGTCGGCGACAAGGTCTCGAGCGAAGCACGTCATGTCACCGAGGTGTCGCGGCGATCACTGGAATTGGGCATCGCCGTAGTCAAGCCCGGCGCCCGCATCCGCGACATCGGCTCAGCGATTCAGAGCTATGCAGAGGGAGAGGGCTGCTCGGTGGTACGCGACTACTGTGGCCACGGCATCGGCCGAGTGTTCCACACCGACCCGCAGGTGCCCCACTACGCTGCACGCGGCCCAAGCCCACGCATCCGCGAAGGCATGACCTTCACCATCGAACCCATGATCAACCTCGGCACCTGGCGCACCCGACTGCTGGGGGATGGCTGGACGGTCAAGACGGCCGATGGCCGGCTCTCAGCACAGTTCGAACACACGATCCTGGTCACCGGTAGTGGCCACGAAGTGCTGACAGACTGGGCCAGGCTCAAGGGCAGCCGCTACACGAACTAGCCGATACTGTCTTCACCGCCGTGGATGCCCAACATGGTGCCGGTCAGCCAGTACAGCCTTGGATCCAGCAGGGCTGCGACCGCTCCGCCGACATCTTCGGGATGAGTCAGGCGGTCGATCGGCGACTTTGACAGGCTCTTTCCCATGAGCTTGTCGTGACCCGGGATCTTGCGCAGGGCAGGAGTATCGGTGACGCCAGCACAAATGGAATTCACGGTAATGCCGCGCGACAACAACTCGTAAGAAAGTTGCCGGCAGTGCGCCTCGAGGGCAGCCTTGGCGGCCGAGACCACGCCGTAACTGGGGCTGACCTCGTGTGATCCGGTGGAGGTCATCGCGAAGATGCGACCGCCACACTCCATCAAGCTGCGGGCCATCATCCCCTGGGTCCAGTACACCAGCGAGTTGGCCATGACGTCCTGGGTCATCGCCATCTGCTTCTCGGATACAACCGGTCCGTCCTCGCCCTCGGGCGGTACAAAGCGCAGCAGGGAGCCAAAGGCAAGCGAGTGGAACAACACGACGAGGGTTCCGCCGTCGTCGGCCAGCTGCGCAGCGACCTCGTCGAGGACCTGGTCACGCTTCGCCGCGTCCGCAGCGTTGCTGTTGAAGAAGCGGCACTGCACTCCCTTGCCCTCGATCTCAGCGATCACCTTTTCGACGTCGGGCATGGTGGCGCGACGGTCCAGGTGGACCCCGAAGATGTTGATGCCATCGTCAGCCAGGGCGCGGGCAGTTGCAGCACCGAAGCCACTGCTCGCTCCAAGAATCAGGGCCCAACGGGAACGGCTCTCTTCACTCATTGAATACACCTCGAAGCAGGCAACAGACTGGTGGACGCAGAGTCGTCGATACCCGGCGCGCCGTAGTGTACAGGAGGTTCATGGCGGGGGAAGTTCCAGCCTGCCCTGGCCGTCGGGAGTCACCGACCAGGGGCCACCAGCACTACCGGCCAGTTGCAAGTCCACTGCCTCACCATGCGCCAGCTTGAGACACACTTCGGAGCCTGCCGTCAGCGGACGTGGCATACCGCCGAGCAGCAAACCACCGCTGACACCAGCGGGCTGGGCGTTAAGACTCACGCCAGCAGCACTCACACCGGGGAAAGCGAGGCACAACGACTCCGCCTCCGGCAACGTGTCCAGGAGCAGATCGGGACCGTCCAGCTTGCGAACAATGCCGACGTCCCAGCGCGGCCCATACAGACCCAGCGAGGAGCCGGGCGGACACGGACATCGCCATAGCCCCTGGTAATAGGTGCACCGCTCCCGGCGCTGACCGTCCACCACGCAAAGAGCACCCTCCAGGGCGCGGGCCAGAGCCGGATTCAACTGCATCCAGATCTGCTGGATGTCGCCGAGGACAACGACCGCGTCGAACATTCCCGGACGAACCTGCTCCAACTCTTCGCTGCGTTGTGGCCACCACAGCCGCGAGGGCAGGTTTGCCGAGCGAATCTCCCCCGCCACCTCGGTCATGCGCACGCCGGGAATAATGAGACCCTCGTGCGGCACGGGCTGGCCCAGCTCGTCGCCGGGCGCATGGAAACGGGCATCCTTCACCTTGGGTCCCTTGCCGCCGTGGACGAACAGGCGGACCGTCAGTTCGGGCAAAAGCTCGACCTGCACAGGCTGCATGGACTCGTGAACCAGGACCTTGTCGCGCTGGTTTGCCCACATCCACCCGGAGCTGCTCAGCGACAACGCTGTACCGCAGGGCAACTGCGTACCAACCGAGCCGTCGGCTGCGGTCAAAACGGTAGTCGACGCGATCGCCTTCCAGACGCGCTCGTCGACCTGCTTCATGGCACGCAGGTCGATGCTGAGACCAGCAAGAGGTCCGCTGTGCCCCGTAACCTGGAGTTGCACTGGGCACGACGGCAACTGGTCGCCGGGAGAAGAGGACGGACCGGAAGACACGGCAGGCTCTGTACCTTCTGCCTCGGCGCCGCCACCCTCGGCAGCCGCGTCCAGCTGCCCCCTGCTACAGCCGTAGGCCAACAGGCCGGCCAGCAACAAGGTGCCCCAGGCGAACAGGCGGGCGACAGATGGGTCGGTCCAACGGGACATGTGCAAGGTTGTAGCCCGAATCGCCCGAGCATGAAACGGGGCCCGGCAACTGCACGCCATTCTTGACCCCTCCCCCGATCCTTCGCTACCTTCCGGCCGCTTCCCTCTTCAGGAATCCCAATGGCCGATCTATTCAAACGCTGCCGCGACTTCACAGCCAGCGACGACGCCAAGGCGATGGGGTTTTATCCCTACTTCCTGACTATCTCCGATTCCGAGGGCACCGAAGTCGTCATCGACAACCAGCCGAGACTGATGCTGGGCTCCAACAATTACCTCGGCCTGACGACCCATCCTCGGGTCCGGGAAGCGGCATCTAAAGCCCTGAACCAGTTCGGCACATCGTGCTCTGGCTCGCGTTTTCTCAACGGCACCCTGGTGCTGCACGAGATGCTCGAAGAGCGGCTTGCGGGCTTCCTGCGCAAAGAGGCCACAGCCGTCATTACTACGGGCTACCAGACCAACCTCGCCACCCTGGGGGCCCTGATGCAGCGCGATGATGTCGCTGTAATGGACACCAGCAGTCACGCTTCACTGTACGAAGGGGTGATGATCAGCCGCTGCCGCATGAAGCGCTACAAGCACCTCGACGTCGCAGACTGCGAGAGCGTGCTCGCCGGCGTAAAGGAAGAGAAAAACGCCGCCATCATCACCGATGGCGTGTTCTCGATGGAAGGTGACCTCGCGCCGCTCCCCGAACTCGTGGACCTACGCAATCGCTACAACGCGCGACTGCTCGTCGACGATGCCCACGGTCTTGGCACGATGGGCCCGACGGGTCGGGGCACTGCCGAACACTTCGGCGTCGAGGACCAGGTGGACATAATCACCGGCACCTTTTCCAAGTCCTTCGCTTCTCTGGGTGGCGTCGTTGCGGGGCCCGCCTCGGTGATCGACTACATCAAGCACCACGGCCGCTCCCTTATCTACTCAGCTTCGATGGCGCCACCCTCTGTGGCCGCGGCACTGGCGGCCCTGGACGTCATGGAGACCGACAGCGAGCCGCGTGAACGCCTCCACGCCAACGTCAGGCAAATGCGCGAAGGCCTGTTGCAGTTGGGCTTCAAGGTGGGCACTGCTCCGACACCGGTGCTGCCCATCTACGTCGGCGAAGAAATGCGGATGCTGGCCTTCTGGAAGGCCCTGCTCGAACACGGGGTCTACACCAACGCGGTGCTACCTCCCGCCGTTGCTCCAGACGACACCCTGATCCGGGCCTCGTTCATGGCGACCCACACCAGCGAGCAGATCGACCGAGCGCTCGATGTTTTCGAAACCGTCGGCAAGATGGCCACGCTGATCTAGTGTCCAGACACTGGTGTCGCTATTCCGGACCGCGACCAGGGAGCTTCGATGAGCCAGGTTGAACTCGTTTCGGTCCCCCTCGATAACCGCAAGCTGGTCGATCGCTTCATCCGGGTTCAGTGGTACATCCACCGCGAGCACCACCCAAACGGACACTGGGTCCCGCCGCTACTCATGGACCGGAGGGACTACCTCAACGAGAGCAAGAACCCCTTCTTCGAGCACGCCACCTGCAGCTTCTGGATCGCTGTCGTGGGCGGCCGTGACGTGGGCCGAATCGCTGCCGTGCACGACGTTGACTGGGAGAAGCACCACGGCGACAAGAGCGGCTACTTCGGGATGTTCGACTGCCCGGACGACCCAGAGGTCGCCGCAGCGCTGCTCGACGCCGCCTGCGACTGGCTCAAGGAGCGCGGTCTGGACTCGGTGATAGGACCGCTCGACCTCAGCACCAACTACATGGCCGGCGTGCTCGTAGAGGGCTTCGACAGCGACCCCGGCATGCAGATGCCCTACAACCCGCCCTACTACCCGACGCTGATCGAGGGGCATGGGCTGAGCAAGGTGAAGGACCTGTGGCAGTGGTACCTCAGCACCAGCACACCGATCCCCGAGAGGGTGGCGCGGATCTCCGAGAAGATCCGCCAGCGCAACAAGGTAGTAGTACGAGCGATGGATCTCGGCAAGTGGGACGACGAAGTCGCGCGGGTCATCGAGATCTACAACGACGCCTGGGAGAAGAACTGGGGCTTCGTTCCCGTGGCCGAGAAGGAGTTCCGCCACATCGCGACCGACCTCAAGATGGTGGTGCGGCCCGAGTTGGCTCTGATGGCCGAGGTCGACGGCGAGCCAGTTGCCTTCTCGATCACCATCATGAACATCAATCCAATCCTGAAGAAAGTCGACGGCAAGCTGTTCCCCTTCGGCTTGTTCCGCCTGCTCTGGGACCTCAAGGTTCGGCCCAAGGTCCACGACTGTCGGCTCATCGTGCTGGGCATCAAAGAGGGCTACCGCCGCCGTGGCATCGATTCCATCCTGTTCGTTGAAACCCACAAGGCCGCCGCCAGCCTGGGCTGGGACGGTGGCGAGATCGGCTGGACACTCGAAGACAACGACATGGTCAACCGCGCAATCGAATCCATGCGCGGCGAGAAGATCAAAAACTATCGGGTCTACGGGAAAGACCTCTGATGGCGACCACTGCGCTGGTCACGGGTGCCAACGGCTTCATCGGCAGCCACCTCGTCGAATACCTGCAGGACCGCGGCGACCATCCCTACGCGATGGTGCGCAAGACCTCTGATGTCAGCAACCTCGACGGCCGAAGCGTAGACTTTCGCTACGGTGACGTCGGCGACATCGACTCTCTCAGCGCCGCCATGGAAGACGTCGAAATCGTCTATCACATCGCCGGAATCACGGCGGCCTTCAGCAGTGAAGTCCTCGACCGCGTCAACGCCGAGGGCACAGCCAACGTGCTCGAGGCCGCGCGGAAGGCCAGGCAGGGACCGCGGCGGGTGGTTTACGTCTCGTCCCTGGAAGCTGCCGGCCAGAGCCACCACGACTGCGCCCGCGCGGAGCACCACCGGCCCGAGCCCTTTACCCGCTACGGCACCAGCAAGTTCGGTGGCGAACAGGCCGCCTGGAAAGCCGCCGGGCACGACGACCTCGAGGTCGTCATCGTACGACCGCCGCTGGTCTACGGGCCCCGCGATCTCGACGTACTGCAGATGGTTCAATCAGCGAAATGGGGCATCGTCGCAAGTCCCCTGGGCCGCAACGGCTGGATCTCGGCAATTCACTGCCACGACCTGGTGCGCGGCATCGTCCTGGTCGGTGAGACTGGCCGCAAGCTGCCAGCCGGTGGCGATGGCCAGCATGTACTCGAGGGGGGCGGGACACCCAATGACCAACCCGTCGACGAGCACAGTCATGCAGCCGGTGAGGGCATCTACTTCCTAGACGACGGCGGGCAACACACAATCGCTGGTTTCGGACAGCAAGCCGCCACCGCGCTGGGCAAGAAGGCGCTCACGATTCCGACACCGAGGGCTGTGATCTGGATGTCTGCCGTGGCGGCCGAGACCGCAGGAAGATTCACTGGCCGAGCCCCGGCACTGAACCGCGACAAGGTAACAGCCTCCTTTGCCACCGGCTGGTGGTGTGACGCGACCCGTGCGCGCGACGAGCTCGGCTACCAGGCGGAGATGCCCCTCGACCTGGGCCTCCCTCAATGGGTGGCGTGGCTGCGGGAGAACAAGCTGCTGTGAGTTCCGGACGTACCAGTCGCCTGCTCCTCGGGGCCCTATTGATCGCCATCGGCATCGGCATCACGGTTCCGGTGGTGCTCGACCTGATCTCCGATCGGATCGCCACGGAGGTCGAGGAGCGCCTTGGGCTTGCCCTGGGCGGAAACTGCCGCATCGGCAAGGCCCAATGGCTGTCACAATACGACGTTGCCCTCCAGGAGTTGGCCTGCGTCATGGACTCGGGCCCACTGCTCGGCATCGCCAGTCGCAGTTTCAGCGCGAACTTCGAGGACAAGCTGACCAGTGGCAAGCTCTCGCCCCTGAACACCCTGGCCATCGACGGACTCGAGGTGCGCTTACGGGAACTCCCCGACCTGGCCGCAGTTGACGACGACAGGACTTTCTCGCGACCGCAAGACAAGGACGAACCAGGAGACATCGAACAGGACCAACTGCCTCCGACCGAACGGGCTGAACTGATGATGCTGCGGTTCATCGACCTGAGCCGGGTCGTAAGCCAGGGACGTGGTGGCGGGCGAGTCGCTGCTCTTCGGGATCGGCTGTCGACTTCCGGCACAGTAAGCGTCAACGATGCCACCGTGAACGGCCCGGACGGCGCCGTTTTACTGAGCAACCTGCATGGTCAGGTCTCGCGGACAAACCAACAGATGGGCCTGGCGCTGGCGCTCCAGCTGAACCGAGGCGGCATCCTCAGTCTCGACGCGACGCTGACAGAAAGCGGCCTGGCCGGCGCCCGGGTACGCCTGGAACAGTTGCCGGTAGCCGATTGGATGAACGAGGTGTTCGGCGAACGACTGTCGGTACGGGAGGCCAAGCTGTCTGCTTCACTGCGCCACATCGACTCAGCCGAGGAGCAAACCTGGCAGCTGGAGGCCGGCCTGAGCGACTTCAACGCGGGCAACGGCTTTCTCGGCAAGGGCTTTGTCACGCTGCCCGCAATGCGCCTCGAGGGCAAGCTGGTGAACGGCAGCAACGGCACCGACCTTTCGCTCACTGACGGACGCTGGGAGGTAGCGGGCATCGGCGGCGAGCTGGGCGGCAGGGTGGGCCCCCTCGGCGATGACGAGCAACCCCGTTTCGAGGTCTCGGGTGCAGCCAACCAATTGCCTCTCGGCAAGCTGCTCGGCAGCCTGCCCGAACTTGTCATGCCCGGCAGTTGGGCAGAAGAGGTCCAGGGCACGATGGACATCCACCTGGTTGTGTCGGGACGCCTCCACGAACGGAACCGGTGGTCACTGGACTGGAACGGAGACTTTTCCCGCATGGTCCTCGTGTCCGGAGAACTGGCCAGCATGGTGGAGCGCCTCAACTACCCCTTCGAGCACACCTTCCGCGCCCCCGGTGCGGAAGGAAAGCCGCTGACACGACTGGTGGGTGGAGAAGACCCCCACTTTGCCCCCCTCAGCAAGATCAGCAGCCACCTGGCCAACGCGGTGGTCTCCACCGAAGACGGGGGCTTCTTCCGCCACTCCGGTTTCTCTCCCCGGGGGCTGACGGAGGCAATGCTGGAGAATCTCCGCGAAGGCAGCGGCCGGGGCGGCTCGACGATCACCCAGCAACTTGCCAAGAACCTGTTCTTGAGCGGCGACCGAACCATCGCAAGAAAGCTCCAGGAGGCCATCATCGCCTGGCGGCTCGAGAGCAACCTGCCAAAAAAGAGGATCCTGGAGATCTACCTGAACATCGCGGAGTGGGGACCCGGTCTGTACGGGATCCGAGACGCTGCCAACCACTACTTCGGCCGATCGCCGCGCGTGCTTCGGCCCGAAGAGGCGGCCTTCCTGGCATCCCTGCTGCCCTCGCCCCGGCGCTACCACAGCTACTACCACGGGCGCGGAGTGAGCCGTCAGCGCCACAAGATGGTCCAGAAGATCCTGCGCTCCATGCACAGGACAGGGCGGCTTCGAGGGCGCGACTTCGAGCTGGCTCTGGACGAGCGCATCGAGATGATCGGCTGCACGTGGTAGCCGACCACAGAAGGTCTCGCAGCGACTGGTGAGATACCCTGGGAGTCTCCATCGTCTCTTCCAAGGAGCCGAATACGTGATCGACGACTCCAACGACGGCGATTACTGTCTCGACTACCTAGAGTGAACGACCCAGCGGAGTCCGGCGATGCCCTTCAACCTGGTCGGCAGCAAGCTCGCTCACTACGAGGTGCGCGCACCACTCGGGGCCGGCGCCATGTCCGAGGTCTATCGCTGCCGGGACTCGCGTCTCGACAAGCAGGTGGCCGTCAAGGTGATCCACGAAAGCATCGCCAGGCGGCCGCAACTGGTCGAGCGCTTCGAGCGAGAAGCGAAGGCAGCCGCGCAACTGGAGCATCCCAACGTGGCCCGGGTGTACTACGCGGGCTCCGAACAGGACAAGGCGTTCTACGCCATGGAACTGGTCGAGGGCTGGTCACTTGCCGAGTTGATCGAGGCGCGAGTCGGGTTCAGTTGGCAGCAGTACCTGTCGCTATTCAGCCAGGCCTGCGCTGGCCTCCAGGCTGCAGCGGACGCCGGCATCTGCCACGGCGACATCAAACCAGCCAACATGCTGGTGGCCGAAGACGGCACCCTGAAACTGTTGGACTTCGGCCTGGCCCGCTTCGGCGAAGACGGCGCGCTAGGCCACGCGGGCACAGTCATGGGCACTCCGTTCTACATGGCGCCGGAGTTGCCGCGCGGCCGGCCTGGCACCCACCGATCTGACCTGTACAGCCTCGGCGCGACGTTCTTCCACGTACTCACGGGCCGGCCTCCCTTTGATGCGGAGACGCCAGCCCAGTTGCTCGATAACCACGCACGGGAGCCGGCGCCCCACCTACGCGACCTGGGCGGCAACCCGCCGCAAGGCCTGGCCTCACTGCTGACACAACTGCTCGCGAAGGCGCCGTGGGACCGGCCACCGAGCTACCCAGAGGTACACACCCGGCTCCTGCAGATCCGCGACACCATGGCCCATGACCGGCTTGCATCGATGCTTAGCTGGTGCAGTCGGGACCGGCTCAACACCGAGGCAGGCGAAGGCCGCTGCACGCTTTGCCACCAGCCCTACCAACAGCGAGAGAGCCCCGAAAGCTTCCACGTCGACGTAGTGGGCTGGAACGACAACGACGGCGAGCGAGCAGTGGCGAGCTTCATCAGCGATGCCCTGGGAATGAAGACCCAGGAAGTCGCTCCCCTGCTCCGCCCACTGCCCTACCGAGCTGCCTTCAGGCTGCCACGGGAGCGAGCCCGGACGATGCATCGGCGACTCTTCGAGCTCGGCGCCGACGTGACGCTGACGGGCGCCGACCAGGCCCTCGCCGACACCGGTGAGCACCCGACGGTTGCCGACGCACCAGAAAACCTACCCTGCCCTGTCCGCTGGCCACCGCCTCCTCGCTTCACGCTTGGCAGCGACAGCAAGCGGATGGTCGGCCCAGACGACAACTCGGTGGCCGAGGGCCCGATCGGACAGCGCTCTCAGCTGGTCGCCGTACTGTCTCTGGCATGCCTGGCACTTGGCCTGTTCGCGCTCGACCAGCACCTGCGACTGCTCGACCTGCGCACGGAAACCGAGCAGTGGCAGGAACACACGGGGGCGATGCTCGAGGCACGACAACTGCGCCAAAGCGAGACGAGCGCCGAACAATCCTTAGCGCCCTCGACGGACACAGAGGAGAGCACCGTTCCCGGGGGCGACCCGGCAGCAGAGGCGCCAGAGGGAAGTGCCGAAACCGAGGCCACCTCGCAACTCAGCAAAAGGGCCGGGCAACTGCGCTCTGTGGAGCGCCCGTCGCTGTTCTTCACACTCCTCAATGACAGCGATCTGAACCCGGAGCAGTTGCTTGAACTCGGCGTGAGGTTGGACTTCGTGGCCACAGTGCTGGACTACCAGGTCCCGATCCCGCCCGGCACGAACGTCCACATCACCCAATTTTCGGCACCCGCAGAGCAACTGCGAACTAGCTGGCAGGCTGCGACCTACGCCCCGACAGTAGAACTTCCCGTCGCGACAGACATTGCCCTCTCCGCTGCACTCGAACCTCTGCTGCGCTACCAGTTGACCCGCAACGCACTGCGAGAGAGCGGTGGCCCCAGCGTACCGACATGGCTGATGGAGGGCCTCGCCCTACACCTGGAGAAGTCCGGACCCACTGACAGCGACGTGGCCGTTTCCGCCAGCTCGATTTTCAAGCCGACTGACCTATCCGGCAGCAGTCCGTTGAGTGCCCCCCGCCAGGAAGCCCTGCGCTCGTTCTCGGCCTGGCTGGTAGCGACGCACGGCTGGCCGGTCTTGCGCAGCCTGTTGGCCAGGCTCAAGACAGGGACGGCCCCCGACGACGCCCTGCGCGAAATTATGGGCAGCGACGCCGCCGGGCTGGAACAAGCCTGGCGGGCTTCTCTCAGCGACGCCCAGTAGACCTCGTGGTAAGTACGGGAAGTGAAGATCCTGTACGGCTATCGCAGCGTCGAAGTGCCCCTTGCTCCGGTGGTCATGACCATGGGCACGTTCGACGGCCTGCACGTCGGCCACCAGACCATCATCGAATGCGTCGTCGATCGTGCCCGGAAGACTGACAACAAGGCTCTGGTCTACTCGTTTTACCCGCCGCCGTGGCGCACCTTGGGACGTGGCAAGCACCCCTACCTGATCCTTACTTTCGAGGACAAGGTCGAGTTGCTCAGTTCCATGGGCGTCGACTACCTGGTCACCGAGGAGTTCACACCGGACCTGCAGCGGATCAGCCACGACCAGTTCGCCAAAGAGGTCCTGTTGGGACGATTCGCACCTTCCGAGGTGCACGTGGGTTACGACTTCCACTTCGGCCGCGACCGCCTCGGTGACTGGGGTTTCCTGCACGACTTCTTCACGCCCCTGGGCACCGAGGTGCGTCCTCACGGGGCCGTGCGCGATGGTGAAGAGATCATCGGCTGCAGCGCCATTCGCGAGAAGGTCCGACTCGGGCAGGTAGCAGAAGCCGCACGCATGCTCGGCCGCCACCACTTCCTGCGCGGCGTCGTGGTCAAGGGCCGGGGACGGGGACGGGGCATTGGCTTCCCCACCGCCAACATCGACGCCAGCACCGAGCTGTGTCCGCCGCCCGGGGTGTACTCCTGCGAAATCGAACTGGGCAGTGACAGCTCTGTCCATCCCGCCATCGCCAACCTGGGCTTCCGCCCCACCTTCGCCGAGCAGAGCTTCACCATCGAAGCGCACCTTTTCGACTACGACGGCGACCTCTACGGCGAGCGGGTCCGGATTCACTTCGTCGACAAGGTGCGCGACGAGTTACACTTCGCCAGCGTCGAAGCGCTGGTCGCTCAAATCCACAAAGACGTCGGGCTGGTTCGCGCAAGGATGCCCTTTGGGCCACCAGCCAAAGCAGAGATACACTGGGATCCCAAGCCAACCCTGGGAGAACTCAAGGAAGAGAGCCGATGACCATGGACGACATCCTGGACGAAAGTGACAAGATCATCACTGGCGGCTTCGCCACCGTCGGCCGCTACGCCGTCATCGGTCACCCCGTCAACCAGTCGCGCTCGCCCGAGTTGCACGAGAGCTGGTTCCGGGGCAATGGCCTGCCCGGCACCTACGAGAGCGTCGACATCGACCCCTCGGACCTGATCACTCGGGCGCCTTCTCTGCCCTTTGAGTTCGCAGGAATCAACGTCACGGCTCCGCACAAGGTGAGCATCCTGGGCTACGTCGACCGCATCGACGGACGAGCCGATGCCGCCGGCGCCGCCAACCTGCTGTACCGCGACAAAGACAAGATCTGGACGGCCGGCAATACCGATGGCATCGGCATGCTGCGGGCACTGGAAGAGGCTACCCGTGAGAGCACGCTCGGCAAAGACATCGTCATTCTCGGCGCGGGGGGAGCCGCCCGGGCAATCGGCTCGGAGCTCAGTGCGGTAGGCACCAGTTCCCTGGTCTTCGTGAACCGCACCCTCGAGCATGCCGAGGCGGTCAGCGCAGCCGTCGGCGGCACCGGTGTCCTGCCCTTGCACGCCGACACCCTCCGCGATCTCGAGGTCTCGGCCGACCTGCTCATCAATACCTTGCCCCCCGAAGCCGACAAGCTGTTGGCCGGCATGGACCTCGAACCGCTCGCCTCTCACGCGGTGGTGGCCGACCTCAACTACTACGTCGAGAACCCAATCCTGCTGCGCCGGGCCGCAGCCATGGGGCTGGCAACAGTCCATGGCCGCGGCATGTTCCTTTGGCAGGCGGCCATCAGCTTCCACGCCTGGACGGGCGAGGAGCCCGACCTGAGCCTCGGCCGCCGCCTTCTCGGCTTCCCCGACGAGTAGCCGAAGGAATGGACCTGGTCGCTCTGATCGAGCACCCCCTCTCCAGTTATCTTGCCTCGGTCGCCGTGGTCGCGGTGTTCCTCGGCGCAGCGCTGTTGCAGCGAAGACGTGTCGCCAAGGCACTGGCCGCCACGATCTCCGATTCTGCGTGCATCGCGTGCAACAGCGAAGACCTCGAGTCCACTAGCGAAGGCACCTATCGCTGCCGCTCGTGCGGATACGACGGGGGCTCGGGCCAGGCCGCAAGGCAGAGGGAGGAGAGACGACAGCAGATCGCGAGTTGGAGCGCCGAGAAGCGACGGGCTGCATTGATCAACGAGTTGAGCGATGCACGCAGGCTGGTCCTCTCGGCCCAGGGCACCTTGGCCGGCGCTCGCAGCCTGAGCAAGCTCGACATCATCGGAATGGGCGGGCAGCACAGCCTGGAACACGACCTCAATGACAAGCAGAAGCTGGTGTATCGCGGCCTGGGGGAGATCCAGGAGGCCCGAACGCACCTCAGCGACCTGTCTTTGTTCGCGGACTCTTCGATCACAATCACCATGGCGACTCCGAACGACGTCCACATGGAGTTCGACCAGTTCTTCGACAACATCCTGTCCGACCTCCGTATGCACGGGAAGATTGGGGAATTCCTGGAGCACAGCAAGACACTGCTGAGAGAAGTGGACCGGGTGCTGGCCGACTGCGGTGAGCACCCGAACCGCAGCGTCTCCCGCGGCGGCGAGGATGGGAGCCAGGCCGGTAGTCGGGAGGACGACTCGCCCTAGCTGAGCCAGGCGCTCAGGAAAGCCGCACCAGGCAGTACTTCTTCTTGCCGGCGCGCAGCAGCAGCGTGCCATCGTCACGAAGATCTGCCGCGCTGACCGCCTGGAAGGGGTCGCTCGAGGCCACGCCGTTGACATAGGCGCCGCCCTGGCTGGCGAGGTTCTTGGCCTGCTTGCCGGAACCACAGAGTCCCACCTCGACGAACAACTTGAACACCGGCAGGCCATCGTCGAGCAGCGCACGGGGGATCGTGGCTTTGGGGATATCCGGGTCGACCCTGGCCTCGCCCTCGGGCGCGATGTCCTGCCAGGAGAACAGTCGCTCCAGGTCGAACAGCAGCATCGAAGTTGCCAGCGACGAACTCGCCGCCTCGCTGCCGTGGCACAGCGCCGTCGCATGCCAGGCAAGAATGGCCTTGGCCCGGTATACGTCCATGTCCGAGAGCGCCGCCAATTCGGCAATCCGCTCCAGGTCCAGGAAGGTGAACAACTTCAAGAAGGTGCCGACATCGAGGTCGTCGCAGTTCATCCAGAACTGGAAGTACTCAAAGGGCGAGGTGAGCTCCGGATCCAGCCAGACCGCTCCTTTCTCGCTCTTGCCCATCTTCTGGCCGTCGGCAGTGGTCAGCAACGGGGTCGTGATCACCCAGCTCTTGCCACCTGTGGTCTTGCGGATGAGCTCGGTGCCCGCGACGCAGTTGCCCCACTGGTCGGAGCCCCCCACCTGCAGGAGACAGTCATGCTCCCGGTACAGGTGCAGGAAATCGTAGGCCTGGACCAACCGGTAGTTGAACTCGACGAAGCTGAGGTGCTGCTGCTCGCGCAGCCGCCGAGCATAGGTCTCGGCGGCGATCATCTCGTTGACTGAGAAGTGGCTGCCGACATCGCGTAGGAACTGGATGTAGTTGAGCTTCTTGAGCCACTCGGCGTTGTCGATGAGCTCTCCCGCACAGGCCGAACTGCTGCCCTGCTCGCGCAACTCCAGGAAGCGACCGAACTGTGGCCGCTGGGACTCCAGGTTGCTGCGGATTTGCTCAGGGGTAAGCACCTTTCGGGTGCTCTGCTTGCCCGAGGGGTCGCCAATCAACGACGTTCCCCCGCCAAGGATCACCAGCGGCCGGTGGCCGGCCCTTTGCAGGAAGGTCTGCAGCATGACGGCGACCAGGTTGCCCGCGGTCAGCGAGGTGTTGCTGGGGTCATAGCCGCAATAGAAGGTCAGCGAGCCCTCGTCCATGCGAGCACGCAGCCCATCCGGATCAGTCATCTCCTTGATGAAGCCACGGGCCCGAAGTTCGTCGAGGATGTGCATGGTGGCGGGCAGGATAACGCGGGGCGCCGGTGCCTGCACGGTGCCTGCATAGATGCCACGCCCAAGCACAAGAGGAGGGCCGGCTCGCACCGACACTCCTCTCCTTGCGCAATTGCTCGCAGCCGGGCGTCCCCGAGCGCTGCGATCCTAGAAGACGACCAGGTCCAGCCAGGCCTGCGAACCCGAAGACACCAGTTCCCGAGACTCGCCATTGGCGTCGATTCGAACGATGCCCGAACCCTCCTCACTGCTGTACAGGGCGAACACCGACTGGGCTCCGGCGGGCTCGATGGCGTGAACACCCCAGACAGGGCTGCCCTGCATCTCGAGGGCGGCCAGCAGGCTGACCTCGCCGGAGGCTGTGACCTTGTGAATCTGCGAGCTCCATTCACTCGCCCCGTAGTAGCTACCGGAACCATCACGTCCCAGGATGCTGGCATCAGGCGCGAAGTTCGCAGCGAGCACGTCGAAGCTGCCTTCCTCGGCATCCCAGGTGGCCAGGGTCGGGCCGAACACGTCGAGCAGGGCGTCGTCGCTGCTGACCGTACCGGAGGCAGCGTCCATCCAGCAGAACTCGGCGTCGTCGACCACTGTGTGCTCGAGCAGGTTGCCCTCGTCATCGAGCTTGGTGACGTCGTATTCCTCGGCGACGGTGACCTCGTCATCGTCGGTGATGTTCATGCGGTAGACCACCGACGGCATCGGCTGCTGGTTGAAGATCTCGACATCGCCGGAAGAATCGACCCGAAGGATGTCCATGCCATCACTGACAAGGAACACACCGTCGCCCTGGTGAGTCAGGCTGACGGCCTCGTCGAGGTTGGCATCAATGAGGTGGAGGAGGTTGCCCTGCAGATCGAGCAACTGGATGTCCCAGCCGTAGCCTTCGTCGCTGGAAGTCAGCACAGCCAACTCAGCCTGGCCCTGCGGCGGTGGAATGAGGTCGGGGCGCTCAGGAACGCAGCCGGTTGCGAGGATACTGCCTGCGGTAAGTACGAGGAGGCGGCGGAGGATTGGGCTCATCAGGGCTCCTGTTCCGGCGGGGACCTTCCCACCTGGCCAGGCGAAGGGGCAGTTCTTCCACTTCGCAATTTAGGTCCGACAAGGCGCAGGGCAAAGTGGAATCTCGCCGAGCTGACATCGCCACGACCGCTGTGCGGACGCATGTCGTTGCAATGCCAGCGCTGTGCCGAGAGAGACGGGCAGATCGCCGCCCGATCGGATCAGGCCGGGCCGAGGGTCAGCACCGCAACCAGCATGAACAGGACAATGCAGGCCTGCAGGGGGCGGTCATGAAGCAGCGTACTCTCGGGCTCGCCGCCGGCCTCGCCGCGAGAGACGAGGAACAGGTAACGGAACATCCCGTAGATCACAAAGGGCACGGTCAGCATGATCTTCTGGCTGTGGGGTCCCGTGAACGTGTACAGCGCGTACGAGATGAGCGTGCAGGCCGTAACAATGCCGATCAGTTGTTCGAGCAACTCGGGCGTGTACTCGTCGAGGATCTTGCGGTGTTCGACGGCAGCCTCATTGAGCAGTCGTAGCTCCGCGAGACGCTTGCTCATGCCTAAGAACAGGGCACCAAAGGCCGTGCAGACAAGGAACCATGCCGAGCTGTTCACCGGGATCGCGGCAGCCCCCGCGACCGCTCGCAGCAGAAAGCCCGTGGAGATGAACATCACGTCCAGAAGCACCACGTGCTTGAAATAGAAACTGTAGCTGAGCGTCACGAACAGGTACGCCGTCGCCGTAATGCCGAAGCCCCAGACTTTCCACCATGGGTTGCCCAGGTCCGCTGGGATTGGCCCGGCTGCGAGCGCCGAGCCCGGGCCCTGCAGGTGGCTCAGGTCCAGGCAGAAACTGCCGGCAATGCCGACGATGATGAGCACAGCAGCCAGCACGCGGGCGAGTCCGCTGGGGAGCTCGCCTGACGCAATGGGGCGCAGCCTCTTCTTGGGGTGCTTGCGATCGTTCTCGATGTCGCGCAGGTCATTGACCAGGTAGCCGGCCGAGCTGAGCATGCAGAACAGCACGAAGCCCAGGGCGACAGAGAGCACGGCGCCGGGGTCGGTGTAGCGCTCGGAGAACACCAGGGCAGGAAGCAGGAGCGCATTCTTGGTCCACTGCTTGGGACGCATTGCACGGATCATGGCGCGGACTCGACTCACTTACTTCCTCCTGCCTCCGCGGGGCTGTCCGCCCCGGCCCCTTCCCGCTCCTGCACCGCCAACACCTGCAGGATATCGCGGGCAAGTGCTGCCACATCATCGGCCGTGCGGGCGTCATCAACAACGCGCTGGAGGGCCTGGGCTGCGGCTTCGAAATCGCCTGCTCGACGGTCTATATCACCTACGAGGTACAGATAGTAGCGCTGCTCCGCGATGCTGCCCTCGGCGGAGCCAAGGCCGGCCTGAAACTCCCTGCGTGCCAGTTGCATTAGACGCTGTTCCTGCGCAACCCGGCGGCGGAACTCATCGCGCTTCTCCATCGCGCCGAGCCCTGCATCGGGGAATGTGGACAGCAGGTCGAGGAACGCTTCGCGCTGGGTAACAAAGCCACCGCGATGGCTGATTCGGGCGAGATCGAACAAAGCCCTGGTCCTGGCACGGTTGTCGGTCTGCTGCTGGGCACGCGTGTTGACGTCAGACATCTTGCGCCAGGTGTCGCCGGCTCCCTGCAGGCCGGGCAGAAAGCCCACCACCGTGTCACGCACCGTCCAGGCGCCGGCCAGGTAGAGCTCGCCCACCTCGTAGTGCCCCTTGCCCAGGCTCCGAGCCACTACCGCCGCGATCTCGTAGCCCGTGGATGCGGGCAGATCGGCGAGTTCGTCGGGGGAACCAAAGGCCGCAAGAGCGGCCCTGATGTCCTGCTTCTGGGTGGCTGTCAGTGCCTGAGGGAAGTCGCTCATAGGCGCGGAGAACAGCGTGGTCGGCGAGGTGGCGACGGCGAAGGCGCGCGGCTGCTGCCCCTTGCTGTAGGGGCAACCATCGGAGTCGTAGCCGCCCAGACCGTTGCTAACCAGCAGCGCCCGTGCCTGGAAGCTGGAGCCGTCGAGGGGATCGACCAGGGTCCGAACCTCGACACCATACTGCTCTATCGGGTCACGCCACTGTGCAGTGGCTGGAGCGGCGGCTGCCAGCAACAGCAACAAGCCGCCGGCTGCCGCGAAGAGCCGCGCTGGCAAGACCCGAAACGGGCTGCACTCAGAACGCAAACTCGAGGGTTCCATAGACATAGTCGTTGTCCCTGAAGTAGCCCATCAGGCCACCCTGGTAGCTTCGCAACGAAGCGAGAGTCGACTCGACATCCGGATAGAAGCCGAAGAAGAGTTGCGCACCAAATACCACGCTCAGCCGGTCGTCGACCTCGATGTGCGCCTGCGGATGTAGATAGAGGTCTCGACGTAGGATGTTCCAACTCCCGCCGAGCCGCCATTCCATCCGGTCTCGAAACAGGCGAACGAAGGCCATGACAGCGACCCGCAGGTCGTGCTGCTGGTCGAACAACAACTCCGGCAGCTCACTCTCGGCCAGGATCCGGTGACCGAACTCCGCGTCGACGCCGAACACCGTTCCATACGAGTAGCGAACCGCGAGGGCGTACTCCACCTTCGGCACCACCAGGGCTTCCAGGTCGCTCGTGTAGTGGACTGAGCGAGACTTGAAGGCACCCTCTGCGGTGATGACGAAGCCACCTGCAGCCACCGACAGGTCCGCCCCGGCCATCACCGCCCGGTGGTAGCGGGGAGTCGCCACGGGCGCCGACGGATCGAGCAGGTCGTTGAACTCGACCACGCTCATCTGCCGGCCCTCCACCAACGGCCGCCGCAGAGCATCGTGCAACTGCACTGAGGGGCGGTCGAGGATGTACAGCAGACCGTAGAAGTCAGCCTCGACTCCCGGACCACTCAGGCCGACCCGCAGACCGATGTCGCCGTGCCATGGGAACTCCTCGGGCAGATCAGCCACCAGGTAGGATTGCAGGCCATCCCGAGCGTAGGGATCCAGCGACAGCAGGCCCTGTGTCAGCTTGTCGGTGACCCGGGCCATGGTGGTGTCGAGCAGGACCATCCCGGTGTTCGGTAGCATCGCCGAGACCTCACCGAGAACCGCTTCCAGCATGCCGGGCCGAAGCAGCGAGAAGTCCCGGCCGAAGAAGCTGTGACGGGCGGGTTGGAAGAACGGGAGATAAACGGCTTCCAGGGTCACCGGGTGCAACTCGAGCTTCACTCGGACGGCCGTAACGGGAATCCGGGGATCGTCTGTGCCGGCGGCTGACAGCAGCCGCTCACCGTCGAGCGGGCTGAGCACGTTGACTGGCGACAGCAGCGGATTGCGACCCCACACCAAGACCATCCGGCCAACCCGCACCGTCAGCCGCTGGTAGCGGAAGTGCAGGTAGCTGGGGCCGAGATCGAACCAGGCATCGGACTCGACACTGTCGCCGTGACGCAGGTCGTAACGGAAGCGTGCGCCAATCTGGAAGCGAGCGTTCGGCGCGAACTTGTACTTCACGCGGAAGTCGGCGCCCGAATACCAGCCGAATCGATCTTCGTACGGTCCCGACATGCGCAGGTCGGGGGCCAGCGAGGTGAACAGCCGTCCGCCGTAGGTCAGGCCTCGGGGCTTGGGCCGCGCTGTCCAGGGAACAAGTGGTTTGCCCTCGGCCGCAGCTCGGTCAACTACCGTTCCGAGCGCTGTGAAGTCGCGAGAAGGAGGTGCCGACTCAGCCGCTGCCGCGGACGCGACAAACAGTGCCGCTGCCAGCGACTGCGCGAGCGCGGCGGTGCGCAATCGGGCTCAGCCCTCGCTGCTCAGGGACTCGGGCGTAAACAGGTAGTCAGGCAGCTTCTCGGTCGGCAGATTCACTTCCACCGCCTCGACCCGCACCTCGGTCTTGGTACCGCGCTTGAGGTTCTCCATGGTCGTGCGCATGGGAACCAGCACTCCGCCCTGGTCCTTCACCTCGAGAATGGTCATGGTCTTGGTCTGGGTGCCCTTCTTGCCGAAGAACTCGACCTTGCGGGGCACGAAGCGGTTCTTCTCGATGTAGGTGAGGATCTTCGTATAGGCCGACTTCAACTCCTTCTTGGGGATGCTCTGCACCACGTAGACCGACACGCTGGTGCCAGCGATGGTGACCGCCGAGTCTGGCAGCAAGGTGTGGTCGCCATCCTCGACCTGGCCGATGGTGAGATCCTCGAAGCTGAAGTCCGAACCCATGAACGAGCCGCGCCGGCTGGAGCCGGAGATCTGGTTGAGGATCCCCGATGCCGGCATGTACAGCCACTGGCGGTCTTCGCCACCTGGGTTCTCGATGGTCAGGAACTGCACTCCGTTCACATCCTCGGGCTCGATGAACTCGACATGCGACTTGCTGATTCCGTCGCTGTCCTTGACCCGCGAGACGATCTTGCGAACCCGGGAGCGGCCCATCTTGTCGAAGATCTCCATCACCATTGTCTGCTCGGAGTTGCTGACGGTCCGCTGCTCGGCACTCTTGCGAATGATGTCGGCGGCGCTCAGATCTGCACTGACGACTGGGCCCGGCACGTGCACCGCAACGAGCGCGAGGCACAGGCCAAAAGAGGGCAGGAGCAAGGAGCGCGGGTCTACAGGAAGCACAGGTTCCTCCTCAGCGGCGAGATAGACGATAGATCTTCATACGCCGGAGCTATGGGACTTGTCGAGCACCGGGGCCACGTGTTCACGCTGAATTGACTGACTCGGGCGCTACTCTATTCACTCTGATCGCCGGAATCCGACCATCCTGCAGCCTTGACTGCAGCGTCGAGCACAGTACGCACGGGGACTCCGCGGGATTCTGCGAGCTGCGCGCAGGAGTCGAACTCGGGCTGGGAGGTAACCACCACGCCGCCCAGCAAGCCATCCTTGATCACCACCTCGCCCAGTTCGATTTGCACCGTTCGGAAACGCCGATCCAGGATTGTCCGGCGCTCGCGGCGCAAGCGCAGGCCAAAGGTCGTAGTCTCGCGAAACAACAATTCGCTCAAAGCCCGGACTGTGCCCGGATCCGGTGGAGCGATGACGACCACCTCGGTGGCGGGGCGACCCTTCTTGGCAAACACCGGTCGCAAGGTTGCGTCCAGCGCGCCCGCAGCCAGGAGGTCCTCAACCAGCGGTCCGAACAGACGCGAATCCAGGTCGTCGATCGTGGTGGTCAGCACCTCGACCTTGTCGCCGGGCTGCTCGTCGAGTCTGCCGATGAGCAGGCGCAACGCGTTGGGAACCAGGGCACGATCGCGAGAGCCGAGGCCGTAGGCAACACGCTCCAGCGTCATGGCAGGGGGCGGGCCGAAGCTGTCTGCCAGCGAGCGCACCAGTGCGGCGCCGGTAGGGGTCACCAGCTCGCCGGTAGGGTGCTCACCGAAAGCTGGCGTGGTCGGCAGGCCCCGCTCGAGCAGCAGCGTGGCCGGAACGGGCACTGGAATGGTGCCGTGTTCGCACTCCGCGAAGCCACTGCCCAGCGGCAGCGGGCCACAGGAGATGCTCGACACACCGAGGAGGTGGACACCAAGGACAGTCGCGGTGATATCGACAATCGCGTCGGTCGCGCCGACCTCGTGGAAGTGAACCTCTTCGGCGGGAACGCCGTGTACCTCGCCCTCGGCCTCGGCAAGGGTCGCAAAGACCCGGCAGACCGTGCGGCAGACAGGCTCGGGTAGTTCCGACGCAGCCTCGACCAGCGCGACGATGTCACCGAGGTGGCGATGAAATCGGTCGTGCCCCTCCTCGAGCACGACGTTGACCTTCGTGCCGCCGACGCGGGAATCGCGCTGCTCGCCCTGCTCGAGGTACCAGTGGGGCAGGCCCAACGAAGCGAGGGGGCCCGCCAGTTGCTCGAGGTCAAGGCCAGCATCCACCAATGCGCCCAGGAACATGTCTCCCGACACGCCCGAGTACGGATCGATGTGCAGGTGCAAAGGAGCTGTCACCCAAGATCCCGCGCACGGTTGATGAGGGTGGCCGCGTAGGCCGCACCGAAGCCGTTGTCGATGTTGACCACAGTCACCCCAGCAGAACAGCTATTCAACATGCCCAGCAGGGCTGCCAGTCCGTCAAAGGAAGCTCCGTAGCCCACCGAGGTGGGGACCCCGATCACGGGCCGAGGCACGAGCCCGCCGACCACGCTGGTGAGCGCACCCTCCATGCCGGCAACCACGATAAGGACCTTCGCCTGCAGCAGCCTGTCACGCTGAGCGAGGATGCGGTGCAGGCCGGCCACGCCGACGTCGAAGAGGGTCTCCACCTTGTTGCCGAAGGCCTCGGCACAGACCCTGGCCTCCTCGGCAACGGGAATGTCGGAGGTTCCCGCGGTCACGATGAGCAGGTCGCCGATCGGCTCGCGGGGACTGAAGCCCTCGGGCTCGATGGTGAGGCAGCGGGCCGGACTGTGGTAGCGGGCAGCTCCGAAGCGAGCACAGACCTCGGCTGCGGCACTCTCGTCGAGACGCGTCACCAGGACCCGCTGACCGCGCTCCAGCAGGGCATCGGCAATGCCAACGACCTGCTCGGCGGTCTTGCCGGCACCGAAGACAACCTCGGGCAGGCCCAGCCGAACGGCACGATGTACGTCCACCTGTGCATAGCCTCGATCGTCGATAGGCGGACGATCGAGTTCGGCCAGCGCCTCATCGGGGCTGGTCTCACCGACGCGAACGGCTTCGAGCAAGCGGGCTAGGACATCGCGTTCCACGGCGGCGGAATGTAGCACGGGACGGCGCTCCGACCACGGAGATCTGCGACTGCTATCATCGCCGGCCATGCGAGTGCTTCTCCGCGCAGGGGCCACCCGCGGCTCCGTCCCTGGCCTCTTGTTCTGGACCCTGCTGCTGCTCACAAGCAGCCTGCCCTGCAATGCAGTGGCCGATGAAGAGAACGAGGGCGCCACCCCGCTCATCTCGAAGGCCCTCGAAATTATCGAGCCGCTCTATCTCCATCCCGAAGCGATCGAGCCCGACCGCATGCTGAACGCGGCGGTCCAGCGTCTCGAGCACCTGGACCCGGCGATCCTGGTCACGGAGCAGGGCAACGGCCTGTTGGAGGTCTCGGTCGCAGGCCGAAGTGCTCGCTTCGACACCGCGGCCGACAGCCTCGAAGAGCTCGAGGCAGGCATCGCCGAAGTCCTCGACTTCGTGGCAGTGAGCGAGGGCACCACCGAGCACATCAGCCGGGATGACCTCGAGAAGAAGGCTCTACGCGGAATCCTACAAACCATTGATCGGCACTCGCGCTTGTTTGCTGGCGACTCGCTGGATGACTTCAACACGCGCTTCAAGGGCACTCTGGTGGGCATTGGGGCGCGCATCGGCAAGCGCGGCGGCAAGATGAAGGTCGTCCAACCCTTCCCCGAGGCACCCGCAGGACGCGGCGGACTAAAAGCGGGCGACCACATCACCCACGTCGATGGTGTGTCCACCGCCGGCCTCAGCCTCGAGGAAACTGTCGACCGCATCCGCGGCCCGAAGGGCCTGCCGGTGGTGTTGACCATCGAACGCTCTGGCGAGGACGCCCCTCGCGTATTCGTACTCATCCGCGAGAAGGTGCTGGTCCCGAGCATCACGTCCGAGACGCTCAGCGATGGCATCGGGCTGGTGAGCGTCGAACGCTTCAGCCAGAAGACCAGCGGCGAGTTCTCCGAACACCTCGAGGGACTTCGGGCAAAGGGGCCACTGCGAGGGCTGGTCATCGATCTGCGTGGCAACACCGGCGGCTCAATGCGTCACGCATCCCGAATCGTCAATTACTTCGTCAGCGAAGGCACCATCATTCGCACTGAGGGCGCCATCGGCGAGCCGGTGCCGCGACTTACGCCGCGCATTGATGCCGAACCCGGACGCCTGCGCTACGAGGGCCCCGTTGCGGTCCTGGTCGACAGGCGGACGGCATCGGGAGCCGAAATCGTCGCAGGCGCCCTGAAGTTCTTCGGTCGATCCCTGACCCTGGGCGACCAGACCTTCGGCAAGGGCACAGTCCAAAAGGTGTACCCGCTACGCAAGTCCGGGGAGAAGGTCTCCATGAAGCTGACCGTCGCTCGGTACCTGCTACCCGAAGACACCTTTATCAACTCCGTCGGAGTGACCCCCGACGTGCTGCTCGGCACCGTCCTCCTGGACCCCGACGAGAGCGTGCTGCCCGATCAATTCCGAGAGCCTCCTGAACTCATCGGCGAACTCGAAGCTCGCGGCGGCCTGGACAGCCGGCGCAACCCCGGCTCCGGGCGTGCCGCAACCCGCACCGGCGAGAACTCAACGCCTGCGCTGCAGCTGCGAGTCGCGCGAGTGCTCGACACCTGGGACCCTGCCGCCGCTGCGCCCAGCGACGCTGCCGGCACAGCCGACGGCAAAGCGAACGAGGCCCTGGCAGACGAGCCCGGCATCGCACTCAGCACACCCGGCTCCAGCGAGGTCGCTGGCGACGTCGGGGAGCCACTGTTCAACGACATGGCGATGCGCCTGGCCCACGAGGTCCTGGTGGCTGCCAGAGGAAAGGGGAACCGGCGGCGACTGATCCAGTTGGCCGCACCGCGGGTTGCCAGGTGGCAGGCCATCCAGTCGCAGCGCCTGAGAGCCAGCGCTGCCCTCCGGGACATCGAATGGTCTGCTACCGAACAGCCCCGCTGGCTGGCCCGGACACCGGCCCGGGCGCAGGAAGAACGGAAACGCCTGCTCAGCTCGAGGCCGACTCTGCAAGCGGAGTTGCTGCTCCCCCCGTTCCTCGAGGCAGGCGAGCAGACACAGGTCACGCTGCGGGTCACCAACACCAGCGAGCAGCCGGTACTACGCCTGCGCGCCAAGCTCCGCAGTTCCAACTCGGTGATCGATCACCTCGGCTTTCTGCTGGGCGACGTTGCCCCCGGCGGGCAGGTGCAGCGAACGGTACCGGTCTCCGTGCATGCGGGCGCTGCCAGCCGACTGGACCCATGGCGTCTGTACCTGATCGATGACGACGGCCCCCTCGGCGGACCGGTCCAGGGCACCGTCAGCACCCGCGGCGGACCCCGCCCGGAACTGGCAGTGGCTGTACGCAGCGAGGCTGCGGTCGAAACCAGTGGCAGCAGTCGGATCAACGCCACCGTGATGGTTCGAAACCAGGGCGAGGGCCCCAGCGGCGAGTTGCGAGTCCGCTTCGGTCGGCCCGACGCGGAAGGCGTCGAGCGGGTCGAGCAATACCGTACGATTGAGGGCCTGCAACCGGGCGAGATCGGCGAGGTCACGCTTTCCCTGCAGGTACGGGACCCAGCCGCCCTACCCACGCTACCGATTCGGATGCGCGCACGTGATCGGAGTACCGGCGTGGCGACGGTCGTGGAGTTGCAACTGCAGACCAGCGGCCCCGGAGAAGACACGGGCTGGCGGCTGCCAGCGACGATGGCGATGGAGTTCCCTTACGGCAGACCCTCGGATCCTCCCGGTCGCGTCGAAGGGCCGTTCGAAATCCGTGGCCACGTGGAAGCAGAAGCAGGGATCGATTGGGTCGAGGTGCTGTTGGACCGGGACAAGGTGTTCAGCCGGGTCCTGCCACACGCCGCAGGTGACGAGTCACAGCCAGTACAACGCCTGCAGGTCCTTGCCACGGCCATCCCAGAACTGGGCCCCAACCGCGTCTCGGTCCGTGCACGCACCCACGACGGGGTCATCGTTACCAGTAGCTACTGGGTTCTCGGCATCAGGCCCTGACGAGATGGGCTGAGAGGACCACCTGGGTGGCCCCGGAAGGGCCCGCTCAGATCGGGTCTTCCTCGTCGCTGTCCATGACGGTGAGTCGGCGGCCCGTCTGGACCGAATTCATCACGTCGTTCATGGAGACGCGCTTCAGTGGGAAGGTCGTCTTCCGGATCCGCGCGCCCTTGAGGGTAACTCCCTCGAGGTTGCAGAAGTCCAGGTCAGCATCTTCGAGGTTGGCACCGCTGAGGTCGGCGTACTTGAGGTCGGCGTGCCAGAGGCTGGCGCCGGTCAGGTCGGTGCCGCTGAGATTGGCGCGAACCAACAGAGCCTCTCCGAGCTTGGCGTTGCGCAGGCTACGACCGGCCAGGTCGATGCCGCTCAGATCCGTGCCACGTAGATCCGCACCGTCGAGACTTTCACCTCGCTCGACCATGTCAATCACTTCGTCTTTGGTAAGGGCCCTGGGAGATACCATTACAACCTCTGAGAAATTCCTGGCGAGCCATCAGCCCGTCTCTCGTTCCGCCAGGAGATCCGAGAGACGCCACATCGAGTAGATCAAGCCCCAGCAGGGCACTTAGCCCGGGTTATAGGGAGCCTGATCAGGGGTGTCAACGAAAAAAGCACACACCAAAAGAGGGCCATCAGTCTTCAGTCGGGCAGAAGCTTCCGTTCTGCCAGGAACTGGAACAGAAGTTCGCCCATTTCACGGTAGCCGCGGGCATTCACATGGTCTTCTGGCGTGCGCATGGCCTGCCACTCGGCCTCTGTAAAGATGTGCTCGAAATGACCGTACAGATCGAGCAGCGGAACCCCTCGGGCGGGTGCCGACTCCAAGAGCACATCGCGCAGGTGCAGGTGGTGACCTCCGGGGAATGGATAACTGAGCGCTACGAAGTCGGCTCCCTGCGTGCGGGCAAGGCGGTGCATGGCGTCGAGGTGGCGGACGACCAACGGCACCTCCACGACAGCCTTGCGTACGGACACCTGCTCTTCGTTGCCCGGTTCGTAACGACCGAGCAGCTGTGGCAGCGCCTCGCTGGGGGCGTCCAGGCGCTCGAGGCGTTCACGCATCCAGATCCCGAGTTCCTCGACCGAGATACACGGCTCCATCCAGGGCAGAATGGCCAAGGGATCCGCCCCAGCCTCTACGGACTTCCACGCCTCCTTGCGGGTCTGCTCGCAGTGCCCTTCGCTGGCCCGCATCCCGGCTGCGACCACGGCCACCTCGGGGTGCTCGGGGCAGTGCTCGGCGAGTGAGGCAAGCAGAGCCGCGTTGTCGGTCGAAGCACCACCAGCAGCAGCCTCCGCCCGAGCCCGGCAGGAGAGGTCCGTCATGCCCGCCTCGACCGCCAGTCGACTGGCCTCGGCAAAACCCACTGCGGCTTCCTCGACCTGCCCCTCTGCCTCGAGAATGCGCGCTTGCTCCAGCGAGCGCAGTGCGCGCAAACGCACCGACAACGGCACCTGTTCAGAGGGCCACTGCAGGGCCAACCGCGCCTCGCGGACCCGCTCCTGGTCGAGGTACCAACGCGCCCACCGGTGCCCCGGCACTCGGCCCGAAGGCGAATGCCGAAGAGCCACCTCAGTGCCGGGTAGTCGCACTGGCCGCGGCACCAGAGAGAGGCTTTCGAGCGCTTCGAGGTAGCCCGGAGCCACCCGCAACGCCTCCAACATCAGCCGTTGCCCCTGGCTGTAGCGCCGCGTTTCGATGAGCACCCGCGCCTTGCAGACGGCCTTCACCCACGGCTCGCCCTCGGCAACCGTCGCCTCCACCGCCGCCACGAAACTCGCCAGGTACCGCCCCTGCTGTGCCAGTGCCATCGAGCGCGCAGCTGCGATCACGACGCGGTCACCAGCCCCCCAACGCACCGCCCGATCAGCCACTGAGAGGGCTTGCTCACTGCGTTCCTGGTGGGCGAGAAGGAAGGCCTGCCAGTCCAGGGAAACATGCTCTTCGTCGAAGTCGAAGCGGCGCTCGATGAAGTCCCGCCAGAAGTGCTGAGCCGGCGCCGCAAGCGGACTCGGCAGCGTACCGCTCGACTTGCCCAGCACCAACGCTGCCCGGTCAATCACCACGTGTCTGCTCACCACCTGCTCGGCAAGGCTCCAGCCCAAACCTCGTGCCAGGCACTCACCGGCGGCCATCTCCAACTGCATCGGACTGTAGCCCTGCTCGAGGCCCAACTGGCCGGCCTTGACTGCCTCGGCACAGGTGCCCTGCTCGCGGTACCAACCCACAAGCGCACCGACATTGGCCGCCGAGACCTGCACTTGCGGGACGGGACGGCCGAACCAGCGCGCCAGCTCCGCCGGGTCCTCGCTGAGGCGCAGCAGTCCCGAACGGGCGAGATCCCGCTCCAACTCCTCGCTGTCCGCTCGAGCCAGGACTGCCCGGTATCCAGCAATGGCCTCATCGACTTCTCCCTGGACCTCTTCAGCCCGCGCCCGGGTGACCTGTAAGAGCGGGGACTCGACGCCCTCGACATCACCGAGACTGCCCACCGCGCGGCCCACCTTGCCGCTCGAAGCCAGGTGCCAGTCAAAGTACTCGGGCCGAGAAACGAGCCCGCGCGGCCCCTTGTAGAGGGCATCCTCGGTGGCCTTATCGCGGGCCACACTGGGCAGCTTGGCCAGGGCCATGAGCACCTCGAGATTGCCCGGGCTGGCTTCCTGCACACCCAGCAGCCAGGACTGCGCAGCCTGCCAGGCTTCCAGTTCCATCAGCACCAGGCCGCGAGCCCGCTCACGGATCCACGGCAAGCCCTCGGCCTCGGCAGCACGAACGCGGTGCTGCATGGCAAACAGGGGCTGCTGACTGCGGTGGGCGAGGATGGCGCGCGCCTCCCAGGCGGTCGCGGAGTCACCGCCCAGCGCCAGGGCGGATTCAATCTTGCCCCTGGCCTGCTCGGGCCGGCCCAGGTAGGCCAGGAAGAGCCCTTCCCAGGCGTCCTTCACGCCCTGCTGCCTGGGGTCGGTGCCGCTGGGAATGGGAGTGTCTTCGAGAACGCGCAGGCCGTCCGCCCAGCGACGCTGGATAAACAGGTCCCACCAGGGCAGCTTGACCACCTGCGTGGCGCGGCGTTCGGGGGGCTCGGGCAGGCCAGGAGTTCCGAAAGGATCGTTGGAATAGCCGCTTCCACCGGAGCCGTCGGTCACCTTGCGAGTCTTCTGTTCGGCAAACACCGTGACCCAGATCAACCGGCCGAGACGCACCAGGCGCAGCCGAGACAGCAGAGTCAGGCCAGGCACCAGGCGCGCATCCTCGCCCATCAGCCTGGCGGCATCTCCTACGCCCATGTCATGGAGCATGTTGTTCGCGCCGGTCAGTGAGACCACGAGATCCGGATTCACCAGTTCGATGACCTCGTCCAGGGCCAGCAGCGCCTGCGCGGAGTTCGAGGCCGAGACCCCGAGATTGTAGATCTGGACGCCGATCTTGGTGCGATCAGTGAAGCGCGTGGCAAACACCTCGATAAACGCTTCCGACGGCAGGCTCTCGGCGCCGTACACCCACGAGTCACCCACCGCAATGACCCGGTAGGCGTCGGCCATGGGCTCTGCCAGAGAACCGTCGGTGGGGAACTCGCCATGCTCCTCGGAGCGCGCCGCCATCACCTGTAGCAGCAGTTCCAAGGCAACCAGGAAGGCGAACATCGAGAACAAGCTGAAGCCCAGCAGTCGGCCCCTGGACAAGGAGCGACGCTTCGGCCGCGCGGCGCGAGGAGCAGGTGGTGAGGCGCCCTCGGGCGCGGCTGGGGGGGGTGAGTCACTCATGGGGACGGCGACCCCAAGTATCACCAATGCGAAGGCCTACGTCACAACTGCCCTGTTTTGAACAGCTGGTGCTCGATCCTTCGGCACAATTCTCGGCTTCGGAGCCGTGGCCTGTTTGCGCTCTCTGCAGGTGAGATCAGCCAAGACCTCGTGATCACTCGGGATCCACTGCTTTACAATTTCTCGGCTTTCTCTGGCACGGGCCTTGCTCTTAGCGCAGTGCGATCCCCGGGGAGTGAGTTCCCGGGCCGAGGAGCAAACATGAAGAAGGTCGAAGCGATCATCAAGCCGTTCAAGCTCGATGACGTTCGAGATCAGTTGTTCGAGATCGGGATCCGCGGCCTGACAGTGACCGAGGTCAAGGGCTTCGGTCGCCAGAAGGGCCACACCGAGCTGTACCGAGGCGCTGAGTACGTGGTCGACTTTCTGCCCAAAGTAAAGATCGAGGTGGTAGTCGAGGCCGACCAGGTCGAGGCCGTCATCGCCGCCATCGTCGCCGGCGCACGCACCAACCGCATCGGCGACGGAAAGATCTTCGTCTCCCCCGTCGAGACAGCCGTTCGCATTCGTACCGAGGAGCACGGTCCAGACGCCCTGTGAGGGCATCGCTCCACCTTGAGTCTTTTTTCCATCCACCCACCCCACGAGGAACCCATGACCCCATCCGAAGTAGTCAAGCTCGCGAAAGAAAAAGGAGCCCGTTTCGTAGATCTCAAGTTCATCGACCTGCCCGGTCGCTGGCAGCACTTCAGCATCCCTGTGTCCGAGCTCAGCGAAGACATCTTCGAAGAGGGACTCGGCTTCGACGGCTCGTCCATCGAGGGCTGGAAGGCCATCCACAACAGCGACATGCTGGTCATTCCCGACCCCACTTCAGCGAAGATGGACCCCTTCATCAAGGTGCCAACCGTCAGCTTGATCTGTGACGTCGTCGAGCCCGACACCCTGCAGAGCTACGGACGAGACCCGCGCGGCGTCGTCAAGCGCGCCCAGGCCTACCTCAAGAGCACCGGACTCGGCGACACCGCCTACTTCGGACCCGAGGCCGAGTTCTTCGTGTTCGACAACGCGCGATTCCACCAGGACGCCAACTCCGGCTACTTCGAGATCGATTCCAGCGAAGGGATCTGGAACAGCGGTGCCGGCCTCGAGGGCAACACCGGCCACCGACCGCGCCACAAGGGAGGCTACTTCCCGGTCGCCCCGGTCGACTCCCAGAATGACCTTCGCAACGAGATGGTCATGGAGATGGAAGACCTCGGCATCCGCATCGAGTGCCAACACCACGAGGTGGCAACCGCCGGACAGGGCGAAATCGACATGCGCTTCGACGAGATCCTGACCATGGCCGACCACCTGATGTGGTTCAAGTACGTGGTCAAGAACGTCGCGCACCGCTTCGGCAAGACCGCCACCTTCATGCCCAAGCCCGTGTTCGAGGACAACGGCTCGGGCATGCACACCCACCAGAGCATCTGGAAGGATGGCAAGCCCACGTTCGCCGGCGACAGCTACGCGGGACTCAGTGAAACCGCCCTGTGGTACATCGGCGGCATCCTCAAGCACGCGCCCGCCCTGTGCGGACTGACCAACCCGACCACCAACAGCTACAAGCGCCTGGTGCCGGGCTTCGAGGCACCCAACAAGCTGGCCTTCAGCTCCCGGAACCGCTCGGCAGCCGTGCGCATCCCGACCTACTCGCAGAGCCCCGCTGCCAAGCGTCTCGAGTTCCGCACTCCGGATCCCACGGCCAATCCCTACCTCGCCTTCGCCGCCCAGCTCATGGCTGGCATCGACGGCATCCTCAACAAGACAGACCCCGGCTCCCCGCTGGACGTCAACATCTACGACCTGCCCCCCGAGGAGGCCGCTCTCGTGCCGTCTGCTCCCGGCAGCCTCGAGGAGAGCCTGGAAGCCCTGCGAAACGACCACGAGTTCCTGCTGCGCGGCGACGTCTTCAGCGAAGACCTGGTCAACGCCTGGATCGACTGGAAGTACGAGAACGAGGTTGTTCCGGTCCGCACCCGGCCGACCCCCTGGGAGTTCATGCTGTACTACGACATGTAGCCTGCTGAAGCTGAAGCTGTTGCTGTTCCCCAGGGAACGGCCATAAGGCGGCCCCGTCGCGAAAGCGGCGGGGTCGTCGTGCTTGGGTGCCCTTTGCGGTTTTGTGCGTTCATGGCCGAAGACGCTACTCTTGCGGCATGGAGAGCTCGTGAAGAAAACAGGCCCCTCGCTGCTGCTCGCTGTCCTTGTCTGCTGGCTCGGGTCCTGTTACCCCCAAGCACCCGGAGACGACGACTCGGCAGGTGACGACGACACAGCAGGTGACGACGACACAGCAGGTGACGACGACTCAGCTCCCTGCGTCGACAGCGACGGTGACGGCTTTTGTGCCGAGGACGACTGCAACGACGCAGACTCAAGCCTCAATGGGCCCAGCACCTACCAGGTCTGTGACCAGGCCCCCTACTACATCGTCGCCCCCGACGCGCCGGACCTGGCCTACTTGCGATGTTGCAACCAGATCCAGGGCGACCTCACGATCTCTGGCCCCTCGCTCGCCGACCTCTCTGCCCTGGCCCCCCTCAAGGACGTCTTCGGAGCTCTCTCGATCCTGAACACAAACCTCCCGAACCTCGGCGGGCTCGACAACCTTCGGTACGTCTACGACCTGGTGATCGACGACAACGACGCTCTTGTGCACCTGGGGGGCCTCGAGAATCTGGGGACGGTAAATGGCTCCCTGAGCATCCGAGACAACCTCCAACTCTCCGACCTGGGAGCGCTCACGCAACTGTGGGACGTAGGAGAGCACCTGCAAATCGAAAGGAACGATGCGCTCACGGGGCTCGATGGCCTGCAGGGATTGTCTCAGGTGGGCTGG
>CAZBDA010000008.1:36563-77463 GCA_964490445.1 uncultured Rickettsiales bacterium | reverse complement strand
CGCGCACAGGCAGGTTCGCCTGCCAGCTTCACCTCACCTTTTGCGCAAGCCCTTGATCCCGACGGCATAGTCGATCACGCACATTGTGCGAAAGGTGCTGCGGTGGGGACCGCAGGCGACCCCGGCAAAACGCAGCTCTCTCGTAAAGATGGTGTCGCGATGCCCGCGATCCGGCACCCCGTCGTCGACGATCAGGCTGATCACGACGTCACGAGCGTTGCTCGAGCCATAGTGGATGTTCTCGCTGATGCCGCCCGTCCACCTTCCATGCCGCTCGATACGTTGATCGATTTTGCTACCGAATTTCCCCCGGTGCCCGGTCGCACCAGTGGCGCCCTGGTCTCGGGCATGGTCACGGGCTGCTGCCGCCAGAGCTGCTGAATTCTTCAACGGCGGCACCGACGAGGTGCGTTTCAAGGCACCGATCGCCTCGACCACTGCAGCCCTTCCCTCCGAGGTCTGAACAGCCACCCTGCCGGGCTGTCGAAGGATGTTGCCGTCGAAGTAATCGAGCAGCTCCCGCAGATGCCGGGCGTAGGCCGCGGGGTTCCTGCGAGCGCTGTTCAACTCCGCCAGGACGGCCGCCTCGTCAGGAAGCACCTGAGAGCCGGAAGAGGCCGGGGCTCGCACAACCCGGGGAGCGCAAGCCGCCGACAGCCCGACCAGAATGCACAACACGCCGAGTCTGAGAATCGTCTTCATGGAGACCTCCGAAACGAGAGTCTAGCTGAGTGAACAAGCCGAACTGCCTCGGCCTGGCCTGAGCAGGCGGACCCGCTACTCGACCTGCAGCTTGCCGGGGCCCAGGGCCAGGGTCCCTCTCGCCTCCAGCTCCGTCGCAATTGCCTCGGCGTACCAGGTGTAGGCGTTGGCACGAGGATGAATGGTCTGCAGGCTGGCCTGGTCAGGCGCACTTTCGCCGTGCTCGGAGAGGCGAATAAGCCGGCTGCTGGCCAGCTCGACCTGCCAGGGCGGCGCCGGCATCGGCGTCTCGAGGAACAGCAGGGGGACCCGGCCGGCCGGACCGGCCTCGAATCGCGCCAGCGCCTCGCGGCCGCGCTGAGAACGGTACGGCACCCCCAGCGCTTCCACCTGTGGCGTCACGCTCCTGCTCGCTCCCCTCTCGCCCGCCAGGATCTCGGACAGCCCCAGTCCCCTGCTCTGCAGCAGCACGGCAAAGCGCAGCACCGAGACCAGCCGCGAGGGACCCGAGAGCAGAGCTGCTCCGTGGCCCGGTGAGAGCTCGGGCAGAAACTCGTCGAGGAGCTCGGGCTGGCTGCGCACCCGCCCGACCACGTCGCTTTCCAGCAGCACGTAGCGAGGGCCACCGTTGGCGATCTGCATCAGCCACAGGTCAGGGCGCAGCTGCTCCATTTCCTGCTCCGCCAGGCGCAGCTTCTGGGTCAACTCGTAGCCCGAGACTCCCAGGTTGAAGACCTGCACCTGCCGGTGGCCCCGCTCGTGCAGGACCCGCTCCAGCTCGGCCGGCCAGGTCTGGGCGTCGCTGACCATGGCCCCGAAGGTGTTCGAGCCCCCCAGCGCCGCGATGCGAAAGACTCCGGGCGGGCGCTCGAGGGGATGATCAGGGAGCCGGTAGCCTGCCTCGCCAATGCCAATCCGCCGACCCAGAAAAGGAGTGCCGTCGTTGCGAGGACGGTCGACCAGCGATGCTCCCGGCCGCAAGGTGTAGAGCAGGTCCGGATCGGCCGATTCCCGGTGCACCTCGGGGTCGGCCGCCTGCACCGGGATGAGCGCGCTGAGGTAGTCGTTTTCGACATCGAGCACGCGGACGATGCACTCTGCGAGCCCCAACGCCACCAACAGGCCGAGCAGCAAGGCCAGCGTCGCCTTCAGCGGCCTTCGACCCGGCGAACTCGGCTCACTCATCGCGTGGCGTCCCGCCCCGCAGCTAGAGCGTGAAGTTGTCGAGGCTGGTGCGCAGCCGGACTATGGAGTCCGCACGCAGGGCCAACTTGGTCGCGCGGTGAGCCACAGGGCTCAGAGCGGCGTAGGCACTGGCTTCTGCAAACACCTGCTGCTCGAACTCCTCGGCCGGCACCAGCCGGTCGACAACGCCCGCCGCCCGGGCGCCGGGGGGGTTGAAGATCTCGGCGCAAGCCACGGCTCGTTGCAGGTGCGTGGGCGACAGGCGAGCCTGCGCCAGCTCGATGCCGAAGCCGGGCATGGTCATGCCGATCTTCACTTCGGGCAGACCGATCTTGAAGGAACCCTGAGCGGCCAGCCGCAGGTCTGCAGCCATGAGGTAGATAGCCCCCATGCCCAGTGCGTGACCACTGCAGCCGATGACCACCGGCACCGGGAAGCTGTACAGGCGAGCGGCAAGCTCGGCTCCGGCTTTGAGCAGGTCCAGGGCAGCAGGTCCACCGGCGGACACCACGTCGAGATCGAAGCCTGCACAGAAGCGACCCGGCCGGCCAGTCCAAGCGACGCAGCGGCTCTGCTGCTCTGCCTTGTCGAAGGCCTCACACAGCGCGGCCAGTGACGCTGCCGTGAGCACGTTGGCCTTGCCGTCGTCGAAATGAATCGAGGCGATGTCGCCTTCCAGTTGATAGCGGACTGCAGCTTCGGTCACGGTCACCTCCGGGCGGGAGTCTATCCTATGAACCGCTGCCCGTTGCCCGACGCCAGCTCTCCTCCAACTGGGCTGAGCAAGCATCGATCGCAAAGTGCTCTGCCACGTGCCTGGCTGCAGCCTTCGACAGTGCCGCCATGTTCTCGGCATCGGACCAGGCTTCAGCGATGGCAACCGCCATCTGCGCCGGAGAATCCACGACGAAGCCGTTGCTCCCGTCCACCACGAGGTCTTCGATGCCGGGGCCCGAGTAGGTCAGCGGGATCGCGCCGCGCAGCATCCCCTCCTTGAGCACGTTGGGCAGGATCTCGCCCGGCTTTCTGCTCGGCAACAGTACGAAGTGACAACGTTGGAAGGCCTCGAACAGGCGCTCCTGCTCGAGGAATCCCGGAACTACGATGCTCTCGCCCGCCTGCAACTCCGAGCAGCGCTGCTGCACTGCCGAGCGCATGGGTCCATCGCCCGCGATCAGCAGCTGCAGGTCGGGCACTGATTCGCGCAACTGGGCGAACACGTCGAGCGCCTCGAGCACGCCCTTGTCAGCAAGTAGCCGGCCTGCGAAGACCAGCTGCAGTTGCGCACTCCTCGCTGTGGGATTGGAATCCCCAGCAACTGCGGGCACGACCCCGTGGTGGATGACGTCGATCACCGGCCCCTCGCCGAGGCGCTCCTGCATTCGCCCGACATTGGCCTGGCTCTGGGTGATGACCCGGGCTGCACGACGGTACATCCAGCGCTTGCATGGAGCCGGGCTGTCAAGATCGTAGGAGATGAACGAGGTGCTCACCGGGAGTTGCGAGGACCGATGACACAGCGCACCCACAGAGGCTGGGTGATGGCCCCAGTAGCAGTGCACCAGGTCGTAACCGCCGGCAACAATCCGACGCTGCACCCACAGCATCCGCGGCAGCAGGTACAGGGCCTTGAGCGCGCCCAGAGGCGAACAGAAAAAAAAGCCGAGGGTTCGGCCGAGCAACCACAGCGCAGCTCCAAGCCCAGCGGACGGTGGCGGAGCCCCGCTCTCGGTGTCCGGGCTACAGGTGCGAAGGCGGCCCCCGTGCATCGGGTCCTCGAGCAGTCCGCTGAGATCCCTGCCGCCGCGATCGAGCAGCGGGTACACGTCGACTTCGAGGCCACGCTGTGCCACGTGGGCGAGCTGAGCTACCGCCCAGGCCTCCGACTCCACCGGAAAGCTCATCGTGACCACTGCAACCCTCATCCCGACTCTCCGCTGGCTTGCATGGGACGCTTGCCTTCGCTGCCCAGGTGAAACGCCAGGAATGCCAGCAGGGCCATGTGAGTGTCCGCCCAGGCCAACATCCGATCTTCGGGGAACGCAGCCAACAGAAGCACCACCAAAAGGGTCAGCGGAAGCGCGCGCTCGAGGCCACCCTCACCGGTCCTGAACTCAACCATGGCAAGCCAGCCGAGGCGTAGCAGCCACAGTAGGAGCAGGGCCAGGCCGAGCAGGCCCAGCCAGAAGCCGGTCGACAGGTAGCCCGAATGGATGTGCGCCTGCCAGTGATGCCCGTGCTCCACCAGGTCGGCCTGCAGCGACGGCGCCATGCGCCAGCTGAGCCCATATCCATAGCCGAGCACAGGCTGCTCCATCACCGCCTCGCTGATGTGCCTCCAGATCCCCAGGCGACCGGTAAGATCGGCGCGACGACCCACCAACTCGAGCAGCGCGGACCTCTGCCAGAAGACAATCCAGGGGATCACCGCCAGTACTGCCAGCAGGGGGCCACGCCACGCCGGGCGACGCTCCGACAACACCGCGGCAAGCAGCACTGCCCCTGCTCCGAGCACCAGCACCACGGCCGTCACGGAGTTCACTGCCACGAGCCACAGGGCGGCTACCGGAAGCAGAAACCGCGCGACCTGGCGCTCCCGCCCTTCCCCCCAGGCGGCCAGCATGCCGAGAGCGAGCAACTCGAGGACCGCCACCATTCCGAGGTGGTTGCGGTGGTGCATGACGCCTCGCCAGCCACCGCGAGGGTGAATGGCCATCTCCGGCTCGACCAGGACGGCGAGCAGCGACAGCAACAACAAGGCACCCATCGACCAGGCGACAAGCCTCAGCAACTGCAGTAGCGACAATCGCCGCTGCAGTGCGTAGCCGAACAGGACCACGGCAAGCAGGGCGCCGGCGCGACGCAACGAGAGCCCGGGTAGCGCCGACCAGGAGGCCGACAGGAAGGCCAACGCAACCAGAGCCCACAGTAGCGGCGCCGTACTCAGCAGTTGTCGGGGCTGCGGCCGCTCCCGCAGCGCGAGCGCGACCGCGGCTCCACAGAACACAAGCAGCAGCAGCCGAATTACGACCGAACCGCCACTTGCTGCGGGCAGGGCGTAGCTCACCAGTTTCGAGGGAAACGAGCTGAAGACACACAGCAACCCCCCCATGATTGCCATCGACGGGGCGGTAACGCGGGGAGGCGAGGTCGGCAGGGAGACTCGTCCTTCTTCGATCAGAACCGCAGCGCGATCGCTCCAGCCTCAGCCTCCATGCGTGGGCCGGCCTTCGCCGTGGAGGTACGGGAACTCGACAGGTTCTTGGCCTTCACAGCGTTCATGATCACCATGGGTAGGCCCACGATCACCAGGGTTGCACCCGAGAACACAGCGCCCAGACCTGCCGCATAACCGGCCTCGATGTTGGGATCGTTGGCCGTCTGAGCCGAGAGTCCCGCCATGGTGCCAGCGATCCCGACTCCGAGCCCCGCGAGGGAACCGCCCCCGATGACCAGGCTGACGCCGACATCCTGGCGAACCTTCAGCAGCGCCAACTGCTGGCGATACAGCATCCAACTGAGAAACTCCTCGGACCCCGCCGGGTAACGGGGCATGTCCAGCGGCAGGTTGCGCGCCTTCGCCCTGTTTTCCTTCGAAGAGGCTCCCTCAGTTGAGGCAGTCGAGGGGGCCTCGTCCTGAGTGTCGCTGTCGACATCGCCGTCGCCCTCACCGTCCCCCTCGCCATCGTCGTTCTCTGAGTTGGCCCCAGCGAGAGCTGCTGCCTCCTGGTCCACTACAGCCTGGCGCGCCTCCCCAAGCCTCGCCTGGATGCGCTCAAGCGCACCTTGCGCCTGCTCCTTCATGTCATCCTTCAGAGACACCTGCAGGAAGGTGCTCAGCAATCCCTTGGCACGCTTCAATTCACCCAGCCCCTCGTAGGCGAGCGCCTTGTACATCATCGCGTCAGAGAGAGCGGGGTAGAGCCGCAGAGCGGTATCCGCTGACTTGCGAGCCTTCTCGTAGTCACCACCGTCAAGATGCTTTTTGGCCTCTTCCAGCTTCTCGTAGGCCTGCTCTTCCTCAGCCGTCTGGCTCCAGGCCGAACTAGGAGCCAGCAGGACACTGCACAGCAGGCACGTCAACAGAAGGGACATTCTCATCGTCGTTCTTCCCGTCTTCCCGGTCGGCACTGGCCGACCAGGGCAGCACAATCATTCGCTAGCGAGTGGATATGATACCCAGGGAACTTTGACCCAGGCAACGCGGCGCCAGCCTCTGGCAGGCAGTCATGGCCGCTACCTACCACTCACGCAGGGCCCGCCGCGCATGGCCCAAAGCCTAGTTGCAACTCGGTCCGCTACCGGGAGTGCCCGCGTTGCTTCCGCCCAGCGACGACACCTCAGTGCACCACAAGCTGGAAGCGTCGTTGTTCTGACTGTGGGTGGTGTTGTTAAGGAACGTGCTGGGCATCGACATCGCCGCTCCCTCGGACCAGGGATTCGAAACGCTTCCGTCCCAGTCGACCGAATCGATTGTGGTGCCGTTGAACTTGAAGGTCACACTACCGCCGCTGTTCCCAAGCAGCGGGGCTTCCCAGGAATATCCAGCCACTCCGGTGATGTTGGTGACATCGAAACCATAGACCTGCGAGTTGTTGGCGCGCCCCAGCACCATCAGCGAGGCACTGGGCACGACGATGGGATCCACCTCAACCCCGGATGGGAACAGGTACTGCTGGAGAAGGCCGGTTGCGTCATTCTCTACTTCCACGATCCAGCCGCGAAGATCGACATCGGTTCCCGTGGAGTTGAACAACTCGATGTACTCACCCAGTCCATCGTTGTTCGACGCGTCGACAGCAATCATCATCTCCACCACGGCGACGTAGCCGGCGAAGATGGCCCCTTCGTCAGCCGTACCGTCGCAGTCGTTGTCGATTCCATCGCGGGTATCGGGACGCCCCGGCTCACTGCTGGCACCGGTCGCCGGAGTGTCGTCACAGTCGCCAGCACACGAAGTCGTACCGTCACCATCAGCGTCGTTGGGGTTCAGCACCGGGTCGGAGTCATTGCAATCGACTGGGTTGCTGCAGGTTGAAGCACCGTCACCGTCGACATCGTTCCAGTTCAGACTGGCGTCACCATCGTCGCAGTCGGCGGGAACACCGTTGACACCGTTAAGCGGATCACCACACACGTCCCAGCCGTCACCGTCGGCGTCAATCCCAGGGTTCAAGCTGGCGGCGCTGTCGTCGCAATCGCCATCGCAGGTGCTGTAGCCGTCGCCGTCGGAATCGAGGAGGTTCAGGCCCGAATCGAAGTCCGTGCAGTCGCCATCACACAGACTGGCACCATCGCTGTCCTGGTCCGCCTCGTTCAGATCGACCACGCCGTTGCAGTCGTTGTCCAGGATCGGCGGACCCGAGCTCTCGCAGGCAATCGGCGCGCCGGGATAAACGGTGCTGTCGTTGTCGTCGCACTCTCCGCTGCAGGAGCTGAACCCGTCGTTGTCCGCGTCGATACTGTTGAGGCTTGCGTCCTGGTCGTCGCAGTCCCCCCCGCAGATGGTGTCGCCATCGCCGTCCAGATCAGCCTCGTTGGGATCGACCACGCCGTTGCAGTCGTTGTCCTGAATTACCGCGGCGGGGGGAAGCTCACAGGCAACGGGCGCGCCGGTAAAGACGCTGCTGTTGTTGTCGTTGCAGTCGCCGGCACAGGTCGTCTCACCGTCGCCATCGGCATCAGCCTGGTTGAATGCGGCGGAAAAATCGTCGCAATCCGCAGGCTGGTCACAGGTGCTCGATCCGTCCAGGTCGGAATCGTTCCGATTCAGCAGCGAGTTGCCGTCGTTGCAATCCTCGTCGGGGTTGCTGGGGTTGAGCACCCCATCAGCTCCACAGGTTGTCCAGCCGTCGTTGTCCAGGTCGCTCTGGTTGAGGGTCGGGTCGTTGTCGTCACAATCGAGTTGAGCACTGTTGTAGGCCGCCTGACACGCTGCAACGTCACGGTTTACTGCACCGTCGTCATCCTCATCGAAACCCTCGTCGGTCTCGCCGTTCAGGTTGTCATCGAGGGCATTACAGACTTCCACCGCTGTGGGAAAGAACTGGTCGTGCCCAAGCTCGGGATTGGGGGAATCCGCAGACTGGACCCCGCCGAAGAAGACATCGCCGTCGCAGGTCGAGAAGCCATCTCCATCTTCATCTTTGCTGTTCAACAGCACATTCAGGTCGTCACAGTCGTTGTGATTGGCCGGCTCCTCGCCGGCCGAGGGCGGAACCTCGATGTAATCGGCTGCCGAGAAACCCGGCGAACTGCTGCCACAGGTCAACTGGATCAGCGAACTGTCCGTGTTGGCCGCCGCATCAGCATCCTGGTCGCCGTCGCGGTCAGGCCACCAGCGCGTCAGGTCGCCTGTATAGGGCTCGCAGTCGGTACCGAGTGGCGTGCCGCCAGCGGGGGCAATCTCACGCAGATAGTCAGAGCACTCCGGGGACTCGATGCCGGGGTTGGTCACCGAGGCCTGGCTGTCCAGGGTCGGGTCATCACTACAGTCGCCCTCGCCGCCTGGAGGAGCACAGATGAAGTGGCCGTCCTCGTCCTTGTCCACTTCCGTTCCAGGCCAGAGTTCGTCCTCGAAGTCACGGCCGTTGCAGTCATTGTCGATACCGTCGCAGTCATCCACGGCACCGGGATAGATGGCAGGATCCGCGTCGTTGCAGTCCTCCTGGCCGAGGTTCTCCGCGGCAGCGGCATAGCCACACTCCGAGAAACCGTCGACGTCGTCGTCGGTCTCGAAGGCCTCGACCTCTCCGTCGCAGTCGTTGTCCTTGCCGTCACACAACTCTCCTGCGTTGGGAAAGGTGTCGTCATCATCATCGTCACAGTCCAGTGCGAGGTCCTGCAGTTGCGCGACGCTGAGACTCAAGACCGAAGAAGAATCGGCCGCAAAGAAGCCGTCGCCGTCGTTGTCGACCCGGTCTGCTGGATGAAAAAGCGGCTCGCTACAGGCGGAGACGACCAGGAGCAGCATGAGCACCGGCAGCACCGCACACCTCGTCGACTGCGTGGCCTGAGTCACCAAGAATTGCATCCCAACCTTCTTCCCATCAGAACGAGACATGGCCCCGGAGGCCAAACTGGAAGCGTGCCATCGATGCCGTGCCGCTGATCGGATCCAGCCTCTGCTGCCCCAGGGCTAGACCGTCCTGACCCTCGACTCGATAGCGATAGGTACCCTCGCTGAGCACCGCAAACACCTGGTCATGCCGCACGAAGAACTGGGCACCAAGATAGAGCGGCGCGGCCCTGGGGGCCACGGAAACGCCAACCACGAGGTCGGGGCCGAGGACCACCGCGTAGCCTCGCCAGCCCAACTCCTCGAAGGACAAGCGAGCGAAGGCACCATCGCTGCCCAGGCGCGCGCCGTATGCCACCTGGTTATCGGGGTCTTGCAGGCGCTTCTGGGCACAAGTGTCTCGTTGGCCCTGGGTGGGCCAGGTGCCGAGTCCGCCGAGGTGGAAGCCCACCTGCATCTGCAGCCATAGTCGTCCCGTCAGGAACATGCCGAGCCGCGGCGCAGCGTGGAGAGCCAGGGCATTGCCCCTGGTCTGCTGCTGGCTACAGCCGGATACCGGCAGGTTGTTGTAGGACAACGCGACGGCAAGTCCCAGGGGCCCAACCGGTGTCACGGTCAGTGGCGCGACATAGCCGAACTCCCAGTGACCCTGCCACTGAATTTCGGCATCGGTAGATGTGCGGGTCAAGCGCGTCACGCTCGAACCGCCTCCACCGACTGCCACATAGAAGCGACGTGCGAGGTAGGCATCCAGGTCGGGGGGAGTCTTGCCGAGGCCTCTCTTCTGCCTCTTCACCAACTTGCGGCTCTCGGCGTTCTGGCGGTGCTCTTCCTCCTGGACCTCGGCCCTCTTCTTCATGGCCTCGGCCCAAGGGTCCTGATCACGTTCCTTGGATTGAGAAGGGGGCTCGTCGGCAGTGCGCTCGGCCGGCTGGGAGGCGTCCGCCGTACTCTCTTCGGGGGTCGACGCCTCTTCCTGAACTGGGGTCTTCACAGCCTGCGTCCCGGCCCCCTGCTGCTTCGCCGGTTCGTCGCTCGGCTCAGCCTTTGCCGTACCCGACGAATCCCGACTCAACTCTCGACGGGCAGCTTCTTGGAGGGCTGCTTTCTTGCGCTGCTCCTCCTCGAGGGCGCGACGTTGGAACTCCTTCTCCGCCTCACGACGACGTGCCTCGCGGAGAATCGTCTGGCGATCCCGCTCCTCTGCAGCTGCAGCCTCGGCAGCTTCCTTTCGCCCCACCTCGGTTGCCAGCAGGTCTCCGCGCTCAAGGAGCTTCAAAGCCATCGACTGGTCGGCGGCGATGGCGGCAGCCTGCGCATCGTAGCGACGACGATTGCGGCGATTGTCCTTCACCAGGTCCCAGGAAACCGCGCGTGTCGGCTCCAATTCTCCACCCGTGAGCCGCTGTAGGTCTTTGCCCACCCAGTAACTACCATTCGGCAGCAACACCCACTGCAACTGGACCTTGGCCGCCGCGCCCTCTTCCACCACTCGGGGCAGCATGTCTGCAAACTCGCGGAGGACCGGATCAATTGGCGGTGGATCCGCCAGCGGCGGCAGGCTCTTGCCGAGCCGCGCAGCACGCAGCTTTGCCACGGTGAAGTTGCTCTCGATGAATCGCTTGCGGCCGCCGATGCGGCGGTCCCATTCCTGGCTGGAACCACCGTCCCAGGAGTAGGACTCACGTGCCGCTTTGACCGCGTCACTCAACCACATGTAGGCGGCCATGGCGTTGCGCCGCTCCCACCAGATAGCGGCGATGGCGTAGTAGGTCTCGGAGGTGTTCCGGCCCACCTCCGTGTCAAAGGCCGCGGCAAACGCCTGGTCGGCCTTGTTCATGTCACCAGCTTCCATGAAGGTCCAGCCCCGAGCCAGGAGCCTACGGGCCTCCTCGCCGTCGTCGGCAAGAACTCCGCCGCCGGAAACGAACAGCATCGATGCCACAACAAGCAATGCGGCAAGCCAGCGGCCCCGCACACGATGAATCCATTGCCAACTCGAACTTCTCAGCACCACATCGCTCCCAGAAATTGCCTGTTCGATCAGAGCCGCAACTGCACACCTGCGACGATCTGAATGTCGCCGAACAGAACCGCCTTGCCCAATTCAGCCTGCTTATCGGCGGAAAAGCTGCCGGCATTGAAACTGCCATTCAGGTAGGCCCGGTCACCGCATTCATCGCCGCAGAGCGACTCGTCGCGCAGATCCGTCGGGTCGAGCTCGACGCCACCGTCCTCGAACAGGTTGCCCCAGTTCGGCTGCGCCCACAGAGGTCCACCCTTGAGACCGACGAACACACGCGGCACCCTCTTCTTCTTCACGAGACCTGGGGTCACCAGGGCGTGCACGCCGAAACGAGGCCCGTGTGCCACCGCAGAGACCACGAAGTTGCCGTCCAGGACCCCGCCGACTCCCCCAGTGACCTCGGAGTCCGATGAAGAGGTCACCTGGCCGGGGTAGTACAAGCCGGTAGGAAGCGACTGCACGACGTAGCCGACCCGGGGACACAGGTCGACCGGCCCGACCTTGAACTCGAAGCCGACTTCGACGACGCCACCGACGGCCACCTTTGCGCCGGAATCCGCCTCGTAAATATCCTGCTGAACATCCACGGTGCTCTGGGACCCGAGATTGATGACTGGCCCGACAGAGATCACGAGGGACGAACCCGAAGCGAACTCGATGTGCGGGCCGAGGCCGACGCGAATTCCCGCGAGGAAGCCTGCGGCACCAGTACTGCTATCGCCAGTACGACCACCACCGATGCCGGTGACCTCGATGCCAAAGGTGATGTTGGTAGTAGGGGCGACCTCGTGGATCGTGTCCTTGCCGCCGCTGATCTTGAACTCTTCTCCGTCCAACTCGTAGTTGGTAGCCGGCAGGTAGTAGGAGCCACGCGAGTAGCCCTGTTGACTGAACAGAACTCGGGCTTTCTCGTAGTAGGCCTTCGCTTCTGGGTCGGAGATCTCGCCCAGGGCCTTGAGCTTCAGCCCCTTGCTCGGCAGCTTACCGCTGCCGCCGGTCGCCTCGAAGACGATGCGTCCGTAGACCCTCTTGAGACGATACAACTGGGCCTGCATCTGGCCCTTTTCCTGGCCCTTGGCGACGTCGCGGCCCTTTTCCAGGGCCCACATGAGGCTGTCGAGATCCTTCATCGTGGTGGCGATGTCGATGATCAACTGCCACGCCTTGAGCTGCTTGGCTCCCTGCGGGTCCTGCACGACCAACTTGAGTTCTTCGAGAGCCTTGGGCAGCAGCTTGTTGCGGTAGAAGTTGTTGGCCTGAGCCATGTGGTTCTGCCACGCGCCCTGCGCCAGCGCCTCGGAGGCGGGCCAGGCTGTTCCGAGCAGGAGCATGCCCAGCGCGGCCAACAGTGCGACTAGACGTCGTGAGGAAACCATGGACCATCCTCGTTGCCACCGGCCCCCGAATGGGACGGAATGCAGGAAACACAGAGCATAGCGGACACACAGCCACCGCGAAACGGGCAGCAAAGGCCCGCCTGCGATTCCCTGCCGGACACATCCCAGCGTGGCTCAAACACAGAGCCGAGGGCCGTCGGCGAAAGTCTGGACCGTTCTAGCGGGGCAAATCGGCTACGTACATCTCTCGCCAGGTCGCCTCGGCGTTGGAGACCTTGTCCTGAGCCGTGTAGATAAGACGCCAACTGCTGTCGATCAACTGCACCTGGGGATCGCGGTTGTTGCGGGTCCCGAGCTGCAGGCACTGGGCGCTGCCGCCGTCGACGGGGTAGACACACACGGGGTCACCCGCATCTGGGTCGTCGGCTACCGCAACCACGGCCCTGCCATCCGGCGTCCAACTGGCGGCACCCTTGCTCGGCAGGTAGACCTTCGGGGCAATGTTTCGCGGGGTGCTGCCGGGCCGGGCGTCCGTAACCCAAAGCCCAAAGCGAGTCACCGAATCCGTCGCCTTGTTGGAGAAGAAGGCGACCTTGCTACCGTCCGGGCTGAAGGACGGGCGGGTACTCTCCTTACCCTCGTAGTTCACCAGCGCCTGAGACTTGAACTGGTTGACGTCGAGTATGTAGATGTGAGACCCGGCCTTGCCCTGTCGAACATAGGCCACCTTGTCACCGCTGCTATTGAAGGTCGGATAGAGCTCGGCGTTGTCCTCGTCATAGGTCAACTGGAGGGGTTCACCGGAATCCCACAGGTACAGGTCACCGTTGCCACTTCGACCTGAAGAGAACACAAAGCGGGCCTCGTTGGGATCCCAATCGGGGTTCTTGTTGGCGGAGTTACCGAAGGCCACCATGTCCGACCAGCCGTCGACGTAGATTGCCTGGGCACCACTGGAGTCAGACACCGAATAGGCGTAGAGGTGCTTGCCGGTTGCAGCCCAGGAGAAACCGTGCGCGATGCGCTTGCCGCCGCCGTAGCGAGAACTGCTCGCCATGCTCTCGGGAACGAGCTTCACCGAGGAGCCGCTCGTCGACCGGCCGCTCCAGCCCACCATCCACAACTCCGTGCGCTTCTCGGCGGGATAGTTCACCTCGTAGGCAATCTGGCTGCCGTCAGGAGAGAACTGGGGAAAGTGGATGTTGCCCTCGTGGCGCACCTTGACGGGCACGGAAGAGACTCTCTGGGCAAGGGCCGGGCCGAACGCGACTAGGAGTCCCAGGATTCCCGCCAGACACCCAACGGCTACGGTTGCTGCCATCTGCTTCATTGCACTCTCTCCTTTTATGCCCCCGGCTGGGGGCCTTCCGTGGTTGAAGTTCCGCTCGCCCCCGAGGGCTGCGACACTACCTGCTCCATCAATACATGACATGCCACCTCCTGGTCATCGTGCAACTTGACCAACGGCGGTAGCTCACTGGTACACGCGTCCTCGGGCCGGCCACGAGCATGCCAGAGTTGACACAGTCCGCGGTACGGACATCCGCGACTCAGATCAAGTCCGGCCCCCTGTGCTTCTGCCATGGCCCGCGATTCTTCCTCGCTGGGCACATCGGCCTGGGCGGCTTCGAATAGGCGCTGGGTGTAGGGGTGGTGTTCAAGCTCCGCATCAATCCGACCGCGCTCCATGACCTCGACCACTCGGCCCCGGTACATGACGAGGATTCGATCCGAGACAAAACGTACGACATCGAGATCGTGAGAAATGAACAGGTAGGCCGTCTCGGCTTCCCGGGCATCCAGCATCCGATCCAAGACATCGGCCTTGACGCTTGCATCGAGTCCCGAGGTGGGCTCGTCGGCAACTACCAGCGACGGCTGGGTCAGTAGGGTCCTGGCGACCGAAACACGTCGCTTCTCACCGCCGGACAGTTCGCCCGGATACGAGGCGGCCTTTTCACGCATACCGAAACGCCCCAGCTCGGTCTCGATTCTGTCGTCGGCCTCTGTGCCCTTGACCCCGTGGAACACCGCCAGCGTCTCGCGCAGGTGGGCCCGGACCGTAAGGCCAGGGTTCAGACAGGCGTAGGGGTTCTGGTAAATCATCTGGTAACGCGACCGCCGCGACTGCAGCTCATTCTCAGGGACAGCCAACCAGTCCTCTCCATTCAGTTGAATGGTTCCACCGTCGGGCTCGACAATTCGTAACAGGCACTTGCCAAAAGTGGTCTTGCCCGAACCCGACTCACCAATCAGGCCGACCACCTCGCCCCTGGCCATGGACAAGCTCACGCCATGGAGGACCCTGTTGGGCTCGGTTTTGGGTCCCAGGCCGAACATGCCACGCTCACCCGGGAAGGTCTTGATGATCCCCCTGGCATCAAGCAGCGGCGCCTGTGGCGTGGTCTCGGACATCACAGGCCGCCCTTCACTTCACCGGACTCGTCGCGATCACGGGAGCGATACTCGGCGGAGATGTTGGGCAGATCGGCAAGTACCGTCGTGTCCGATACGTGGCAGGACACGCTCGGGCCACCGTCTACGGTCGGCTGCAGGCTTGGCAAGCGGTCCGTACAGAGTGTCCGGTCGACCATCTCGAGCTGATGGATAAGGCAGCGTGATCGGTACACACAACCCAGATCAGCCACCACACCCGTGCTGTCGGGAGAGCCGTCATCGACACAGGCACGAGTGCTGTGTCGGCCCTGGGCCAGGTCTTCGGCGCGTTCCTTCAACTCGCGGGTGTAGGGGTGGTTCGGCGCGTCGGGGTTGCCCAGGGCGTCGATGGGGCCCTCCTCGACCACGCGACCCCGGTACATGACACAGAGTTGGTCGCTCAAGCGCGCGATCATGGGCAGATCATGGGAGATCACGATGCCACTCAGGTCGCCCTGCGCCATGATGCGATGGAGCAGCCCCACCACCTCGCGACGAATGTGCGAGTCGAGCCCCGTGGTCGGCTCGTCGGCAACGACAAAGTGCGGCTCTCCCGCCAGGGCCAGGGCAATCATCACGCGCTGCGCCATGCCACCAGACAGCTCATGGGGGTACAGGCCCAGGGTCGCCCGGGTCGCCTCCAGGTGAACCTGGGCCAACCAGTGCAGAACACCTTCCTCAGCCTCGGCGCTACTGGCATTAGGCCGGGCCACACGAACCGCTTCGGCCAGTTGGGTTCCTACGCACAGGTAAGGATTGAGGGCACCCATCGGGTTCTGGAAGATAAACCCCACGCCCAGTTGGCGGAGCGATTGGAGGCGCTGCCGGAACCTTCGCCGCCACAAGACCCAGGACCAACCGATCCGTTGGCGTACCGGGTGCGTTTCGCCGGAACCGGGCGGGCGGAACGGAGAGAACTCGTCGATATCCTCGAGCACATCGATGGGCTTCTGGCCCGGCACTGAGAACACCGCCGAGCCGCTAATGACCCCGGGCTCGAGGCTGGACAGGCCCATGATTGAACGTACGAACTGGGTTTTCCCGGAGCCGCTCTCCCCCACCAGGCCGACGATGCCGCCCCGGGGCACGGTCAGGCGCCCCCCCTGGACGATGGGCTTGACCTGCTTGCCCACCTCGACGGCGACCCAGACGTCGCGCGCTACCAGGATCGAAGCGGATTGGGCCGCGTCTGCAGAGACCGTGGCAGCGACCGGCGGCGGGGACGTTGCTTGCACCATCTCGCCCATCAGTGTCTTCCCCGCTCAAAGTGGTCGCCGATCGCGTCGCCCAGCAACGTCAGACCCAGGATCGAAAGCAGGATACAAGACGACGGGCCCAGGATCTGGGCCGACAACAAGCTGCTGCCCGCCTTGCAACCGGCAAGCAGGTTGCCCCACGAGGGGATCGATGCAGGCACTCCGTATTCTGGACCCAGAAACGAGAGACTGGTCTCTACCAGGATGAAATAGCCGAACAGGTAGAAAAAATGCCGGGCAAGCACGGGAGTGCAGTTGGCCCAGAGGATGTGGAAGCCCAGGATGCGGCCATGGCTGAGTCCGTGTGCACGTGCTGCCTCGACAAACTGCTCACGCTGGAAGCTGCCGACTTTCTGGTACACCGCCATGGCCAGGACCGGCACATAGGCAAGTCCGAGCAGACCGGCCATCATCTGCAGGCGCAAGGCCATCTCTGCCTCGCTGCCCCCTCCTCCGTAGGCCTCGGCGGTGAAGATCCCGATCGCGACAATGACCAGGATCAGCCTCGGATAGGAGGCCACCACAGTCAGCACCAACTTGATGGATGCTTCGAGTACACCCCCGCGGAAGTAGCCGGCCAGGGCGCCCAGGAGGGTGCCGAGGAACAGCGCAATCGCGCAGCACAGCACAGCCGGTCCAAAGAAGGACTCCGTCGCATCCACCAGGGCCTTGGCCAGGGAACGGCCGTTCTTCTCGGTGCCGAGCAGGAATCCGGGGGTTTCGCTCGGGATTCGACACGCCTGGCTGTTGTTGCCACCACTCGCCACGAACCCGCTCGTGGCGGCACGGGGCTCGAAGAGCTTGCCGTCGGTGGTGATGTCGGTGACATCCAGGCCGATCGCAGCCAGTCGCAGCGCCAGCAGGCAAACCACGACAAAGCAGCCAAACAGGAGGCGGTAGTCGACGTCGCGCCAGCGCAGCACGGTACGGACGAAGTCGCCGACAACGCGGGCCCAGATGCTACCGGAGCTCAATGTCCTGCTCCCTGGCCCTTGCGAAGGCGTGGATCAACCAGGATCTCGATGACGTCGCGCACCAGGGCCACCAGGGCCACCACTGCGGTGATCAGGAGGGTCAGGGTGACAAGCAGTACGGCGTCTCCGTCCTTGGCGACCGCCGCCTTGAGCGAAGCCTCTCCCAGACCCGGCACGCCGAACAGCCACTCGACGATGACCACCGAGCCGAGCAGAAAGGCCACCTTCGCAGCAGAGATGGACGAGATGGGCAGCAGCAAGCCAGGCAACATGTGTTTGAAGACCGAAGCCCCCCGCAGACGCGCGGCATGGACATAGTCGGTGCTGCCGATCGCGCGGACCTCGTGGCCGAACTGCAACAGGATTTCGCCCAGATTACTGTCACCGATGCACAGGGCGACAACACAAGCCAGCAGGATCGCCGTGGTCGGCACCGGCTGAGGCACCAATCCCAGCCCCAGGGCCTTGGATTGCAGGATGAACACGATGATGAACACCGGCGTGATGGAGGCGAGCATCAGTGCGGTCCGGATCGCCCCCCGCAACGATGGGAAAGGCAACCAAAGCAGGATCCCGGTCAAGAGCAGGGCCAAAAGGACGGAGACCAGCAGGGTGCCGAAGACGATGGGCAGGGTATGGCGTGATGCATCCAGCACAACCTGCAGCGCTGGTTCCTGGTAGGCGGTACTCAAGCCTACATCGCCGCGAAACAGGCCACCCCAGAAGTCCACCGAGAACCACTGGTTAAAGCTCGGCCCGGGCATCTTCACGTAGCCCTCTCGTTCGGTTCGCAATTCCCCCGCCACCAGGACGTCGACGCGAACACCCTGGTTGAGAGACAGGGCTTCCGTAACACCGCACTCAGACGGCATGTCTTGCCAGGGTGGAAGCGTGATGGGAACACAGGAACGGAACGCTCTGAAGAGCCCGCAACTGGCGTTGGTCTTGCCGACACAGACGAAGGTCTTGTCGACGACGGCGTCGTCCCAGTTGACCAGTTCGCGGGGCCGGCCCGGAGAGCCCGGCGAGATCCACAAAAATGCGGCAAGAAAGAAGCTACTCAGGAACAGGACGAGTACAAAGTAGCCCAGCCTCTGGCAGATCAGCCAGATCGTCTTCATGCCAGTGCGGGTTCCAGGGCAGCAGAAGGACCGATATCAGTCCTTCTTGATGTCCCAGTCGGAGAATTGGCTGAAGTAGAAGTAAGCCTGGATGTGGGCGCCGGCTACGTCCCACGAGATCGCGGAGAAATTGCGCAGGCTCCACAGGAATACGTACGGAGAAGTCTCCGCCAGTCGTCTGTGGATCTCCTTCATGTAGGCCTGCTGTTCGGAGGGGTCCTGGCTCTCGTAGGCGCCGCTGAGCAGTTGGTCCGTGCGGTCATCTGAATAGCCGACAAAGTTGCGCACCCCGCCGCGCTGGAACAACTGGCCGATGTCCTCGTTTACGTCGAACGACCACTGGCTCATGACCATGTCGTATTCCTTGTTCTGCATGATGCGCTGTTCCCAGTTGGTGCCACCGATGGGAGAAGGCGCATTGGCATTCAAGCCGAAGCCCTTGAGCTGACCGACGATGTTGGTGGCAACGGTCTGGCCCTGCTCACCGAGTTCCTCGTCGTAGAAGAAGCGCAGGTCGACCGTCTTGCCGCCCTTGGTCCACTGGCCGCCCTTCTTGGAGTAACCGGCTTCTTCCATCAAGGCGGTGGCCTTGGCCACATCAGATTCTGGAACCACCACGTCGTGGTTGTAATAGCGAGATGACAGCGTAAACGGACCGGAGATCAACTCCCCCTCGCCGATCAGGTCGAGGGCCTGCTGACGGTTGAGCATGACGCTGATTGCCTTGCGAACCTTGGCATTGGCCAGGTGGGGATTGCTCTGGTTGAAGGCCGTGTACCACCAACTCTTGCTGGGGTAGGGCTTGAGTGTGCAGCACTGGTCCGCATCCAGCTCGGCGCGCTGCTGGCTGTTCACCTCGATCATGGCGTGACCGTACTCATAGGACATGAGCTCAGCCTGGGTGCGCTTTTCTGGCACCTCCTGGCAGCGGACCTCGCCCACCTTGGGAACCCGAGGCGAGTCGGCGTAGCGACGCAGGATCCAGTTCTTGCGGTCCTTCTCCTGGACGATATAGGGGCCGGCCGTCACGGGATTGGTGCGATACGAGTGGTTGCGCGGGATCCCGGTGTTCTTGAACACGTGCGACGGGATCACCTTCAGGTAGAGCTGACCGGCAGGCGGCTCACGATAGGTGCGCATGAAGGTCAACTGCACCCTCTTCTCGTCGAGGGCCTCGGCCTTCATGATGAAGTCCCAGCGGTTGCGGTCGAGGCTCTTGCTCTCGGGATTCTTGTAGGCGAGCAGGGTAAAGACCACGTCATCGGCGGTCACTGGCTTACCGTCGGACCACTTGAGGTCCTTGAGGGTCATCGTCATGACACGACCGGTCTCATCGAGCTCGGCAGACTTCACCATCATCGCATTGGGTTGGTCTGCGTAATTGGGCGCGTACAGTGCCCCGTGGACCAACTCGTTGAGTCGCACGTCGGACATGCTCAACTCGTGGATGGGGTTGGACGACAGGCTCATCTCGTCCTCGTAGTAGATGAAGGTGTCGCCCGCATTGGCCGCAGCAACGGCGAGCAGCAACACGGACAGAGAGACGAGGGCGGCGGCAGGAGTTCGGCGCATCATCGGGACAGTACCTTCGGAAAAGGTTGATATCATCGCACAGAGCCGCGTCGAGCGGGATTCCACGCACTGTCGAGGGCGGCCAGGGCCTCCCGGACAGAGATCAACTCAGCATAAACCTCTGAGAGGGGTCGGATGTAATCGTTGGCCTCATAAGGATGGCGAGTGTCCAACTGAGCCCGAGCCAGAGAGGCCAACAGGGTCGGGTCGTTGCGGGACGAGATTCGTGCTCGCTTGAGTTGTGGGTTCTGCGGCGAGGGGTTCTTGTCGAGGACCAATTCGAGCAGGGAGCGGGCGGCGATTCCCGCGGTTCCCGCGTCCTGTGCCAACTCGCTCTCGAGACGCACCGCGAAGCGGCCCTGGTACTGCCACACCCGCTCCAGCAGTATGGCGCCACGAAAGCGCTCTGACAGGCCCATATCGACGTCCATGTTGGCTCCACCCGTCGTTCCCTTGAGGATCTCGGCAAGGCTCGCTCGTGCACTATTGGACATATCGACGAAGGGATCGAGGTCAGTAAGCGCTGTGGTGGGCTCGAGGCCCAGGCCCGGAAAGGCTCCAGCCAGCCGGCTGAGCATGGGGCCGCTGGCCGCGCCACTTCGCTGGACCGCGAGCAGATCGGCTGGCGCCGCGGTCGTAGAGAACAACACCAGGGACAGGCCATCGGGCAGCCCGGGCACCGAATCCGGAGCAGCACTCTCCTTGCCGAGCAGCCGCTCAGCCTCGACCCGGAGCACGGCGAGGTCGGCGGCCGCTCCCACGGCCGCAAGAGCGTTCAGAGCGTACAGACGCGACATCGCCACAAGGAAGGCTGGATCATGGTGGAACAGCACCGGCGCAATGGCGACGCCATCTGCCTTCTGTGGCAACTCTTCGGCGAGGTCGGCTGCTGCCACCTGGATGGGGCGGATCAAGGCGCTCGCTGCAGCAGCATCGCCCCCGGCAACGGCTGCGATGAAGTCGAGGCGGACACGGTAGGCGGCGCTCGCGCTCGAACCGGGCAGGTCAGCAAAATTGCCCTCGACACCGACACCATCCCTGTTGCCCCACACACGTTGCACCAGGGCATCGCTGCCGGCGAGACCCGCGACAATGCGGTCGGCAAGGGCCTTCAACATTGGGTCGGCAGCCGCGTCGGCCGAATAGCTGCGTAGTAGATCCAAGCCGCCGGTCACCTCGCCGGAGTGCAGCAGGGTCACGCCCTGGAAGTAGCCCTGGTGCACGCTGGGCAGCACCTCGCCGGGATGAGTCTGGCGATGCCGGTAGAACTGTCGCATCGCAACTCGGTCGACCTCCGCTACATCAGCGAAGAACTGCGCCAACTCCAGGTAGGTACGAGCCAGGCCTACGCAGGGAAAACCAGCAGCCGAACGCGCCGAGAGCGGAACATCACTGGGCCTGCAGGTGGGCTGGAAGCCGGCTCGAGCACCGGCGAGGTCATTATTGAAAAAGGCCAGCCAGCCATCGCCGGGCTGCCCCTGCTCAAACTGTCCGAGTAGCTCAGGATCAGATGCTATCGCGTACATCCAGGAGTCCTGGAGTTGGCCCGAGCCGTCCGCGCTGCCGGCTGCCGGAGCGGCCTCGGTGGATGCCTGTTGCTCAGAGCTGTTGCCCGCACAACCCGCTACCAGCAGCATTGCTGCGCCCAGCAGCAATGGGCGAAAAACCCCGGGCAGCCAGCGACTCAGCACTTACATCCCCCTGCGCTGTTCGAGGTCCGAGATCTCTCGCTTGGCCTTCTGAGCAGCCTTGCTGTTGCCAACCCCCGACGCGTAGTTGAGACATTCCATCCATGCTTGAATAGCAGAATTCAGCTTGTTCTTGTCGTTGAGGCCCTCATTCGCCTTCGTATGATTGTCATAAATCTTGGTCTTGCTCTGCGCCTTGATCTCGTACGCGAGCAACAGGCGCTCCGCTTTGGTGGCTGCGGTCATGCCGAAGGGATCGCCCAGGGTGCGGTCGGCGCTCTTGACCGCCTTGGCGTATCGGCCGGTGCGCATCTGGCACTTGGCCATCTCCAGGTTCCACTCGGGATGGTACTTGTTGGCTGGTTTCGTCATCAGCTTTTTCGCCGCCGCACAGTGCCCCTTGTAGTCCCTCTTGGCCTCGGCATTTTTCATGACCGTGGCCCAGGCGAGAGTGAAGTTGCGGCTGTCATCGGGGACAGCCTCCAGGGCGCGGACCTGGCCCTCTGACAAGGCACCGCCCCGGGCCTTCGAGCCTAGAGAGCTGATGGAGTCCTTGTCGTAGTTCATCGTGACGCCGCCACTGCGGGCTTCCCGGCGGGCCCGCTTGCTGGCTCCCTCGCCGTCGTCATCGTCGTCATCGAGGACCCTGGGCGTGTCGTCTTCTGATGGATCACTGCTATCTCGGTCCTCAGACCGACTGACGCTGGCGCGTTCCGACGAACGGCTCGACGACCCCGCACTGGAGCTGTCAGACCGTGAGCTGCGCGACGATTCCGAATACGAGACCCCGCCAGACGAGCGCCGCGAACTCCCACTCGACGACGAACGGGAGCTTCCAGAATCATCGCGTCCGGAGGACCGCGAACTGCGGGCAGAGCGCCTCTGGGGCGCAGGCGTTGGCTCTTCGTAGTCGTCGAGAGGCTCGGACAGGTCATAGTCTTGGTCGTCGGCCTCGTCGGATGCGCGCCGAGACGAGCGGCTGCGGGACGAGCGCCGAGACGAGCGTTCTCTCGCGGAGCGATCGGAGCCTGCGTTACTGTCGACCTCGGACCCGCCTGGCCCCGACTCCTCGGGATCACCGCCCATTGGCTCGAGTTCGGTCGACTCACCGCCCTGTTCCCCGACGCCGAGTCCAGCGGTCGTTTCCTCGACCGTGGTCTTCTCGACGGGCTGCTCCACGGGGCCCTGCTGCCCAAAGCCCGCAAGGAACTTGTCGAGGCCACCCTGGCTGTGGACAAGGATGCTGATGGCGACAAAGACCGCCAGGACGCCCAGGATCAGGACGATGACGAGGGCAATGAGGAGACCGCGAGACGAACCTTCATCGTCGTCGTAATAGTCGTCGTCCGCGTCGTAATAGTCATCGTCATGCATACGACGCATACCTCGCAGCAGCCCGGGGCGGGGCCGGAAAGCTTCCTGAGCCGATGGTAGGCAAAGCCTGCAGTGACGAGACCGGAGCGAAGGCCGCTAGTTGCCGCGGCGGATTGAGCCCGTCTGAATCGCCTTCTCGTCGATTTCGATCACGCCAGTCCCATCGGTCACGTCGGCATTCTTCTCCTCGAGCTCGATGGTCAACTCCTGGCCACCCTTGCTGTAGCTGAACGGCCCCTTGTAAATGTAGTAGCCAGGCACAGTAATGATGATCTCGCAGCGCCAGTTCCGCAGCAGACCGTACTCCGAGAACGTCGAACTCGAAGAAAACGAACTGATCTCGAAGTAGCCGGTATCGTTGGTGATTGAGACACCCCGCAGGTTGCTGGGGTCCTCCGGCTGCTCGTCCGAACCCTTGGTCTCGGGATCGGGCGTCAAGGGCCGGATCACAATCTGGGCCTGAGCCACCGGAATGTTCTCCTGGTCTTTCATGGTGGTGATCTTGCCGACGATGATGTCCGAGGAGCGGCCGCCACTCGGGCAGGCCACCATCGACAGCACCGCAACGACACAAAGCAGGGCGAATCCAGAACTCAACACCCATCGGCTCGCGTCTCGGAATGTCTTCATCGCGTCCCTCATACCCACACATAGAGCAGCAAAGAGGTTTGTAATTTCATGCGCTTGCGTCCAGCAGCTACTCCCCTGAACGACTAGCACCGGATTATATCACGAGCCCATCGTACTGCTCTACCGTGGGCCCGACGATGGCAAAGCTCAATGTCCTCCGCAAAGATTTCTCTCCACCGGAGCGTGGCACGGCGTCTACATCCCAGGATCCAGTCCGTCCATACGGCGGCGGCAGTTGGACCACCTCCTGGCGAACCGGCCAAAGCGACCGGCCATATCCCCTGCCTGGCGAACAGAACACTGGTGACGACGGACCCTACAAACACAGAAGGCCCCCCCAAAGTGGAGGAGCCTCCTGGAAGCTGGTCGGGGCGATAGGATTTGAACCTACGACCACTTGACCCCCAGTCAAGTGCGCTACCAGACTGCGCTACGCCCCGTCAGTCAGAGCCGGGCGATGATGCGTGTGCCCCCCTGCTCTGTCAAGGACCGGCAAGACGAAGCACCTGCTCAGCAGCGAGCTCCTGGTTGGAACTCACGACGATCCGCCGCCGAGCGTCCCCTCCCCCGGAGACCACCACGCGAACCCGGCACACCCTCGGCAGGTGGCAGCACAGCGTCAGGCAGCCATCCTCTTCGCTCGCCGCAGCTTCGAACGCCTGTCGGTGCAGCGGCACGCCATCGAGGAACAGCCGAGCGAAGGAGTTGAGTTCTGAGACAAAGGGGCTGCCGGCAGACGACCAGCGTTCCTGCTGCTGCATCGTTGGCCGCTCGTTGCCGCGCAACTGGTCGAAGTCGCCACCCTGCAGCTTGCGCAGAAGCGACGAATCAAAGCGCTCAGCGGGCACCCACAGCACCAGCTCGTCCCCGGCTTCGTGCCACGTCACCCCGGGACCAACTACCTCGCTCTGTTCTGCGACCGGCGGGGGCCCATCCTGCTCCTCACCTGCTGTGCGCCGGCGCTCTGCCTCGACCTGCGCGCGGGCCAGTGGAGTAAGCCCATCGTCGGGAGGGCTGGGCACCGCTGCTGGCGATGCCGCCAGCGGGCCCGCACCGGGCAACGGGGCATGCGCACCTGGCTGTGTCCCCGGTGCAGCGGCTGAGGCGACTCCGGCATCCGCCGAATCGTCGGGCGACGAGCGGTGAGCTGCCACGGCCTGGACGAATGGAATGACCAACTGCAGGGCGAAATTCTGCCAGACCCGCGGATCGAACCGTCCGCCGGGCCCCAGCAGCGAGAGGGCCTGGTGTGATTCCACAGCCTTGAGTGCTCCGGGCGGCAACTGCGACATCATCGTCTGGCTTGCATGCACCGTCCAGAGTTGCGGAAACAAGCGACTCTTGGCCTCCATCTCGGCGGCTATCTCGGCAGGCTGCGTGCTTTGGAGAGCCTCGCCGCCAGCGCTGACTCGCGGGTCATACAGCCAATTCAACAGCAGCAGGCCATGCAACGTATGGACGTCGTCGACCAGCACGAAGCCCCAGGAGTACAGCCCGACGACACCGACCGCAGCAACCCGTGCCTGGCACATCGCCGCCAACTGGACGGCGAGCGCTGCTGCATCGTGCAGGCTTTCCGTGGGCGTGAACGGGGCGCTTCGCCAGACCCAGAGCCGCTCGTCGTTGCCGAGGACGGGCTGCATCGGCATCGCCGACTCCTGCATGGTGCCGTCGTCGGCAACCACTCGCCAATCGCTGGCAGCGACCAGGCCGATACGAGTCTGCAGGTCTGCGACGTGCTGCGATGTTCCGGGAGGAACAACCAGGTCGATAACAACAGCTCCACGCGGGAGGGCGGACACGCAGTGCTTCCTAGGCCGGGGGGATCTGGCTTCGCACGAGGACGCGCAGCTTCTCGAGTTCGCTGCGGAGATGTCGAAGCAGCTCATCCTGGGCGCTCACCCGCTGGGCAAGGCCGGGATCGGCAGCCGCAGCCCCGGCCACAGGCAGGATGGGGGTCTTCTCTACCGAGGACGGCTCGACGCGCACCGTATCGGTGTCCTCGGTGGAAGCGAACGCCACCTTGCCTTTGCGAAGTTCAGCACGAGCACCGGCAATGGTGAACTTCCGGTCCCGGAGAAGGGTCTTGATGCGCAGTACCAGTTCGACATCGGAGCGCCGATACAGACGCTGCCCGCTGCGACTCTTCTTCGGCCTCAGGACACCGAACTCGGTCTCCCAGTAGCGCAATACGTAGGGCTTGAGTTCAGCAAGACGTGCGACTTCGCCGATCTTGAAGAAGACCTTGTCCGGGATCTCGGCCACGGCGCTTTGTCCGGCGGGCAACGCCTGCCTCAGAGTTCGTTGCGACGCTGGTTGAGGGCGTCCTTCAGGACCTGGCTGGGCTTGAAGGTCAGCACCTTGCGCTCGGAGATGGTGATCACGTCACCCGTCTGCGGGTTCCGGCCGACGCGCGCCCGCTTGCCGCGAACGACGAAGTTCCCAAAACCGGAGACCTTGATCTTCTCACCCGAAGCAAGCGTGGACTTCATGGTCTCGAAGACCAACTCGACAGCTTCAGCAGCCTCTTTCTTGGAGAAACCGATCTTCTCGTACACAGATTCGATGATATCGGCCTTAGTCATGCTTTTCTCCTATGCCTTTGCTGCGAAACTCTCTTTTACTCGATCTCTGCGTACACCGCGATACACAGGCGGTCTTCCCGGCTGGCGGTCACAGGGTCCCCACCCGCAGCGATGGTGAGAGTCCAACGACTCTCATCTGCAGGACTGGGCTCCATGTCGAACTCGTTCACGGTGAGGGCGCCGTTATCCACCTTCACGGCGACTCTGTCTACGATCGAAGTGGGATTTCCCGACTCGAGGCCGTTGTCGGCGACCACCACGGTGAAGAAGAACCGCGTGCCGGCAGGACCAGAGGCCGGAGACAGGTAGGCCGTGCCCAGGCTGTCGTCGGCGAACAGGCCGGGGCGAGCAACCAGGCTCAACTCCAGGTCCTCAGCGCCGGCGTCTTCCGCAGCCGAATCGTCGTCATCACCGGCCGAGTCATCGTCGTCACCAACAGACCCCTCGGGCGCAATCTCGACGTCGAAACAGTCGCTCTCCAGGTTGAGTTGCTCGTACTCGGGATCCTGGTTGCACGAAGCGAGCAGGGCGAGGCACAGGCTCAGCACCGTCAGCGATGTCAGGACTCGACGCACTGGATTCTCCTTCTCACTCGGCATTGGCAGCCGTCCCGAGGCGGCGGCCAATCCTAGCAGCCTGTTCGCCGCTTGGCCTCTAACCCCTGAGAATAACTCCGGGTTGTTCACAAAGTCGTCGCTCTACCTGGGCCATCACGCCGTCCACTTTCTTATCCTCGAGAGTGCGGTCCAAGGCGCGGAAACGGAACCGCAGTCCCACGCTTCGTGTGCCGTCGGGGATCCCCTTGCCGCGGTAGACATCGAACACTTCGACTCCCTGGAACGAGTCCTTCTGAAGCTTACGGGCGACCCGCTCCGCCTGGTCGAGCAACCAGCCAGCAGCGACGTCGTCGGGGGCTATGAAGGCGAGGTCCCGCTCGACCCCGGGGAAGCGACTGAAAGGCTTGAACGAGGAGGCTCGTCTCTTGCGACCGGCGATGCCGGCGACGTCAATTTCGAACGCGTACACCACCACATCGAGGTCAAAGGCCCGCAGCACGGACGCATCGATCCGCCCCACCCAGGCACCGACTCCCTGCTTGCCCTTACCCACCAGGACAGCCGCCTCGCGCTTGTCGAGGAAGGGCGGCAGGTCCACCGTCGACCACTCGAAACCCTTGCAGTCGAGAGCACGTTGCACCTCCTCGACGCAGGCCTTGGCGTCGAACAGGTCGACGGACTCGTCGCCGCGGTCCCAACCTGCGGCGCGCCGCCGGCCCGCGAGCAGCCCGGTCAACATGGTCCGTTCGATGACAGGAGTTCGTTCCAGCGGTCGGCGACCATCGCCCTCGAGGATGACATCGAAGCCCTCCTCGCGGGCCAAAAAGACACGGCGCAACTCGTACAGGCGCAGGTCCTCGGCACCCATGGCGCGATTCTTCTCGGCCGAGTGGAGCAGCGAGGACAGAAGGGTTGGCCGCAGAATGCCGCCAACCTCAGAAAGTGGATTCGCCACCTTCACAGCAGCAGACCTCCACGGATGCTCGTCGGCAATAGCCAAGCTCTGCAGCCACTCCGGGTCGATGAACGAGAAGTGAATGCACTCGGACAGGCCGAGGCCGGACATGAGCTTGCGCAAGCCACGAAGATCCGGGCCATCGGCCTGCCGCGGCACGCTGCGCAGACCGCAGGTCGGCACCTCCGCGGGGATCCTGTCATAGCCCCACAGGCGGGCAACTTCTTCGAGGACATCCACCTCGCGCTCGATGTCGAAACGATAGCTGGGCGCCTGGACGGTCCACTCATCGGCATCGTCCGGCGCATCGAGCAGCGCAAGTCCGTCGTTCTCGAGCAGCTCGCGCACAGCATCACGGCTCAGTTCCAGGCCAAGCAGGCCCGCGATGCGGCTGAAGCGGAAGCTGGTGGCCGTGGGAAGGGGCGGTTCCGGGTACAGGTCGAGCGGCTCGCCCAGGATCTGTGCCCCGGATGTTTTCTCCAGCAACTCGATGAGACGCTGCAAAGCCAGCCGTGGCAGGCCCGGGTCGACTCCCCGGGCAAATCGGTACGACGACTCCGTAGACAGCTTGCAGCGATGGGAAGTCGCGCGAACCGGCCCGGGCGCGAAGTGCGCCGATTCCAGGAACAGCGTCGTGCTGTCGTCGCGCACCTCGGAGTGCTCTCCGCCCATGACGCCCGCCAGCGCGATCACTCCCTGCCCATCGCGAATCACCAGGTCCGCTCCCGCCACGAGCTCGTGGCTGGATCCGTCGAGAGTCCGTACCGGTTCTCCCTCTGTAGACCAATCGATGCGCACCAGATCGCCGCGCAAGACGCTGCGGTCGAAAGCATGGAGCGGGTTGCCCAGCTCGAGCATCACGTAGTTGGTGCAGTCGACGACGTTGTTGATGGCACGCACGCCGCTCGCCTCGAGTCGATCCTGCATCCAGCGCGGCGAGGGGCCGATCTGCAGCCCTTCCATCACCGCGCAGGAGTAGCGGGGGCAGCCCGAGCCCGCCTGCAGCTCGACGTTCACCGCGTTCTTGCCGCTGCCCACCTGTCCCGAACGCTGCCCCGGAGCTGGCAACGCCATGACCAGTGTCTTTGCCGATTCTCCCGCATCGTCTTCCCGTCCACGCAACTGCCAGCCGGTGACCGCAGCCAGCTCGCGGGCAACCCCCAGAACCGACAGGCAATCGCCACGATTGGCGGTAGGGCTGATCTCCAGCACCACATCACCGGCCTCGACGACCTGCGCAAGGGGAAGGCCCGGAGGCGTGCCAGCAGGCAGAATGAGGATGCCCTCGGCCTCGGGCGAGAGGCCCAGCTCGGCCTCGGAGCAGAGCATGCCCTCGGACGGCACGCCGCGAAGCTTCGACTTCTTGATCTTCAATCCGTTGGGCAGCACGGTACCCGGCGTCGCCAGGGCGACGATGTCACCTGTCTTGTGGTTGCTGGCACCGCAGACGACGCTGCGCTCGACCTGGCCATCGAAGGGCGCGGTGACTGTCAACTTGTCGGCGTCTGGATGGGGGCCGACCGAGCGCAGAACCGCGGTGACCACGCCGTCCCAGGCCGGACGCTCGTCGGCGGCCAGCTCGGCCTCGATGCCGCCGCCCGTGAGCAGGTCACAGATCTCTTCGGGCGAACCCTGCAGTTCGATCTTCTCGGCAAGCCACGACAAGGGCAGCAACATCAGAACTGCTCCAGCAGGCGAACATCGTTCTCGAACAACAGGCGCAGGTCGCCGATGCCGTAGCGGAGCATTGCCAGGCGATCGATTCCCATGCCAAAGGCGAAGCCCTGAACCCTCGCGGGGTCATACTCGGGACGGCCCACCTCGGCGAACACGGCGGGATCGACCATGCCAGCGCCGAGCACCTCGAGCCAACCGGTGTCTTTGCAGACCCGGCAACCGCCGTCACCCGAGCAGAACACGCAACTGACGTCGACCTCGGCAGAAGGCTCGGTGAAAGGGAAGTAGGAGGGACGGAAGCGGATCCGGGTCTCGGCGCCGAAAAAGGCACGCGCAAATTCGGCCAGGGTGCCCTTCAGATCCGCCATCGTGACCTTCTCGTCGACTACCAGCCCCTCGACCTGGTGGAACATCGGCGTATGGGTCAGGTCGTTGTCACGGCGGTACACGACACCGGGGCAGATCACACGCATCGGCGGATCCAGCCTCAACATGGAGCGCACCTGCACTGGCGAGGTGTGGGTGCGCAGGACGACCTTGTCCTCGATGTAGAAGGTGTCCTGCATTTCGCGAGCCGGGTGGCCCTGCGGAATGTTCAACGCTTCGAAGCAGTGCCAGTCGGTCTCGACCTCGGGGCCTTCCTGGATCGAGTAGCCCATCGACGAGAAGATGTCACAGATGTCGTCCCACACCCGTGTCACGGGGTGGGTATGGCCACTCCAACCGGCCCGGCCAGGCAGGGTCGCATCGATCGGACTGGAAGCGGACCTCGACAGGGCGGCGCCGCGGAGTTCCTCCTGCCGCTTTGCGAACAGGCTTTCCACGCTCTTCTTGGCATCGTTGACTGCGCGGCCCGCCTCTCGGCGCTGGTCGATCTCGAGGCTCGGGATCTCGCGCAGCAATGCGGCGATCGAACCGCCCTTGCCCAGGTAGGTGGACTTGATCCGAGCGAGTTCGGCCTCGCCTGCGGCTGAAGCGAGCTCACCGGCAGCTTGCTCTGCCAGTGCAGCGCTCTGGCTGGCGATGTCGACACTCATGGGCGAGCCCCTGAGTTGCTAAGCCTGAGATCTAGGCGCGGGCGAGTTCGACGAGTTCCGAGAACCCCTGTGGGTCCTCGATTGCGATCTGAGCAAGCATCTTGCGGTTGACGCCCACATTCGCCTTCTTCAGACCGCCGATGAAGCGACTGTAGGGGAGACCGTGCGAACGGGAGGCCGCGTTGATGCGCATGATCCACAAACGCCGGAAGTCGCCCTTGCGAGCGCGGCGGTCACGGTACTGGTGTTGACGTGCCTTCTGGACCGCATTGACAGCGGTACGGAGCAGGTTCTTACGGCCACCGAAGTAGCCCTTGCTGGCACGGAATAGCTTGTTGATCCGCTTGCGCCGGATCACGGCGCGCTTAACGCGAGGCATGGCAGCTCCTTCGCACTGCTACTCCATTTTGCCGCGGGGACGGTGCGTCCGACCCGCAGGAGCGCAGGGTGTCCTCCTCAGGGGAGGATCTGGTTGATCCGAGCAGCATCGGCAGAGTGCATAACCTTTACGGTCCGCAGCCCACGCTTCCGCTTGGTGCTCTTCTTGGTGAGAATGTGGCTGTGATAGGCACGCCCGTGCTTGAGCTTGCCCGTAGCCGTCTTCTTGAAGCGCTTCGCAGCACCCCGATGTGTCTTCATTTTCGGCATGATTAATCGTCCGGTCTCTGCCCCGCAGGGGGGCGCGAGAGGCGGATGTGTAGTCCAGGCGAGTCCGCCTGTCAAGAATCGAGTCGCAGTGACCCTCCCCCAAACCGAAACGATTGCACCATCGGATGCTCCTGGCAGGCTGCTGTTCCACCGCCCTGACCTGGCCGCTCAGCGCAAACAGCGAAACAAGGCAACCCAGCTCTCGGAGTGGACCGGTCACAATCGTTCCGCGATAGATATTCTCGCCGGCTGCCTGGCTGTATTGCCGGACTACCGCGTCGAGGACCTCGTGGAACACCTCGCCGCCAGCGTCGAGACAAGACTCCGGGAAGCCAATCCTTCGCAGCAAGCACACTTCCGTCGACCGGCATACCGGATCGAAGCAGCGCTGGAACTCGGCTGGTCGCTGCTCGGCAACGGGCGGCACAAGATGCTGCTCCAGGTACTGGCCCTGGTGAACGGCGGGCCCCTGTCGCCAGCGCTGCTGTGCCGGGCAGCGGCCGCGCCGAGCGGCGACCTCGACGAGGTCATTCGCGCCGGATTCTGCAGCACCGACTCGCGCGACTACCTCGCTGCCTCGCCGAAAGTGCTCGACTTCCTGCAGCGCCAGCAAGCACTGCCCGACGAGCGGGCCCACCTCCAGTTCGGGCTGGTCGATGCAGTACGCACAGCCCTGATCGACACCGAGCACGAGCACGACGAGAGCCTGGAATTGGCCTACCACACCTGCTGGGAGCTGTGCGCAGAGCTGAACCGACAGGACCTGCGCGCTTCGCTGACTCACCGCATGGTGGGGCTCCTGCGAATGCGCGGAGAGACGGAATCGGCACGAGACCAAGCAGCGCGCACCCTGGCGGCCATCGATGGCACAGACTCGCCGTGCCCGTCAGACCTGCTGCTACTGCTACGCATCGACAGGGCCATCCTGCAGTTGGAGGCAGGCGAGGTGCAGGCCGGCCTCGCCGCTCTCGACACCCTGCTCGCCGACCTTGAAGCAGCGACAGACGCGGACGCTGCCAGCCTGTTGCTGCTTCGCCGTGTGCGACTGATCCACAGCCAGGCTCGCGCCTTCTTCCTGCGCGACGACGATGCCGAACAGGCAGTTGGCGACCTACGCACGGAGTCCGAAAACACCGACAACCCCAGCCTCAGCCAACTCGAAGGGCTGCTACTGCTGCGGCGGGGAGCGGCGAAAGATGCCCAGTCAAAGCTCAAGGAAGCCTATGCGAGCGGCGACGACGAGGCTCAGGTGGGTAGTGCCCAGCGGGCTGCCTTTGCCCTGAGCCTCGCACAGGCCTGTTCGGCGAGCGGACGTAGTAGCGAGGCCGCAGAGTTACTCGAACAAGCACGGGTACTGTCGGGGGGCGACCTCGACCGACGGCCACTGGCCACCCTGCCGCTGGTGCTCCACGAGCTGGGCGTGCTGGCCGCTGACGAACACCGACTCGCCGTCGCGGGCACCTTTTTCGACGAAGCGGCCATGCTGGCTGAGAGCACCCTGCCGGCAGCGCACCCGACGCGCCTCCAGATCACCTACAGTCGAGGCCTCGTGCACCTCGCTCACAACGACTTCCGGCAGGCAACCAGCCGGTTCGAAAAGGTCATCGCGCGTGCCGATCCGGACCTGCCCGGCCAGCTACACGTCGAGTTGCTGGCGCGCTGCGCCCGCGTCCTGGCCTGGTCCATCGAGGGGCCAGACAAGAGCCCGCTGGCGAACGAAGAGAACAAGGTGATAGGAGAGATCCTCGAGCAGCTCCCCGGCGACACGAGCGCGCTGCGCGAAGAATTGCAGCGCATCGGTCAGTTCAGCGTGTAGCGGCCCGCTGCCAGGCCCAGAACCAAAAAACGGCTCCGTTCACCGGAGCCGTTTCGTTGGTAGGCACGGCCAGGATTGAACTGGCGACCCCTACCGCGTCAGGGTAGTGCTCTCCCACTGAGCTACGTGCCTTCATTCCCCAGGATTGCCCCCAAGGCGGAAGGGAATGTAGCAATCCGAGGGCCACTGTCAATTCGCGCGCTGCTTTCGACCCCACTACAGGGCCGCAAAGCCGGGTTGTCTCCCGCCGTTCAGAGCGCACCGGCTTGCGCGCAGCGTGGCCCAGCACCGACAATCGCAAGGTGACCTCCGTCTCCCAGGCCCCTGCCCCCCACGACAACGACCACCGCAGTGCCGCCTCGCCACGCCCCGGGACCTCAGCCACACGGCAACTGGGTGTCGCCGCACTGCTGTTGCTCGGATCACTGGCCCTGCAGTTCCGCTTCGACAGCCTCATCGGCAGCGACGGTTTCTTCCACATTCGTCTCGCCGGCGACACGCTGAGTGGCATGCCGTGGCTTCCCCACTCGCTATTCGCCGACGGCTGGGTGGACCACCAACTGTTGTTCCACCTGCTGCTCGCTCCCTTTGCCTGGCTGCTGCCCGAATTGGTCGCTGCCAAGGTCGCCGCAGCCAGCTTCGCCGCGCTGGCTGCCTTTGCCTGCTACCGACTGCTGCGGTCGGAGCACTCACCGTCTCCGCTGCTGTTCACCCTGCTGCCAGCCGCCATCAGCTGGCACTTCTGGTTGCGGATGGAGATGCCGCGCACTCAGAGCCTGTCGCTGGCCCTGTTGGTGGTGGCGCTGGGCGCCCTGTGTCGCGGCCACCTGTTGCGATTGTTCGCGCTCTCCTGGCTGTACGCCTGGCTGTACCACGTATCGCTGGTGCTGCTGCCACTGGCCATCGCGCACAGTCTCGTCGTCCTGTTCCTCATCCCAGGTGCCCGGGAGCGGAGCCCGTGGCGCGGACCACTGGTCGTGGCGGCGGGGCTGCTGGCTGGACTGGGCCTCCATCCCCACAGCCCGCGCACCTTCTCGTACCTGTGGCAACACGTCGTCCTGAAGGTACTCAACCAGGATTCTCTGCCGGTCGGCGTGGAGTGGCAGGACGGCAGCCTGGCGACCCTGCTGCAGCTCGGCTGGGGCGGCGTCCTCGCCCTGCTCGCGGCCTGGCTGCTGTGGATCCTGAGTCGCCAGCGGCGCTCCGGAGTTGCGGCCCTGTTCCTGGTCGCCGCGACGGGTGCCACCGCGGCCGCGCTACTGGGCACGCGCTTCCTCGAGTACGCGGTGCCTCTTTCGGTGCTGGCTCTGGCCCTGTCCTTGCGCGATTTCGACCCCTCGCCGCCGCGCTGGGGCTGGCGGCCCCTGCGGCTCGCTATCGGGGCGCTACTGGTCCTGCTGCTGCTGTACTCCGCTCAACGAGTGACCCGCGCAGTCGAAAACACCGAGATGGACCCGAATCGCCTTGCTGCGGCGATGAACTGGGCAGCCGACAACATTCCCGCCGGCGAGACCCTGTTCCACTTTTCCTGGAACGACTTCCCCGAGTTGGTCTTCCACGGCCCGCGCTACCGCTACATCGCAGGTCTTGACCCCCACTTCCTGTCCCTCCACGACCCCGAGCTGTGGGAGCTCTACCGCAAGATCGGTGAGGGTTGGGGCAGCAACCCGTCCAAGCCCATCCGCGAGCACTTTGCTGCCCGCTGGGCCATCCTCGTCCTGCCCTACGAAGGCGGCGAAAGGTTGCTCTCAGGAGACCCGGGGCTGCGTGAGCAGTACCGCGACCAGCACGCGATCATCTACCGCGTGGCAGACAGGCAGAGCGGCCCCTGACCTGCTTCGTCCTGCCAACAGCTGGGCAACAACTGCGCCAACTCCGCTCCCACCTCGACCGGAAGCGGCAGCGCTGCGGCGTCGCCGCCGAACTCCTCGATCAGCCGGGCAACCGACGTGGTCTCTACCTCGTCGAGTCCACAGGGGATGATCCACTGAAAGCCCCATGGTTCCGGCCGCAGGTTCAGCGCCAGGCCGTGCAGCGACACGAAGCGGCGGACGTGCACCCCGACAGCACCGACCTTGGCGCGGGTCCCATCGCTGCGCTCCACCCAGGTGCCCGGAAAGCCCCTGAGCACGCCGACACGCAGGCCCACCTCCTCGACCTCGACGCCGCAGCGAGCCAGCAGGCGCTGCACCAGCAACGCCATCGCCCACTCCAGGCCAGAGACGAACGCCGGCACCTTCAGGTTCCAGCGACGAAGGGCGATTACCGGGTAGGCCACCAGCTGGCCCGGCCCATGCCAGGTCCAACTGCCGCCCCGCTCGACGTCGCGAAGGTCCACACCCAGGTCGTCGAGCTCAGAGAGGGAGAGGCGCAACTCGGCAGGCAGCGCCCGGCGCCCGGCGGTCAGTACCCCCGGCGCATGCTCGACTGTCAGCACGACGTCGTCTCCCCTGCCCTCGAGCAGTTCGCGACGGTGACTGCGTTGGATTTCGAGGGCCTCGTCGTAGGACATCCGGCCCAGGGAGCGATGCACCAGCGCGGGCGAATCAGCCCCCAGAGACGCAGCCATCAGGGCAGCTCGTCCACTCCGGGCGCGGCCGCTTCCCCTTCCAGGAACCAACTGGTGTCCTGGTAGTAGCTCACGAAGGCGCCCAGCAGGACCTGCGCTGCAGCAGCCAGGGGCACCGCCAGCAGGATGCCGAGGAAGCCGAACAGGTTGCCGCCAGCCACCAGGGCGAGCAGCACGATCACCGGGTGCAGGCCAACGGAGTCACCGACGATCTTCGGCGTGAGCAGCACTCCTTCGATCACCTGCACGACACCGAACACCGCCCACACCTTGAGGATCTCGACGTCGACTCCGAACTTGAGGAATGCGAGCACGCTACCGGCAAGGACGCCGAGGAAGGTGCCGAAGTAGGGCACCACGAAGAGCAGGCCCGCCACCACTCCCACCAGCACGGCGAGATCGATGCTAGTGAACAGGCTCAGCCCCAGCGCGTACAACACCGCGAGAATCGCGCTGACGATCAACTGTCCGCGAACGAAGCGGCTCATGCGCGCATCGATCTCGAGGTAGTTGTCCAGGGTCAGCTGCCGCCACCGGAACGGGACCAATCCAAACAGGCGCCGCTTCATGGTGTCGAAGTCACGCAGAAAGAAGAACGCGAAGATCGGCAGGAACGACCACTGGATGAGCGTCCCCAGCAGTCCGAGGGTGGAGCCCAGCAACTTGCCCGTGAAGACACGAAGGGGATCGATCCCATCGAGCGACACCCGGCCCAGCAACTCGGGCAGGCGCTTCTTCATCGTAGTGAAGCGCAGATCAATGCTCGTCCCGGTCTGTTCCTTCACCCAGGTCTCCAGCCGGGTCACGTTGGCGGCGGCCCCTTCGAGGTAGCCATCCATGTTGTCGCCCAGGTCGCTGACCTCGGTGACCACGTAGGGGACGGTCAACAACAGGAGCACCGCGTCCACCGCCAGGAACAGGCTGAGCGCAATGGCGATGCCGACGGAACGGTCCCAGCCGGCACGCTCGAAGCGGTCGATCACCGGATCCAGCAGGTAGGCGAGCACAAAGCTGACCAGCAGGACGCTGAGCAGGCCACCGAGGCCCTGGTACAGGACAACGATGCCCAGCTCAAACACCTGCAACAGCAGAATCAAGGCCAGCGAGGCGAGGCCCGCCACCAGCAACAAGGCAGCCCAGCCCGGCAGCTCCGAGAGCAGCGGCAGGGAACGAATCATGCGCACGGCAGCAGCGCTCCGAGCAGGCGGTGCTGGCTCGGCGGCCTCGGGCTCGGTGGCCTCGGGCTCGGTGGCCTCGGGCTCAGTCGCCTCAGGCTCGCTAGGCTCGGGCTCCACGGGCGGAGCTGCGTCTTGCGATTCTTCTTCCGTCATGAGCCGAGTCTACCGCTCCCTGGCACGCCAGAACTCCAGCGTGCGCCGAAGCCCGTCTTCGAGGCCGACTTCCGGTTGCCAATCGGTCGCCTCTCTCAAGGCATCGATGCGCGGCCAGCGGTGCAGGACATCGGTGCCCGGATGCGGCGTCATTTCGACCCCAGCGGTGCTGCCTGCGAGCTCGTTGATGAGCGTGGCAAGCTCGAGGGTAGAGACCCGCGCCGCCGGGTTGCCGACGTTGTAGGTGCTGCCCCAGGACTCGGGCTGTGCCGCCACGGCGAAGACCGCCGCGATGAAGTCCGAGACAAACAGCCAGGCGCGCGTCGGCGAGCCGTCGCCGGTGACCTGCAGGACCTCGCCTGCCGCTGCTCGGGCGCAGAAGTTGCGCACGGCCCCCTCACCTACCTGGCCTGGACCGTAAACATTGAACGGACGCAGAGAGACCGCCGGCAAGCCGGTGCTGCGTGCCGTGGCAAACACCAGGTGCTCGGCGAACACCTTGCTGGCTGCATAGGTCCAGCGCGGGTCGTCCACCGGCCCGATGGGGGTCAGATCGGACTCGCGCACTCCCTCGGCGTGGGGGCCATAGACCTCCGAAGTGCTCAGGTTCACGAACAACTCAGGGCGCAGTTGTTCCAGTGCCGACAGCAGCCTGGCCGTGCCGATGCCGTTGACCTCGAGCACCGCGGTCGGGTTGCTGTAGTAAGTCGAGACGCCGGCCAGGGCCGCGCAGTGCACCACCACCGAAGGGCTGCCGATGTCAGGCAGCCACGCGGCCGGATCACGCAGATCGCCGTCAACAAACTGCAGCGCGGGCGGGCTCTCCATCTCCAAAGAGGCAAAGCAATCGCGCGTACCGTTGTCGAGGGCCACGACGCGGCAGCCCTCGGGCGCCATCTCTGCGAGCTTCAGGCAGAGGTGGCTGCCGAGAAAGCCGCGTCCCCCGGTGACCAGCACCGGACGTCCGCCTGAAAACCAGGGGTTCATAGACCGAAGCGGAGCCTGGGCTCAGCCCCGCCCCACCTTGCGCAGGCCATCACCTTGCGGGTAGCCGACGGGCGCCGGCCGGGTGCGACGCTCGCGACGACGCACGAGCCGCGACCAGTTCTGCATGAGGCCGCCAACCCCCGCGACCACCCCGATGGGAATGGTCCACGAGGCGATGAAGTAGCGGCCCACGAAGCGCAGGCGAGAGCGGTGGCAATCGTTCATTGCAAGGGCAGGATAGTCAGGCACCGGAGCCAGCCGCAACCTACTAGCGCAGCCAGAGTGCCAGCTTCTCCGAGCTGACGATGCCGACATGGTGGCGGCGTACGATGCCCTGGTCGTCCACCAGGAAGGTGGTCGGCAACACTCGCACCCCGTAGGACTGCTGGACCTTGTTGTCGGCGGCAAGCACCGGAAACGGAATGTCGAGCCGTTTCTTCTCGGCGGCCAGGACCTCGCCTTCGCCGGAATCCACCGCGATGCCCAGCAACACCACCTCGGGGTGGGAGCGGGCAAAGCGACTCAGGGCCGGTAACTCCTGCAGGCAGGGCGGGCACCAGCTACCCCAGAAGTTGACGATGACCGACTTGCCGCGCAGTTCCGCGAGGCGGACCTCGCGACCCTGGGTGTCGACCAGGGTGAAGTCCGGCGCCGGGTCGCCATCGGCCACCGCCACCTGAGAATTGAAAAAGGACTGCACGGCAGCCACCACCAGGATGGCGACAATGCCTGGCACGACCCAGTTCTTGACTACATTTCCAACGACGGCCACGGACGAAGGATCACGCGTGTTGCCGGCGAAGGCAAGGGGCCGGAGAAGCCCTCAGAGGATCCGCTTTCCAAACAGCGACTGCAGCAGTTCGACGGACAGGCGCGCGGTCTGGTTCTCAAGGTCGAGGCAGGGATTCAGCTCCACGATATCCACCGAACGGACCTTGCCGGTGTCGGCCAGTAGCTCCATGGCCAGGTGCGCTTCCCGGTAGTTGGGACCGCCTCGGACCCGCGTGCCGACGCCCGGAGCGATGCCTGGATCGAGGAAGTCCACATCGAAGGACACGTGCAGCCGGGTGCACTCGGACAGGCAGGCGAGCGCCTCCTCCATGACCTGCTGCATGCCGCGGCTGTCGAGATCCCGCATGGTCATGGTCTTGATGCCGGCAGCACGAATGAGGACGACCTCCTCGGCGTCAACGGCGCGTACGCCGAACAGCACGATGTCCCGGGCATCGAGGGCCGGGCTGCGCTCGCCGAGGTTGCACAGCGCGTCGGCACCGCTGCCGAGCAGGCAGGCCAGCGGCATGCCGTGAATGTTGCCGCTGGGGGACGACTCGGCCGAGTTCATATCGCCGTGGGCATCGAGCCAGATGAGGCCCATCCGCTCACCCTGGCGGCGCGCGTAGTCGGCCGCGGCGGCGACGCTGCCCACCGCCAGCGAGTGGTCACCACCCAGGGTGATGGGCAGAACACCGTCATCCAGGGCAGCGCCGATGTCTGTGTAGAGCTGGCGGCACACTTCGGTGATGGGCTCGAGGAAGCGCAAGGAAGGATCGCCAATGGGCAGGGTCTCACGCTGCGCCACGTCGATGTTGCCGGCGTCTTCGACGTGGTAGCCCAGGGCAGCCAGGGCTTCGCCGACGCCGGCGATCCGCAAGGCCGAGGGGCCCATGTCGACACCGCGGCGCCCGGCACCCAGGTCCAGGGGCACTCCGATCAAGCGCAGGGTTTCCTTGCCGTGGTCCATCATCTCATCCTACGTGGTCGCCCAGTGGATCCGCTAGAACACCACGAAGTCGAACAGGCTGGTGACGGCGTCCTCGACGCTGAGGGTCGCGAAGGCTTCCTCGACGCTGCTGCCGTCGGGAGCGAGGACACGCACCTGCACCGGGCCCGGCGCCAGGCCGAACAGCGCGAAGCCGCCGTCTGCGCTGGTGCCGCCGCCAACCACCGCCTGCCCCTGCTCGTCCGTGTACCAGAATTCCCGCTCGAGGCCGCTCGAATCGATAGCCAACAGCCGGCTGCCGACGTGCTCGGTCGGCGCCAGCAGGGCGCCACGCAGCAGGCCCCCCTCGCCCGCCACGGCGGGGTCGAAGCTCGGCGCCGACAACAAGCTCTTGCCTGCCGTCGCCGCAGCCCAGTCCTGGGACCACTGCAGGGCCAGGTCCCGGCTCCACAGGTGGAAGGTGCCGGGATCGACGTACAGATCATCGCTCGCCGTGTGGCCGCTGATGATCGTGGCGACCTGCTCCTCGCCAGGGGCCAGGAACTGCAGGTGCACCGAAGTCTGCGGCGGCAGATCCAAGAAGCGGTAGAAGCCCGGGAAGTCCACAAAGGGTTCGCTGCCTTCCAGCAGCAGCTCGCCGCTGTCGGACCAGGCGCTGATTTCGCTGCCCGAGATGGCCAGGCTGTCTTCGGCCGGCGCGCGCTCGCCGTACAGGAAGCCCTGCACCCGCACGGCCGTCAGCGGCACAGGATCACCGCAGCCACTGAGGACGAACAGCATGGCCATGGCCAGCGCCAGGCTGCCCCCGACCAGCTGGTCGAGAAAGCGCCGCGCGCGGTCTCGGGAACCTACCTGGGACGTCACGAAGGGCACCATGATCTCCTGCGCCGAGCGCTGCTGCTCGGCACCCCAGTCTAGCGAGGTCTGCTCGGCCAGGGGCAGGTGCAGGCTCTGGTCCAACAGCTGGATCACCCCGGGGTCGACCCCCTGAGTCGGCCCCGCCTCGGCAATGCAGTGACCCGCGACGACTCCCCCGTTGGTCACGGACCAGCGCAACTGCTGGCCTGCGAGCGCTTCGCCACAACGGGCACAGCGGCGCAGCATCGGACGGCAGCCGAGCACGTGCAGTAACTTCAACTCGAAGGCGCGTGCCCAACCCTGCCCGGCGTGAGCCTCGCCATCGGCCAGGTCCAGCGAGGCGAACGCCGCCTCGGCCAGGCGAAAGGCATCGGCCGCGGCCGCATCCTCGGGCACCGCCTGGACCAGCAACTCGGCGGCATAGGCCGCCAGGGCGAGACGCTCGATTTCGGTGCGGATGCCCGGCCAGGAGTTCACGACCTGGGCCGAGGCGAGGCTGCTGCGGCCGCGGCGCTGCTGAAACTCGAACACAGCGAGCGCGTACAGGTCCAGGCCACCGAAGCGCTTGCGGCTCTTGCGAACTCCAGGAACTCGAGTTTCGATTCGGCCCCGCTCTGCGGTGAGCAGCGAGACCATGCGATCGGCCTCGCCGTAGTCCACCTGGCGCAGGACGAGGCCGCGTAGTGCTTCAGTCACGAACGTCGCTACCGAAAGCCACTGCTGCTCTCAAAGCTCCGGCAGCCAGGCCGCACAGATGATGAAGTACAGAAGCACCCCGACCAGGTCGATGGACGTGGTCAGGATGGGCCCCGTCGCCACGGCCGGGTCGATGCCGACACGG
>CAZBDA010000008.1:0-36553 GCA_964490445.1 uncultured Rickettsiales bacterium | reverse complement strand
CCACCCGCCCCCCCCCCGGGGGGGGGGGGGGGGCCGGGCGGCCCCCCGCCCCCCGGGCGGGGGCGCGCCCCCCCCGCCCCGACAGCATCGGCACCGCGGTGCCGAGGATGGCGCCAAAGCTCATCACCACGAACAGGGAGCTGGCAACCGCACCGGCGAGGTCCCAGCGGCCCTCCCCCATGAAGAACGCGGCAGCCGCGACCAGGGCCGAGCAGACCAGGGCGATTACCGTGGCCACCTTGATCTCGCTCAACAGGGCGGGCAGCAGCTTCTTGACGTCGATCTGGTCCATGGCCAGGCCGCGAACCACCAGCGTCGAGGCCTGCACGCCGACGTTGCCGCCGAGTCCCATGACGATGGGGATGAAGGCGGCAAGGATGGTCAACGCCTTGAGGCTGCCCTCGAAGCTCTCGATCAGAAAGGCCGCGCCGAGACCGCCGCACACCGAGACCAGCAGCCAGGGCAGGCGGGTGCGCGCCGAGCTCAGGGCCGAGTGGGCAGGCAGGGTCTCTTCGACCACGCCGGCCATCTTCAGCATGTCCTCGGTGGCCTCTTCCTGCAGTACGTCGATGACGTCGTCGACCGTCGCGATGCCGACCAGCTTGTTGAAGTCGTCGACCACCGGCACGGCGAGCAGGTCGTAGCGGGCGACGATGCCGGCCACCTTCTCCTGGTCCATGGTCACGGGCACCGAGATCACCTCGGAGTTCATCACTTCCTTGAGCTGGGTGGCCGGTGCCACGAGCAGCAACTGCCGCAGGCTGAGGACCCCGACCAACGTGCCGTCCTCGTTGATGCAGTACACGTAGAACACGACCTCAGCGTCGGGGTTCTGCTGCAGGGAGACGATGGCCTCACGGGCGGTCATCTCCTTGTCCAGGGCGAACAGGTCGGTGTTCATGATGCCGCCGGCCGTGTCCGGGCCGTATTGCATCAACTCTTCGATGTCGACACTGTCCTCGACGGCCAGCTCGGCGAGGATCCCGTTGCGCAACTCCTCGGGCAGGCTGGCAAGGACATCCGCCGCGTCGTCAGCAGGCAGGCTGTCGAACACCGGCTTCAGCTGGGACGGCTGCAGTCCCTGGAACAACTCGTCGACGCGGCCGTGGTCAAAAGCAGACACCACTTCGGCAGCGCGAACCGGGTCCTCGAGAAGCATCGAGAACAGGTTGCGCGCCTCCCCACCGAGGAATTCCTCCATGGCGACTGCGAGGTCTTCGCTGCGGGTCTTCTCGAAGATGCGCCGCAGGTGGGCCGAGGCGCCGCGCCGAACGAGGCGACGCAGCGAATTGACCAACAGTTGCTTGCGGTCTTTGGACACGTCGCTTTCCTTCGGGGTCAGTTCTCACATCTTGGAGAACTGCTCGCATTCGAGGCGCTTGAGATAGTCCCTTGCCCGGTCGTGGAGTTCGCCATAAGGATCGGCCTTCTCCACGACGCTCAGGTGCTTGCAGGCATCAGACAGCATGTCGAGGCGCCCTTCGACAATGCCCAGGTTAAGCTTCGCGTTGAGATCGGACGGGTCACACTCGGCGGCCTGCTGGTAGCGCTTCAGCGCGTCCTCGATCTTGCCCTCGGCCTCGTCCACCAGGCCCAGGTTCAGCAGGGCCGGACAGAATCGATCGAACTCCCGCAGCACCCGCTGGTAGTACTTGCGGGCCTTGCTGTATTCGCCCTTGTTGAACCAGGCCCAGCCCAGGTTGTGCATTGCCCGGTCGGGTTGCCGGTACTCGGGGTTCTTGGCGGCCCTCTCCAGCCATAGGATGGCGTCATCCCAACGCTCCGCGGCGAGGTAGAGACTGCCGAGGTTGAGCTGCGCCTGGCTGAACTCTGGCTGCAGCTTCAGCGACTTGAGCAGGGCCTTTTCAGCCTCATCGGTGATGTCGGCAGCAAAGTAGGCCAGTCCCAGAGCCTGCCAGGCGTTGGCGTCCCAGCGGTTGGCCTTGACCGCCTGCTTCGCTCGGGTGATGGCACCGGCGGTGTCGCCGTCGTTGAGATTGGCGATGGACAGTGTCCTGTGGCCCTCGGACTCGCGGATCTTCTGGTGGCTGATGCAGCCCGTCGCCGGCACGAGCAGCACGCACAGCAAGACACCGACAGGCCCGAATGCGCTGCGCCGCTGAGTACCGAATGTCACCGCAAAGTCCATGATGGTTCCCTACCCGAAGTACTTTCCGAGAATCGGCTGGAGGGCCTCGAGACGGTCCGCGGGGATTCTATCGGGCGCGGTCATCACCGCAAACTCCGCAGCGCCACTCACCAGGGGGTCAGGCTGCTCGGGGACCTGCTGCGCCGCGATCGCGACGATCTGCTTTGCCAGCGCTACGTTCTTGCGCATGATCGCTATGACGGCATCGACTGACACGTCATCGTGGCCGCTGTGCCAGCAGTCGTAGTCGGTCGCCAGCGCGATGGTCGCGTAGGCGATCTCCGCCTCGCGCGCCAACTTCGCCTCGGGCAGGTTGGTCATGCCGATGACCGAAGCATCCCAGGAGCGATACAGGAAGGACTCGGCACGGGTCGAGAACGCAGGTCCCTCCATGCACACGTAGGTACCACCGACATGGACCCGGGCGCCTGCCTCCCGGGAAGCCGCCTCGAGTACGCCCGCCAACACCGGCGAGATCGGCTGACCAAAGGGCACGTGTCCGACGATGCCGTTGCCGAAGAAGGTAGACGGGCGATTCTTGGTTCGGTCGATGAACTGGTCGATAATCACCACGTCACCAGGCACGATCTCTTCGCGCAGTGAGCCAACCGCCGAGAGCGAAATGCACCACGTTGCCCCCAGCTTCTTCAGCGCCCAGATGTTGGCGCGGTAGGGCACCTCGCTGGGCGTGAACCGGTGGCCGCGGCCATGCCGCGGAATGAACAGCATGCGGGTGTCGCCGAGCATCCCCGAGACGATGACGTCGCTGGGCGCGCCGAACGGCGTCTCCACTGCCAGTTCCTGGACATCTGCCAGACCCTCGATCTCGTACAGGCCACTGCCACCAATCACTCCAACGGTCTTCATCTCTGCTCCTCTGCAGCCCTGGCCTCTCGGCGCTTCGGACGCTGCTGCTTGTAGCCGCCCAACTGACCACAGGCCGCGTCAATGTCTTCGCCGCGGTTGAGTCGGGTCATGGTGTGCACTCTGGACTCCATCAACTCTTCCTGGAAGGCCAGGATGTCGCGCTGCTCGGAGGTCTTGTACTCGGTAAACGGGTTGTTGTTATAGGGGATCAGGTTGACCTTCGCGGGGATGCCGCGCAGCAACTCGATCAGCCTGCGGGCGTCGTCGACGCTGTCGTTGACGCCCCGGATGAGGATGTACTCGATAGTGATCTGCTTGCGGTGCGGCAGTGGGAAGCGTCGTAGCGCTGCCATCAGGTCCTCGAGCGGGTACTTGCGGTTGATGGGCATCAGCGCGCTGCGCTGCGGGTTCGTGGTGCCGTGCAGCGAAACCGCCAGGTTGATGCGAGAACGACGGCCGAACTCCTCAAGCTGAGGCAGCAGGCCCACCGTCGACAGCGTAATGCGCCGATGCGAGAAGCCCAGACCTTCGTTCTCCTGGGCGATCTCCATGGCCGGAATGACGCTGTCCAGGTTGAGCAGGGGCTCGCCCATGCCCATCAGCACGATGTTGCTGATCTTTCGCTCGGGACTGTGCTCCTGGGCCTGGATGACCTGCAGCAGGATCTCGGCGCGGCTGAGATTCCTGGCGTAGCCGCCCTTGCCGGTGACGCAGAAGTCACAGTCCAGCGGGCAACCCACCTGGGTCGAAATACACAGGGTCAGTCGTCGATCTTCGGGAATGAGCACCGATTCCACCTGCAGGCCATCCTCGAGGCCCCAGAGGAACTTGATCGTGCCGTCGCGAGAGCGCTGCACGGAGCGCTCTTCGAGGCGCGAAATCCGGGCGATCTCCTGTAGCCGGGCGCGCACGGTCTTGGCCACGTCGGTCATCACAGAGAAGTCGGTGCAGGTCTTCTGGTAGAGCCACTTGAACAGTTGCCGGCCCCGAAACGAGCGCTCTTCCAGCACGTCCTCGGCGAAGCTGCACAGCTCGTCCATGGTCATGCCCATGAGATCCTGGCGGGCGTCCTCGCCCACGACGAAGAGCCTCTCGACCGCGACCGTCATTCCGTTGCCTCCGCGAACTCGCCGCTGATGGCGCCCACTTCGGCGGTGATCTCAGCCACGTCAACATCGACGGCAAGTCCGCCATCCGACGGAATCACGATCCCCGAACTCATGATGGCCTTGAAGGCCTCTTCGACGGTCATGTTGAGGACCTTCAGATCCTTGCTGGGATACATGACGAAGAAGCCCGAGGTCGGGTTGGGAGTGGTCGGCACAAACACCGACACCATCGCCTCGCCCACGGCCTCCTCGACGCCCTTCCAGGCCCCGGCAGTCAGGAAGCCAAGACAGAAGCAACCCGGACGAGGAAACTCGACCAGTACGACTCGCTGGAAGTTCTGCGCCCGCGAGGAGAACACCGCTTCGAGCAGCTGGCGGATGCCCGCATAGATGGTGCCGAGGATCGGCACCGTCGCGACCAGTGCATTGAGGCTGGCCACCACCCGGCGGCCGGCAAAGCCGCGCGCCAGCATCCCGATCAGGATGATGAGCACTAAGGTGAGGAAGAAGCCGAGGCCGGGGGTCTCGAGGATGGGAATGGGCTCTGCGAGCCCCGGTAGATGAACAGTCAACAGGCTACGGATCTGTGTCGGCACCAGCGCCAGCACGCCATCCATGCTGAGCACCAGCTTGTTGAACACCCACAGCACGACCGACAGGGGCGCTGCAACCAGGAGCCCGGCGACCAGGTTGTCGCGCAAGGCAGCCCGAATGCTGCGGGACCTGGACTCTACTGCTTGTTCCGGGACCGTCACGGGGAGCTCCCTTCCCGCACCTGGAAGGACACGGTAAATCGATCGCGTTGAAAGCTCTCCTCGGCCACGAGTTGGACGGGACTGCCGAGCACCGTTGCCAGCTTGTCGAGAGCCGGCTGTTCGCGCGCCTCCAGGTGTCCGGCGACTCCAGGCTCGCAGCGCACCGTCAGCTCCTGCACCGTGCCGGAGTCCCGGTTGACATTGCGCGCCACCTCGCGGAGCACCTCGTAGGCAACCGTCTCGCGGGACTTGAGCCGACCCGAGCCATCGCACAGGCGGCAGGACGTCTGCAGGTTGGTCGCAAGGTCCTCACGCACCCGACGTCGTGTCATTTCCACCAGGCCGAACTCGGAGATCGGCAGGAAGCTGGAACGCGCCGGGTCTTTTGCCAGGCCAGCTTCGATGGCCTGTTCCACCTGAGCGCGTCCCTCGAGGTCCTCCATGTCGATGAAGTCGATCACGATCAGACCGCCGATGTCGCGCAGCCGCAACTGGTAAAGAACCGCCTCGACCGCCTCGAGGTTCACCTTCAAGGTGGTCTCTTCGAGGCTACGACCCCCCACGTAGCGGCCGCTGTTCACGTCAATGGAAGTCAGCGCCTCGGTGTGTTCCAACACCACGTAGCCCCCCGATGGAAGCTGGATCTTGCGGCCAAGCGCACGCCCCAGGATGCGCTCGACACCGGCTGCCTCGAACAGTGGCGTGGGCTCGTCGTAGCGCTCGACCTTGCCATTGACCCTGGGCATGAAGCGCTCGATAAAGTCAGTCACCCGCTCGAAGTCAGCAGCGTCGTCGACCACGACGCGGCTCAACTGCTCGGAGAGGAGGTCACGGGCGGATCGCAGGGCAAGATCCAGTTCCTCGTGCAACAGCGAGGGCGCGGATTGCCCGACCGAACGAGCTTCGATCGCCGCCCAGGTCTCACGCAGGTACTGCATGTCGGCGACCAGGATGTCCTCGCCAACGCCTTCACAGGCGGTGCGGACGATGAAGCCCTCGCCCTGGCGCTGGTGCCCCTCGACCAGTTGCCGCAGACGTTCGCGCTCGTCCTCGCTGGTGATGCGCCGCGACACACCCACCCGGGCACCACCGGGAACATAGACCAGGAAACGACCGGGCACCGACAGTGAACTGGTCAGGCGGGGCCCCTTGCTACCGAGCGCTTCCTTGCGCACCTGGACCAGCAGCTCCTGGCCCGGCCGAAGGACATCCTGGATCCGGGCCTGGCGGCGTAGGGCTCGCTCTAATCCGGGGATTCGAGTCGCTTCTGCCTCGGGGTCACAGGCTTCCTCGGCTTCGCCCAACATACCGACCGTCGATTCGGCATCGGGTCCCCCGGCGGCTACCCACTCCATGGCGCTGGGCTCCGACCAGGTCGAGGTGGGACTCGCCTCCTGTCCGGCCAGGGGGTTCAGGGTGTTCTCGGGATCCACCGGCACAGCCTCAGGAGGCGGACCCGGCGCAGCGCGGGACTCGGCGACGTCGCCGACGTAGAGGAAGCCGGCTCGATCCAGGCCGACCTCGACAAAGGCAGCCTGCATGCCCGGCACAATCCGGACGACGCGACCCTTGTAGATGTTGCCGACGGTGCCCCGCTCGCGGGCCCGCTCGACGTAAAATGCCGCTGGCGTCCCCCCCTCGACAAGAGCCACGCGCAACTCTCCCGCCGTGCGGTTGAGCAACAGTGCGCTGTCTACCGAGAAGCGAGGGCTCACCTAGCAATCCGCCTCAGAGTGGAAGGTAGCGCCGGTTCGGGTAGTGGCCCAGCCGCCAGTACCGGCCGCGGCCATCCCACCCCATACGCCTCTCAGAATGTCGCGAATGCGCGCGCCGGGGCCATCGGCCTCGACCTCCACCTGCCAGGCGCCGTCGGCAACTTCCTGCAGGTCGGTGACGACCGGACGAATGTCGATGACTTTCGTCTTACCCTTGCGGGTTACCTCGACCAGCGCTGACCCAGAAGCCAGGAACTGACTCGCTGCAGCACCGGCAGCGTCGCGCTGGTCGCTAGGCGGCATCACCTGGTAGGCCCAACGACCGATACGCATAGCCACTGCAGCGCCTCTGATGTCGACCTCGCGCACTGCGAACACCGGCAGGTTTTCGGGCATCTCCGCCTGCAGGGCCAGGCAGAACTCCCGGACATCGACCGGACGCTTGAGTTCCAACTCCGCAAACTCGCTGGTCGAGCACATGCCCGCCGGCAGGGCGGGGCCGAAGCTGAGGCGCGCTGCGGGGCGGAAGCCACGACTCCAGATCACCGGTGCCTTGAGGCGGCGCAGCGCCCGACGGAACACCTGCATCACCTCGAGGTGACCCAGGTAGGCCAGCGAGTCACGCTTTCCGTAGCGGATCTCCACCTTGATCCGCTGCTCGGGCGGAAGCCGGGTGTCGCAAAGATCTTCGGGAGCGTCGGAGTCGATGCTCGGCGGAGTGGGAGTGCGCGGCTGAACCAGCGGCTCGAGCGGCCGGTTCCTATGCGCTGCCCGGGCAATCGCGGAGCCCGGCGCCAGGCCCTGCGAAGGCACCGCATCGACGACATTGTTGGCCTTGCGACCGGGGGGCTGCGGCATGGCGACGAACTGGGGGTCCTGCTTGCGGTAGTCGACGCTGCCCTGCAGACGGCGACGATCACGATGCTCGGGGGGGGACTCGGGCTCAGGGCTTGCGTAGATCCGGTTGTGCACGACCTTGTGGTCGCAGACGCCACAGTCGTAGCAGGGGTCGTCCGAGCAGTCGGGCACGAAGCCACCCTCGAGAGCGTCCTGCCAGTCTTCCCACAACCACTCTCGCTTCACTCCGATATCGATGTGGTCCCAGGGGAAGACCTCATCGCCCGCGCGGTGACGCTGGTTGTAGAACTCCTTGCTGAGCCCTGTCTCCTCGAAGCCCTGCGCCCAGGCATCGTGACTGAGATGCTCCTGCCAACCGTCCAGCCGGGCTCCGGCCCGGTAGGCTGCCTCGAGCAGGTCGCTGGCGCGGCGGTCGCCGCGGGAGAAGACCCCTTCCATCACCGACGAGCGGCTCTCGTGGTAACGAAAGCCCAGCTTTTCCCGGCGCAGTTCGCGGGCAAGGAAGTCCTGCCGGTTGCGAATCTCCTCGAGGCCAATCTGGGACGCCCACTGGAAGGGGGTGTGAGACTTGGGCACGAAGCTGGACACAGAGACATTGATGGCGGCACCGCGAACCGAACGACGAGCCCGCGACAGGCAGCGAGCGCCCAGGTCGACAATCGCTTCGAGATCAGCGTACTGCTCGGTGGGAAGACCGAGCATGAAGTACAGCTTCAGGCTGCGCCAGCCGCGCCGGAACACCTCGTCGACCATGTCGACCAGTACGTCCTCGTCGATGACCTTGTTGACCACCGAGCGGAGCCGATCGGAGCCGGCCTCGGGAGCGACGGTGAAGCTGGTCTTACGCACCCGACCCACCTGCTCCATGATCTCCGGGCTGAGAGTCTCCAGGCGCATGGACGGCAGACTGATGGCCGAGCGGTCCTTCTCGTGCTCGTCCATGAGCGAGGTAAGCAGCGGCTCCACGCAGTTGTAGTCACCGGCCGACAGCGACAACAACGAGTACTCTTCGATGCCGGTTTTCCGCAGCGACTCGCGGACCAGTTTCTGGATGGTCTCGGGGCTGCGCTGCCGCTCGGGACGATAGATGTAGCCCGCCTGGCAGAAGCGGCAGCCACGCATGCATCCACGCTGGATCTCGACGCCGACGCGGTCGTGCACCACGTTCATGAACGGCACGGGGGTTTCTGTGGGATAGGGCGCCTTGTCGAGGTCGGTGACGATGGCCTTGAGTACGCGCTCGGGCAGGCCGGGCGCAGCCTCGACCGACGCAATCCGACCGTCGTCCAGGTAGTGCGGCGTGTACAGGCTCGGCACGTACACCCCGGGGATGTCGCACAGCGAACGGAGCAGGTACTCGCGGGATCTGCCAGTGCCGCGCCAGCGCTGCTCTGCCTCGACGACAGACACGACGGTCTCCTCGCCGTCTCCGAGACAGACCGCGTCCACGAAGGGCGCCAACGGCTCGGGGTTGAACGCGCAGGGGCCGCCAGCGATAACCAGCGGATGCTCGATGCCACGGTCGGCACTGCGCAGCGGGATGCCACCCAGATCGAGCACCTGCAGGACATTGCTGTAGGACAGCTCGTACTGCAGCGTAAAGCCGAGCACGTGCAGGTTCTTGAGGGCGACCCGGTTCTCCAGCGTGCTGAGCAGGGCGCCGCGGCTGCGCAACCCCTGCTCCATGTCCGGCGCGACTGCGTAGACACGCTCGGCAGCGACGTCGTCGATGCCGTTGAGGATGGAGTACAGGATCCGCAAGCCGATGTGGCTCATGCCGATCTCGTACAGGTCGGGATAACAAAGGCCGACGACCGAGCGCACTGCACTGAGGTCCTTGCGCACCTGGCCGACCTCGCCACCGAGGTAGCGGGAAGGCTTCTGCACGCCGGACATCAGGTCCAGGTCGACAGGAACCGAGTCAGAAGCAAAACTGCTCTGTGAGGGCGAAAATGTACGAATTTCTTGCACGGGGATTCTCCGGCGGTCGTCGTGCCAATCACTTCAGGTCCGAAACTGCCGCCCCCCGCGAGCATCCGAGAGCCGGACCGACAACCTTCCGAGCGGGCGCGAACCTAGGCGCTGAGCCCTCCCCCGTCAAGGCTCTCTGGAGGGGAACCGCACGACGAACACCGCCAGGGCAAGCAAGGCCAGCAGCGCCAGTGCAGCGCCCATGCGCAACGAGCCGGAACGGAAGTGGAAGACCACGCTGTGTTCACCGGCTGGGATCCGGACGGCACGGCCGGCGACATTGGCTGGGAAGATGGGCGTCGGCTGCCCATCCAGCGTGGCCTGCCAGCCGGGGTACCAGGTATCACTCACGAACAGCCAGCAATCACGATCTGCGCTCACCGCCAATTCCATTCGCTCGGCCTCGTGCCGAAGTACCTTCACCGTGCCGGTCACCGGCTCGGCAACGAGGCCCGTCGGTGGACTTTCCTCACCGGCTCTGCGATCGATCACCAGTTGCCGCAAGGGATTGAAATCTCGCCCGGTGACCGCAAGCAAAGCCTCCATCTGCTCTGCCGGCAGGAAGTCCGCCGAAGCAGCCGCGCCGCTGGCGATGCGAGCTGAGCCCACCAGGAAGGCGCGTGGCAGCACGCCCGGCACGCGATGCAGCAGGATCGGCTCGACGGCCGCCTTGTCGGCAGCAGGAAAGCGACGCACCTGCGGCAAGCCCGATGGTGCACCGCGCTCAGAGGCGAGCACATAGCCGACATTGAACAGCGCGGCCAGTGGCCTGTGCAGTTGGTCAGCCCGGCCCGTCTTGCGGTTGGTGAGGTACAGCGACTCTGTCAGTGCGCGCGCCCGCTGCGGGTACAAGGGCAGGTAGAATTCCACCTGGGGCACGTCGAACAACAGGTTGTAGTTGTCACGCGCCAGGTTGCGGGCGGGCTCGTAGCGCTCGTGTCCTGCGGACCACCCCTGACTCGACAGGTAGCCACGCAGGAACACCTTCTGCTCGGGATCGAAGCTGAGCAGACGCGAGCGCTGCGCAACGCTGTTCTCGGCGGCTGCGATCACCGTCAGCGACTCCGGTTGCTCGCTCCAGGCAGCAGCATCAATCGTGCTGTTGTGAGAGCCCAGTTGCAGGTACAGGTCACCGACCGTCAGCAGCACCGCGACGGCAGCCGCTGCGAAGGCCAGCCAGGCTGTTCGAACCCGCAAACGGGCCTGCAGCGAACTCAGCGCGAGACCCGCCAGCACCGCCAGGGCGAGATTCACGTACAGCAGGAAGCGGGGGTGGATACGAAACAGGTCATAGCCGGGCAGCACCTGGTGCAACAGCGCACCGATGCCCACGAAGCGGCCCAGAGCCAGGAACAGGGACAACAGAGCCAACACGGCCAGCACCCGGATCTCGCGACGTCGCCAACCACCAAACAGGGCACATGCGGCAAGCAACAAGGGCACGATGCCAGGGTAGGCAACCACCTCCCAGTACAGGTTGGTGGCCCCAGGAACGCCGCGAAAACCAGACTGCGGCACGTCCGTAGGCGAACCATCAGCGCTCTTGTTGTCATGGCTGAAACGATCCGGACGGCCGAAACGGTTGGGCTGCAGGTAAGTCCACAGGTAGGCCGGGTGCAGGTCGAATTCACTGGCGTACTCGTAGCTCAGGCCTCCCTGGCGGGGACCCTGGCGGTGCAGTTCCAGGCTCGGCAGTAGCTGTGGGGCGCCCAGGGACAGAGCCACCATGGCTGCACCCAGCACCGCCACCGCAAAACGAAGACGCGGGCGACTGCCCCACCAGGTGGTAGCGGACACCTGCCCCTGCGGCGGGGCACGCAAGCTGAGATAGAGCGCGTACCCGGCCGCCACCAGGGCGTGGTTGTAGGCAAGCTGAGGATGACCGGCCAGCAGACACAGCGCCCCGACGACGCTGAGCGCCGCCAGGTCGATGGACCGACGGTTGCTCCAGTAGCGCTCCAGCAGCAACAGCAACCCGGGGATCCAGGCAGCCACTGCGCTCAGGTTCATGTGGCGGGCATGTCCGACAAAAAACGCTGAGAACGCAAAGCTGAGCCCGGCCAACAGGGCGCCGCCGCGGGATGCGCCCAGGTGGCGGGCAAACAGCGCCGCCAGCACGCCTGCCAGCACAAAGTGACCGAGGATGGACAGGTTGGTCGCCAGCGGCAGGGGCAGCAGCGAGAACAGCAACAGGTTGGGTGGGTACAGCATGCCGGCTTCACCCACGGCGTGTAGCGGCACGCCGGTGCCTAGCAGGTGGCACCACTGCGCCAGCCGACCCTCTGCCAGCCCCTCAGCGTAGAAGTGCTTGAGCGGGTAGTGCAGGTGCCAGAAATCCGAGAACTGCATGTCGTGGCTGAACAACAAGCGCCGACCCAGCGCGAAATCCAGGCCGAAGAACAGCAGCGCCAACACCACCGTTCCAGAGGCCGCCAACAGCGCTGTAGAACGCATACCGTCAGGGCCGGAAGCAGCCGGTCCGGAAGCGCTCGTCGGGGACAAGTCCATAGCCGCACCATTCCGGTTCCGGGGGCTATGTGCAAGGCCCCGCGCTGGCGTATGGTGGCGCGCGATGTACCGATTCGAGCTGGCTGTTCTGTTGATTGTGTTGCTCGGTCCGCTGCACCAGGGCACCGCCCACGCGCAGAGCAAGGCCGAAGCCGAGGCTGCCTTGCCCGCCGCCGACACAGCCGCAGCCGCTACCAAGATGCCGGAAGATGTCCCGGTTCGCGCCGACTTTGCCATCGTCTACGAAGGCCGCACCGGCGGCCTCTCGGCCGCCCGCACCCACCTGTGGGCCGAGCCCCGGATCGGCGCGTCCCTGCAACAGGCGCCCGGCGACTGGCAGCGCAGCGCAATCGGCTTTGGCGCCTTCCTCAGTCGCGGCCGCTGGCTGCTGCAGAGCAGTGACGGCGTCGCCAGCTTCGCGCAGCGGGCCCAGACCGGCATCGCTGCTGCCTCCGTACAGGAGCAGGAGGTGCCCATCCTGGTGTCCGACGACTACGCGGTCATCGCCTGGCCTGCTGAAACTGCGGCGGCGGTACTACCGATCCTCGAGGCAGCGCTGGACACGGACCCCCTGCGCCCACCCCCGCTACGCGAGGCCCGCACAGTCAGCCCGGTCAATGCAGACGCCGGCATGCTGTTCGTGAAGCCCAACCTCGACCGTGCCCCCCTGGAGCAGGCGATCGAATCAGTTCACTGGGAGGCGCGACTACGCAGCGTATTCACCGGCAAGACCGAGGCCGGCCAACCGGCGTTTGTGTACGTCGTCTCGCGACTGGAAGGTGAGGGCTCTCGCCGAGCAGAGTTGCTGGGTCGCTGGGACGCAAGCAAGAACCTGTACCTGTCGGCCGGGGAAGCCGTGGAAGGGCGCTCCTTCCTCTCCGACCAGGCCATCTCGCTGCAACGGCCCAACACCTGGCAGTTCTGGAAGGAACAGGGCTTGGACGGCCTCGCCCCCGGCGAGGCGGAGTTGCTGGTCGGCGTGGACACCCTGCGGACTGAGGCGGCCGAGGCCGGTGTCCCATTGCTGTCCGCAAATCTCGCGGACCCCGCCGGCAAGTCCCTGTTCGAGCGATGGCGCCTGGTTGAAATCGCAGGGCGTCGCGTGGTGCTCATCGGCTGGTCCGATCCGCAGTTACTGGATCGCCTGCCGCCCGAGCAGCGGAGCCGCGTGCGCATCCGCGACAGATCGGCACTGTTCGAGGTGCTGACTGAGTTGTCGACGGCACTGGAAACCCCTGCTGACCTCGTCGTCTTGTTCGGCGTTGGGGCCCGACAGCTTGCCGGCCATCTGCCCGGGGTCGACCTGGTGTTGGGCGATTTCACCGCAGACCTTCGCCTGCCCCGCTGGGAGGAGATCGGCGAGAGCGCTCTGCGGGCCCGCGCCATCGAACATCGCCGCGCGCGCTCCCCTGCCCTGGTGGCTCGACTCGGCGGCGGACTCCTCGGTCGCATCGACGTGTCCTTTGATCCCGACACTGGTGTCCTCCGTAGGCTGGGTCACCTGCGGGCACGGATCGGCGAGGAGTTGCCCGCCAACCTGCCATGGCTGGAGAAGATCCAGGCCGTACGACAGGACGTGTACTCACAACTCGAAGACATCCTGCTGCCCGATCTCGGCAGCCTGGCAATGGCGCCCGACGGAGCCCGGGTCGTCACCCTCGATGCGCGCGGCTTCGCGCTCCTCACGGCCAACCTGATGATGGAACGCACAGGCGCCGATCTCAGCATTCTGCGGCCACTACCAACGGTCCCCGAGGTAGCGGGCCCCGCCCAGCGCCTGTTCGTAGACGCGGCCCTGGCGGTCGCCGACGAGCTCGTCGTCATCGAAGTCACTGGCAGCCAACTCAAGGCCCTCAACGGGGCGATCCGGCTGCTACCGTCCGAGGACCCCGCCAGCGCGGCTGCAGGGCCGCTCGGCGACCTGTGGGCCTGGTCCGCGGGACTCCAGGTCAAGGGCAGCACAGTGCTCGTCCGGGGCCGTGTGGTGGGCAACGACGAACGCATACGGCTGGCAACCACGGACTTCGTCTATGGAGACAGCCGCATCAACGCAGCGCTCAAGAAGGCACCCAGCTGGCGACACTTCCAGGGTCCAGGCTGGCGCCGACAGCCAGCTATTGCCGGGCGCGGGAATCCCTGGCCCCTGCGCGAACTGGTCAAGGACGCCCTGGTCGATCTGCGCAGTCTCGACCCCGAGTTCGGCAGCCGCTACTCCTCGCGCCTGCGCCCTCTACTCAGCGACCAGAGAGGAATCAGCCCTCGCTTCACCCTGGAGTTGGACGGCATCGCACTGCAGGTCACCGGCTCTGTTCCAGTCGGCAACCGTGGCGGCTACGAGAGCTCGCGGGAGAGCCGAGTGCAGCAGGAGAGTTCGCTGAGCGCCACCCTGCGCGGACGGATCGCCGGCACCTACGACGACAAGCGGGGCGCAGTGACTGTCTTCTTCAAGGGCGCCTTCGGACGTTCGAAGCTGCCGGGGGTCGAAGAGCCTGTCGAGTTGGAAGATGATCTGCTGCTGGGTGCCGAGGGCCGACTCAAGGTGGTCACACTGCCAGGCAAGCTGTCAGGCGTACGGCTGTCGTCGTTCGCGCGCAGCGCTTTCGACTCGGAGTTCGCCCGCGGCGATGACGGCGCCGGAGGCAAGCTGCCGCGACAGACCCTGTGGCGCACAACGGCGGGGGCATCGCTGAGCAAGTACCTGTGGTTCAAGGAGTTCAAGGGAGGCTTCTTCGTCGAGTATGACTTCGCCGCGGAGGCAGGGCACCTCACCCCGGGCTTCTCGACTTCACTGCTGGCCGAGAAGCGCTGGGGACCGGTGCGCTGGTCGGCACTGGGCGATCTGAAGGGCTACCTGCCCACCGACGGAGACAGCGAGGACGACCTGTTGTTCACGCTGCAGCTGCGCAGCGACGTGTCGGTGATTCCTCTCGGCAAGCTCGTGCCGGGGCTCTCGGTGGGTGGCTTCGTCGACGCGCTGATCTTTCGCGGCAAGGTCGACGCCAACGCGCACCCGGGCATGCATCTGCTGGTGGGAGCAGCGCTCACCTATGACCGCGACCTGCGGGCACCGCTACCGCTGCGCTGAGGAAGCTCTTCTCTAGAGCAACTCGAGCTGGCCGGCCGCATCGCCGGCCTGCTGCTCGGCTCCCTCGGGGTCGGCTCCGTCGAGCACAGACAGGAACTCTTCCTCGTTGAGCACCGGGACACCGAGCTTGTTCGCCCGGTTCAGCTTGCTACCGGAGTTCTCGCCGGCGACCAGGAAGTCCGTCTTGGCACTGACCGAACCAGCGCTCTTGCCACCGACCGCCAGGATGCGCTGCTTGGCCTCATCGCGGCCCATGGACGCCAGCGTACCGGTGACGACCACGTTCTTGCCTCGCAGCGGGTGCTCGCCGAGTTCCTCGGCAGGCTCCTGGTCCTGGAAAAGGACCCCTCCCGCACGCAGCGCCACGACCAGCTGGCGGTGCTCCTCCTCGGCAAACCAACCATGCACGGCTTCAGCTACCACCGGCCCGACCTCGTCGATGCCTTGCAACTCTTCGATGCTCGCGCTCGCCAGTCGATCCCAGCACAGGAAGTGCGAACAGAGCTTGCGAGCCACCGTGGCGCCCACGAAACGAATGCCGAGTCCGAACAGGATGCGGTCGATGGGCGCCTTGCGACTCCGGTCGATGGCGACCAGCAGGTTGTCGGCTGAGGTCTCGGCCATGCGCTCCAGGGCGACGAGTTCGTCGCGCCGCTGCTCGAGCACGAAGAGATCGGCAACGCTGCCCACCAGCGAGGTTTCCACCAACTGTCGGATCAGCTTCTCGCCGAGACCCTCAACGTCGAGAGCGCCTCGACCAGCAAAGTGCTGGATCCGAGTACGGATGCGCGCTGGACAGGTGCGCTCATTGGGGCAACGCACCGCCACTTCCCCCTCCACGAGGGCAACCTCGGTGCCACACTCCGGGCAGTGCTCGGGGAACTGGTAGACGCGCTCGCTGCCGTCGCGGCGCTCCGGCAGCGGCCGCACCACCTGCGGGATCACGTCGCCTGCCCGTTGCACGACCACGTAATCGCCAATCCGTATCCCCTTGCGCTGCAACTCGTCGCGATTGTGGAGGGTGGCATTCGACACCATGACCCCGCCGACGAACACGGGCTCCAGCCGTGCGACAGGGGTGATGGCGCCCGTACGACCGACCTGCACATCGATGTCCAGCAGCCGCGTCGTGGCCTGCTCGGCTGCGTACTTGAAGGCAATGGCCCAGCGCGGACTGCGTGAGACGAAACCGAGGCGCTCCTGGAGTCTGTGGGCATTCACCTTCACCACGGCACCATCGATGTCGTAGGGCAGCTTCGGGCGGCTCTCCTCGATGAGGCCCAGGTGGCGAATTACCGCATCGATGCCGGGGCACAACTCACAACCCTCGGCAACCTGGAAGCCGAACGCCCGGCTGCTGGCCAGGAACTCGTGGTGGGATCCGGCCTGCAGCTCCGAGACCTTGCCCGCCGAGTGGGCGAAGAAACGCAGCGGGGCGGCTGCGGCAATGCGGGAGTCGAGGTTTCGTACCGTGCCAGAAGTCGAGTTGCGAGCATTCACGTAGGGCTCGAGACCCGCGACAACCCGTTGCGCGTTGAGCTCCTGGAAGCCTTCGCTGGTCATCACCACCTCACCGCGGATCGCAATCCTTCCGGCAACTGCCGGTCCAGCACCACGGCCACCCTGCAGGCGCAGCGGCAGGTTGCGGATCGTGCGCACGTTCTCGGTGACGTTCTCACCGACGTGACCATCACCACGGGTCACTGCTACCTCCAGCAGGTCGTCGTGGTAGATGACCTCCATGGCAATGCCATCCAGCTTCGACTCGACGACATACTCGATTCCCTCTGCCTCGGGGATCCCCAGAAAGCGCTTCACCCGCAGGTCGAAATCTCGGATCTCCTGCTCGTCGTAGGAGTTCTGCAGACTGAGCATCGGTGTCGGGTGCTCATAGCGCTCCAGGCTGTCGAGAGGCTCACCGCCGACTCGCTGACTGGGCGAGTCGGGCCCACACAGCTGGGGCCAGGCCGTCTCCAGGTCCTGGAGCTCGCGAAACAGCGCGTCGTACTCACGGTCGGAGATCGTCGGTGCAGCCTCGACGTAGTAGCGGCGGTTGTGCTGCTCGATGGCAGCGGCAAGCTCGAGCCAACGCGAACGTGCTGCATCATCGGGAGCCGCCATAGTCGGGGGAGACTACCCGAGGGGAATGCGCTGCGGGAGTTCTATGCTCGATAATTGGCCCTTGACAACACAGGGCTTGTTCTCCATCCTGCCTGCGGCTTCGGCGATCTTTCCCGATAGCCACCCCTTTCCGTTGCAGCAAGGTTGTCTCAGCCCCCCGGATGTCCCGGCTGGCGAGGAGACCCCATCCACCGCAAACCTGCGTTTCCTTTCGCTGCGGCCCACTTCTGAGGCCAGAAACACCACGGACTCCCATATGCCTGATTCCACTGAAGCTGCCACTGGCGGCGGTTCCCCTGACACCCAAACCTCCGCTCCCAGCCCCTCCGGCGGTAAGTCCAGTGGCTCTGGGTCCGAGTCGGGCTCATCCGACCGGGGTCGCCACCGTTCCTCCGAGAAGCGTTCCAATGAGGACTCGGGTAGAAACGACCACGACAACGGCGGCCACGACAGCCAGCGCGGTGTTCACCACGCGCAAGGTGGCGAAAAGCAGGGCGGTGGATCTCGCTCACGGCGTGGTCGCAGCCGCCGCCGTGGTCGCAGTCGACGCGGGTCGTCTGGCTCTGGTGGCGCCGGAGTCGGCAACGAGAATCGCACCGAGGTCGCACGTGACCCGCGTGAGCCCTGGGAAGGTGAGAGCCCCGGCGACCTGGACCTCAACGACCTGAAGGCAGGCAAGGTTGGAGACCTGCACGAGCAGGCCGCTTCGCTGGACATCGAAGACTTCGGCGGCATGTCGAAGCAGGACTTGATCTTTGCCATCCTGCAGGAGCACGCCTACCGCAACGGCAACGTCTATGGCAGCGGTGTGGTCGAACGCCTGCCCGACGGCTACGCCTTCCTGCGCTCGCCCATGTACAGCTACCTGGCGGGCCCCGACGACATCTACATCTCCCCCAGCCAGGTGCGCCGACTCGGCCTCAAGACCGGAGACACCGTCGAAGGTGAGATCCGAGCACCCAAGGCTGGCGAGCGCTACTTCGCGCTGCAGAAGGTCAACACCATCAACTTCGAGCCTCCCGAGGTTGCGAATCAGCGCACCCGTTTCGAGAACCTGACGCCGCTGTATCCCGACCAGCGCCTCGGACTCGAATTCGACCCGACCGATCTGAGCACCCGCATCATCGACCTGATGACGCCCATCGGTAAGGGACAACGCGGCCTCATCGTCGCGTCGCCGCGCACCGGTAAAACCGTCATCCTGCAAGCGCTGGCCAAAGCCATCGCCGAAAACCACCCCGAGGTCTACCTCATCGTGCTGCTCATCGACGAGCGTCCCGAGGAGGTCACGGACATGCAGCGCACGGTCAAGGGAGAGGTGGTTTCCTCGACCTTCGACGAACCCGCCTCGCGCCACGTCCAGGTGGCCGACATGGTGATCGACAAGGCCCGTCGCCTGGTCGAGCACAAGCACGACGTCGTCATCCTGCTCGACTCCATCACTCGGCTGGCGCGCGCCTACAACACCGTGGTGCCGCCCTCCGGCAAGATCCTGTCGGGCGGTGTCGACAGCAACGCCCTGCACCGTCCGAAGCGCTTCTTCGGCGCGGCACGCAACATCGAAGAGGGCGGCAGCCTGACCATCATGGCGACTGCTCTCATCGACACCGGCTCGCGCATGGACGAGGTGATCTTCGAGGAGTTCAAGGGCACCGGCAACATGGAACTGCACCTGGACCGACGCCTGGTCGAGCGCCGCATCTACCCTGCCCTGGACATCAACAAGTCCGGTACCCGACGCGACGACCTGCTGCTGGCCCCGGATGTGCTCAACAAGTTGTGGCTGCTGCGCAAGGTGCTGGCGCCGCTCAACACCATCGACTCCATGGAGTTCCTGCTGGACAAGTTCAAGAAGACCGAGACCAACGACGAATTCCTGTCTGCAATGAATTCCTGACGGCTGCCGACAAAAGGACTACTGGACTCGATAATCGCAGACATGCTACAAGGCCCCGCCCTTCGAGACAGGGGCACACCATTCGCCGGACTGGCGACCAATTTGCCCGCGGGCAGGAGCTTGAGATGAAGGCTGACATCCATCCCAGTTACGAAGAGATCAACGTGAGTTGCGCGTGTGGCGCTTCGTTCGCCACTCGGTCCACCCTCGGCCGCGACCTACGCGTCGACCTCTGCTCTGCCTGCCACCCCTTCTTCACTGGAACTCAGAAGATCGTGGATACGGCAGGACGCGTCGAGCGCTTCAACCAGAAGTTCAAGAACTTCGACCTGGCGAAGATGTCGAAGCGTCGCTGAGGCCCCACCGACAAACCACCGCCACAGCTGCCCGGCAGCAAACGGAGTGCCCCCGTGTCGAAATGTCTTGATGTAGGCGGCCAAGCTGTCATCGAAGGCGTGATGATGCGCGGTCCCAGTTCGATGGTGATCGCGGTGCGCCGCGCGGACGGCTCGATCGTCGTCAAGGACAGCCGCTGGGTCCCCCTCACCACCCGCTTCCGATTCCTCAAGTGGCCCGTAATTCGCGGCGCCGTGGTGATGATCGAAGCCCTCATTAACGGTATGCAGTCGCTGTCTTTCTCGGCCGAAGTGTCCATGCAGGACGAGGAGCTGGCCGCTGCCCGAGAGAAGGACGAAGCCGAGGGCAGAGCCGGGGCTCCCGCAGACGAGCCGTCCGAGGCACAGCATGCTGGGAATGCTTCCCCAATTGCGGCAGACGACCCCAGCGAGCAGGCTCAGACCGCAGCCATCACCGAGGTGGTCGACGCCCCCGCAGGTCCGTCGGCCGCCATGACCCGCGGCGCCATCGCGCTGTCCCTGACGCTGTCCTTCGCCATGGGCATCGGCCTGTTCATCTACCTGCCTCACGCAGGTGCGTCAGTACTGATGAACCTGTTCAGCGGTGCGGCGTTGACGGAGGCCGCGGACGTCAACTCTCCCCTGTTCCACACCCTGGTTGGCGCCATCAAGATGAGCGTGTTCGTGTGCTACATCCTGGCCATCCGGCGCATGCCCGACATCTACCGCGTGTTCCAGTATCACGGCGCAGAGCACAAGAGCATCCATGCCTACGAGTCCGGGCAGGACCTGACCGTCGGCAACGCCCGCACCTGGCCCACCTATCACCCACGCTGTGGCACGTCGTTCCTGGTCTTTGTGATCATCATCTCCATCGGCTTCTTCGCCGCCGCCTTCCCGCTGCTCGGGCCGTTCATGTTTCCCGATGGACTCGTGGGCTGGCGCCTGAACCTTCTGCAGGCGAGCGTGAAGATCCCCATGATGGTCCCCATCGCCGGGCTCTCTTACGAGTTCATCAAGTGGGCAGGTCGCCAGAAGGAAAGCCGCTTACTGCAGATCCTATCCATCCCCGGACAGCTCGTGCAGAAGCTGACCACCGTCGAGCCCGACGACCTGCAACTGGAAGTTGCGCTCGTGTCTTTGAAGCGTTCACTGCAACACGAAGGAGCCCTGGAGGACCCCGAGTACTCCAACTGCCACTTCCTGCCTGCAGCCTGAGGCCGACATGAGTCTGTTCGGCAAGCTGGACGAAGTGGACAGCCGCTTCCGAGCCATCAACGACCAGTTGGGGCAGCCAGGCGTCGCGTCCGACCCAAATCGTTACCGCGACCTGATGAAGGAATACAGCACCCTGCGGCCGATCTGCGAGACCTGGCAGGAGTTGCGAACCATCGAACAGCAAGTCAGCGACGCCAGGGAGATGCTCGAGGAGGGGGACCCCGAGTTCCGCGACCTCGCTCGCGAGGAGGTGGCGGTGCTTGAGCCACAGGTGGAAGCCCTGACCCACCGTCTCAAGATCCTGTTGCTACCCAAGGACCCGAACGAGGGCCGCAACGTCATCCTCGAAATCCGCGCCGGCGTCGGCGGCGACGAAGCCGGCCTGTTCGCGGCCGACCTGTTTCGCATGTACAGCCGCTACGGCGATGGCCGCGGTTGGAAGTTCGAGCTGATGAACCTCAGTCAGAACGAAGCCGGCGGTTACAAGGAAGTGATCACATCAATCACAGGTGAGGACGTGTACAAGCGTCTCAAGTACGAATCAGGTGTCCACCGCGTGCAGCGGGTTCCCGCCACCGAAGCCCAGGGCCGGATCCACACCTCGACCTGTACTGTCGCGCTGATGCCGGAAGCGGAAGAGGTCGATGTCCACATCGAAGACAAGGACCTGCGCATTGATGTGTTTCGTGCTTCGGGTCCCGGGGGCCAGTCGGTCAACACCACCGACTCGGCTGTGCGCATCACCCACCAACCCAGCGGCCTGGTGGTCATCTGCCAGGACGAAAAGAGCCAGCACAAGAACAAGGCCAAGGCCATGAAGGTCCTTCGGACCCGCCTCTACGAGCAACAGCGGGCCGAGCAGCAGGCCGAACAACGCGACATGCGTCTGGCACAGGTCGGCACCGGTGACCGCTCTGAGCGCATCCGCACCTACAACTTTCCGCAGGGGCGGCTCACCGACCATCGCATCGGCCTGACCCTGTACAACGTCGATCGGATCGTCGAAGGCGACCTCGACGAAGTGCTCGATTCCTGCTCGGCCCACTTCGAGGCCGCCCTGCTCCAGGCAGTGGAAGACAACTAGCACTCGCCCCCTCTCCGGACCGCCGACCATGATTGTCAGGGAGCTTCTCGACAAGACCAGCACCTGGCTTACAGCCCAGGGCAGTTCGTCGGGCCGACTGGATGCCGAGCTGCTGCTCGCTCGAGTGCTCGAAATGCCGAGGTTGCAGCTGTACACCTCCTTTGACCGGCCAGTAAACGAGCTGGAGTTGGGCTGCTACCGGGACCTGGTGCGACGCCGTGGCCAGCTGGAACCGGTGGCCTACATCCTTGGCAGCAAGGAATTCTACTCGCGCGACTTCCAGGTCGATCCCCGCGTACTGGTCCCGAGACCCGACACCGAGGTGCTGGTCGACACCGTCCTGGAGTTATTGAAGGACGCAGGCGATGACGCCATCGTGCTCGACTACGGTGCGGGCAGCGGCGCCATCGCCATCACCATCGCGGCGGAACGCTGTGGCTTCCGGCTACTGGCGCTGGACATTGCCAGTGACGCGCTGGATGTAGCTCGAGACAACGCCAGCGCCCACGGCGTGCAGGACCGCGTCGGATTCGTGCTGTCCGATGGGCTGGACAGGGTCCCCGAGCGCTTCGCGGGCCAGCTGGCCGCCATCGTCGCCAACCCGCCCTACATCGCCGAAGAAGAACGAGGGACCATGGCCCGGGACGTGCTCGACTACGAGCCGCCCGCAGCTCTGTTCCCCGGTAGCGACCCGCTGCTCCATTATCGACGGCTCGCCGGCGAAGGGCCGCGATGGCTGCAGGAAGGCGGTGTCCTGGCCCTGGAGGTCGGACACAGACAGGCGGCGCAGGTGTGTGCGCTGCTCGAGGCTACCGGCTGGCAGGACGTGCAGGTGCGCAGCGACCTCGCCCGGGTCGACCGGGTGGTCAGCGCTCGGCGACCCTGAACGAGAGCAGACTCAGTCGAGTCGCTCGATGACGGTCGCGATGCCCTGGCCGAAGCCGATGCACATAGTGCTCAGACCGTAGCGCTTGTCTTCCTGCTCGAGCGCGTTGAGCAGGGTGGTCAGGAGGCGGGCGCCGCTGGCGCCGAGGGGATGACCCAGGGCGCAGGCACCGCCGTAGATGTTGACTTTCCCCATGTCCACGCCCAGTTCCTTGGACCAGGCCAGGACTACGCTGGCAAAGGCCTCGTTGACCTCGAAGAGGTCGATGTCATCGATGGACAGGCCGGCCTTTGCCAGGGCCTTGGTGGTGGCGGGCATCGGGCCGGTAAGCATGATGGTGGGATCCACGCCGGCCACGGCCATCGACACGATACGAGCACGCGGCTTGAGACCATGACGTTCGATGGCTGCCTCGTTGGCAAGCAGCAGCGCAGAGGCACCATCGCTGATCTGCGAGGATGCAGCCGCGGTGATGACACCCCCCTCCATGAAGGGGGTCTTGAGGCTGGCGACCTTCTCCAGGGTCGTGTCCCGGCGAATGCCTTCGTCTGCAGTGATTGTCGACGGCGCGCCATCCTCATCGACGGTGCTGACCGAGACGATCTCGGGCGCCAGCTTGCCGGCGTCCTGGGCGACTGCAGCGCGCCGGTGGCTCTCTACCGCGAACTCATCGAGCATCGGCCGAGTGATACCGAATTGCTGCGCGACCAGCTCAGCGGAGACTCCCTGCTGCACGAAGGTGTAGCGCCAGGTCAGCTTCTCAGACGGCATCTTCAGCTCGCCGCGATAGAACATGTCCGAGCCCATCTCGACGCGGCTCATAGACTCGGTGCCCGCACCGATGACCAGGTCGTGGGCGCCCGACATCACGGCCATGGCACCGAAGTTCACCGCCTGCTGGCTGGAGCCACACATACGATTGACTGAGGTGCCGGTGACCTCCTTGGGGAAACCGGCGATGAGCGCCGCGTTGCGGCCGATGTTCAGCCCCTGCTCACCCACCTGGGTGACACAACCCATGATCACGTCTTCGATGTCGCTCGCCTCGACACTGTTGCGCTCGGTGAGCGCCGCCAGGGGAACGGCCGCCAGGTCATCGGGGCGCATCCGCGCGAGGCCACCCTTGCGGCGACCAATGGGGGTACGTACTGCGTCGACAATGTAGGCCTGGCTCATGGCAAATCCTCGGTTGGGAGCGGGACAGGGCGCTTTCGCGCGGGGCGCAACCATAGCCACGGTCCGGCAGCAGGGCAAGAACAGTGCGAAGGTCCCAGACGCGCGAGGTTTTGATCCAGGTTCTGCCGGAATCCTATTTTCGGAACTGGAACTTCTGCGCAGAATCTGCCCATACTTGCCGAGGCTCAGGACTGCAGAAGTCGAGATTGTTTCGTGCACGGTAGCTGAGGGGCTACTGCGGCACATTCACCCAGCACGCTAGTTTCGGGGCCTCGCAGAACGGGGGCGTTTAGTCGGTGGCCGGCAAAAAGATCGAAGTACTACTACTCGAGGGCGACGAAGACGCAGCTGTAAACGCCCAGACCTTGCTCACCGCCCTGGACTGCGAGGTGGACCACTCGCAGCATCCGCGCGAGGCACTGTTCGGTATCAAGCGCGACTCGCCGGACCTGCTGCTGGTAGCGCTGCCACCGAAGGGGATGACCGCCAGTTCCTTCCTCACCAACCTGCAGTTGGTGGAGGACGCCCGAGGCTTGCCGGTAATCGGTCTGCTCGACTCGTCTCCCGGAGAGGACCCGTCCGAACTCCTCCACAAGGGCCTCAGCGACCACCTGCGCAAACCCATCAGCCGCGACGAGCTAGCCAGGGTGATCGACCGTTGGGGCCAGGTCAGACGGAGCGACGATGCGACTCAACCAGCTGAGCCTCCGCCAACACAGCCCGCAAAGAGGAACCTGTTCGACAAGCTCCGCCAGGAACTCTCAGTCAGCAGCACCAAGTCGGTGCTACAGCATGAGCCGACCGGCGGCCGGTCGACCTCAGTCGAGGCCGACAGCGACAGCACCGCGGCCTTGACCGACGGCGAAGGCGGCGCGGCGGCCGGCGGCGGCGCAGAGGCACAGATACCGGCTGCAGCAGAACCCGAAGCCCTCGCACCGAAACCGTCCCAACCCGAAACACCAGAGATCGAAGGCCCGAAAATGGAGGCCCAGCTGGACGACGGCCTGTGCACGATGACCATCGAGATGGCGATGGGTGAGAGCATTGTGGCCTGGGTCGGCGAGCGACGCCTCGAGGTGGGCACCGAGTTCTCCGCCCAACTCGCCTACCAGGACCCGGCGCCGGGCCGCAACCGGATGATCCCGGTGAACCTCAACCTGAGTGTTTTCTCGTGCAACCCAGCCGGTGAGCACAGCTACCGGTGCGTCCTGAAGGTCGAGACCGTCAGACCTGCCGAGCGCTGGGCGCAGTTTGTCCGAGTCTGCAAGGCGCAGCTCGAAGAGGCCCGCGAACCCGACAGTTCAGAGGATTCGGCCTGAGCCGACCAGGCCAGCACAGGCCCCCCCCCACAAACGGCCACTGCAAGCCACTTAACTTCGCCAGGCCCAGCCATGCGCGCAAAAAATACTTGCGGATTACAACAACTTTGCAGTGGGAGCTTTGCGCGGCGTTCAAGCGGCGCTATCCTTGTCATAGGAGGAGGTCGTAGTTGACGACCGGGAAGTTCACACCACTTCCTCTCCCCCACGCGGATTTCGGGGGGGCCTTTTTCTGGCTGACTACCCGGCGGGTCAGTCCAGACTAGCTGGGACGGGAACCCGGCGTCATGGACTACGCCGCGGAAGGAGGTGATCCCTTGCACGATTTTAGACTTTGGACCGTGAAGGTGGAGGTGGCGAGCCCGTAGCAGGGTCACCTTGGCGACGGGTTATCCCGATTGCCACCTAGCGGCACGCTTTTCAGCTGGTCCCCGAAAGCTCGGAAGCGTCTCGCCGACGTAGGTCGTCGAGGGAGCGTGGCCGGAGCAGCCAGCGTGACCGCAAACCGTAAGTTAACGAAACGGGTCGATTCCTTCGGGAGTCGGCCCGTTTCTCCTCACGACTCACGTTACACTCGCCGGATGCGATGGAAAGAACACAAGGGACTGACCCACACGGTGAAGTCGGCCGGCTGAGCGGGCAAGCTCCCGGCGGTCAAGCTGGGACAGGCACTGGCGGCTCTGGCCCCCCTAGATGACCCCCGCCTACTCGTCGGCTTCGACCATGCCGACGACGCAGCAGTCGTCCGCCTGCGCGATGACCTTGCCCTCGTCCAGACGGTCGACTTCTTTGCCCCCATCGTCGATGACCCGGTCGACTTCGGTCGCATCGCAGCCGCCAACTCCCTGTCCGATGTCTACGCAATGGGCGGCGAGCCCCTGGTCGCACTGAACATCGTCTGCTTCCCCCAGGACACGCTGGAGATCGAGGTCCTCAGCGAGATCCTGCGTGGCGGTGACGAAGTAGTACGCAAGGCTGGCGCAAGCCTGGCGGGTGGGCACACTGTCAGCGACGACGAATTGAAGTATGGCCTCGCGGTCACCGGCACGATCCACCCCGACCACATCTGGCGGAACTCGGGAGCACGCCCCGGCGATGCCATCTTCCTGACCAAGGCCCTCGGCACCGGACTCCTCTCGACGGCAGGCAAGAAGGGGCTGCTTTCAGAGCCCCACCTGGCAGGACTCATCGAATCCATGAGCACTCTCAACGACGCCGCATCCCGGGCGGCACGCAGCCTGCGAGAAGCCGGCGGCGACGAGGACCCGATTCACGCCGCCACAGACGTCACCGGCTTTGGGCTGCTGGGCAGCTGCGCTGAAGTAGCCCGTGCGTCGTCGCTGAGACTGTGCATCGATGCCGAGGCACTTCCTGCCCTGCCCGGCGCGCGCGGCGCAGCAGACAGCGGCTGCCGCACGCGGGGAGAGCGCAACAACCTCGAGTACCTCGGCGACGACCTCGAGTTCCACGACAACCTCGACCCCTTCCTACGCTCCCTGGTACTCGACCCACAGACCTCCGGTGGGCTGCTTCTGTTCGTCGCGGAGGAGGCAGCAGACCAGCTGCAAGCCGCGCTGCGTGAAGCCGGCACCCTCGCCGACGCACGCATCGGCAAGGTGCTCCCCGGCCCCACTGCGGTCGAGGTTCGCTGAACCTGCTGAAGAGAGCGCACCGTGAAAAAAGCCGCGTCCGAACTCGACCACATCCACATCCAGGGTGCCTGCGAGCACAACCTCAAGGATGTCGATGTGCGCATCCCCAAAAAGCAGTTGGTGGTGCTGACCGGGGTCTCGGGTTCCGGCAAGTCATCGCTGGCTTTTGACACCCTGTTCGCTGAGGGACAACGGCGCTACGTGGAGTCACTGTCTGCCTACGCCCGCCAGTTCCTCGGGCAGATGGAGAAACCGCACTACGAGACAATCCGCGGCCTCGCTCCCACCATCTCCATTGAGCAAAAGGCCGCGAGCAAGAATCCCCGCTCCACGGTCGGCACAATCACCGAGATCTACGACTACCTACGGGTGCTGTTCGCGCGAGTCGGTGTCCAGCACTGCCACCAGTGCGAGCGTCCCGTCGGCCGACAGTCTGCGGCCGAAATCGTAAAGCATATCGGCAAGCTGCCCGAAGGCACTCGCTTCCAGTTGCTTGCTCCGCTGATCATCAACCGCAAGGGCGAGTACCGCGAACTGTTCCGGGAGAGCTTGAAGGCCGGCTTCACCAGGGTCCGGGTGGATGGCGAGATACATCGCCTCGAGGAGCCACCTGAGCTGGACAAGGACCGCAAACACAACATCGAGTTGGTCGTTGACCGACTGGTCATAAAAGACGGCGGCGAGGAGCGTCTGACCGACTCCATCGAAACCTGTCTGCGCGAATCCGACGGCCTGCTGTTGGTCGACATCATCGGTGGCGAGGAGCACCTGTACTCCGAGAAGCTGGCCTGTCCCCACTGCCAGGTCTCCTTCCCCGACCTGGACCCACCGCTATTTTCCTTCAACACGCCGCTAGGCATGTGCGTGGAGTGCAACGGCCTGGGCTGGAAGAAGGTGATGGACGCAACGCGGGTCGTCACCGATTTCGACCTGAGCCTCAACGAAGGCGCCATCGTGCCCTGGGCTTCGGCGCTGCGGCGCGGCTCGGGCTGGACCTATCGCTTCGTGCGCGACGCCTGCAAGGGGCTCGACATTGACCGCGACACCGCGTGGAAAGACCTACCCGAAGACCGTCGCCAGGTTCTGCTGTACGGCTCCAGCAAGGAGATCACTGTGCGCTGGAAGGGGCGCCGCTCACAGGGCTCGTGGAAGACCAAGATCGAGGGCATCATTCCCAGCCTCCAACGCAAGTACAAGCAGACTGAGAGCGCGCAGATGCGCCGCTACTACGAGAGCTTCATGCGCACCCTTCCCTGCCCTGGCTGCGGCGGCAGCCGGCTGCGCCCCGAAGCGCGTGCGGTGAAGGTCGGCGGGTACAGCCTGCCCGACATCGTGTCGATGACCATCGACCAGACACGGCAGACCATCGAGAACCTGGAGTTGGACAGCAGCAAGGCGAAGATCGCCCACGAACTCATCAAGGAGATCAACAATCGCCTCGGCTTCCTGCTCAACGTGGGGCTGGACTACCTGTGCCTGGACCGACTCGGCCCGACCCTGTCGGGTGGCGAGTCACAACGCATCCGGCTGGCGGCCCAGGTGGGCACTGAACTGAGCGGCGTCATTTACATCCTCGATGAGCCCAGTATCGGGCTGCATCAGCGTGACAACCAGCGCCTGCTCGCCACCCTCAAACACCTGCGCGACATCGGCAACACCGTGGTCGTCGTCGAGCACGACCAGGAAACCATCGAAGAAGCCGACCACGTCATCGACTTCGGCCCCGGAGCCGGCCGCAACGGCGGTTCCATCGTTTTTGCCGGCAGCCCGGCGAAACTCAAGAGAGACAAGGCCTCAATCACCGGTGCCTACCTGTCGGGAAAATCGCGCATCGAAACACCCGCGCAGCGCCGCCCGACGGACAAGGGGGCCCTCGAGGTCCTCGGCTGCAGGCAGAACAACCTGCAGGACCTCTCTGTTCGCATCCCCGCCGGCTGCTTCGTGGCCTGCACCGGGGTCTCCGGAGCGGGCAAGTCTTCACTACTGAATGCAACCCTCTCGCCCGCCCTGGCCAACCACTTCCACAACGCCAGTCGAGCAGTCGGTCTGCACAGCGAAATCCGCGGCCTCGAGTTGTTCGACAAGGTCATCGACATCAACCAGAACCCCATCGGCCGAACCCCGCGCAGCAATCCCGCGACCTACACCAAGGTCTTCGACCCCATCCGCGAGGTGTTCGCGAAACTGACGGCATCCAAGGCTGCCGGCTACGGCAAGGGCCGCTTCTCCTTCAACGTCAAAGGTGGCCGCTGCGAGTCCTGCAAGGGGGATGGCTCCCTGCGAATCGAGATGCACTTCCTGGCCGACGTGTTTGTGCCCTGCGAAGTCTGTAAGCGGCGGCGTTTCAACGAGGCCACGCTGCGCATCAAGCACCGCGGAAAAGCCATCAGCGACGTGCTCGAGATGTCCTGCCAGGAGGCACTGGAACACTTCTCCAATCACCGCCGCATCAAGCGGATCCTGCAGACGCTGGTCGACGTAGGCCTCGGCTACCTGCAACTGGGCCAGTCGTCGACCACGCTTTCGGGGGGCGAGGCGCAGCGCATCAAGCTGAGCCGGGAGCTCGCCCGCGTCGGTACCGGCCGAACCTTGTACCTGCTCGACGAGCCCACCACCGGCCTGCATTTCGACGACATCGCGAAGCTACTGGCGGTGCTCAATCGACTGGTGGACGCCGGCAACACGGTAGTCGTCATCGAACACAACCTCGACGTCATTCGCTGCGCCGACTGGGTCATCGACCTCGGCCCCGAAGGCGGGGCAGGCGGGGGCAGGATCGTCGGCGCCGGAACCCCCGAACAGATAGCGCAGCAGGAGGACTCCCACACCGGTCGTTTCCTACGCGAAGTCCTGGAGGCCAGCGAGGCCAGCAGCAATACGCGCGACCGCTACCGGGCTGCGCGCCAACCAGCGGGCTAGCGAGGCCCTGCGCCGGACTCGGAAGACGGCACCTGCAGCGACGCACGGGAGTTCTCCCGGTAGACGCCGAAGGTCACACTGCCAACGTGGTCGGCGGCATCGCGGGCAAAGACCTCAATCTCGTTCTCACCCTGCTCCAGTTTCACCTCGAACGAGAAGCTGTAGCGACCACTGCCAGCGGGCAGCCGCTCGTAGCGGACCTTGCGGTCGTTTACAAACAGGAACAGGTCCTTCACCTCGGTGTCGTCGACCACCTCACCGGAGATCTTCAGGCGATCCGCCGACACGACCAGCCCACCTGGGTTGTCCTTCAACTGAACAATGGGTGGTGAATTGGGCAGGAAGGCTACGACACTGCCGTCAGTCACCGCCTCGTTCGCGTCTGCATAGGTAACGCCCCGGTCAATCGCAACCAGGGAGCTGGCCGGTACCCAACCGGTAGCTGACCAGGGCAGAGCCACCCGGTACCAGGAGCCCAACCGCGCAGTGACCTCGACCGGCCCGCTGATGGTCGCCACCTCGGGCATCAGCTCCGAGGCGCCACCGCGCGCACGGATGCTGCCGGCGGCCGGTTTCATCACCCGGTTCCGGGCCATCGAGGGTTCCGTGGAGGGACTGAACAGCGGGATCTCGAAGTCCGACGAGACCACCTCGTAGAACTCCTCGTCGCCCACCACCAACTGCAATTCGACCATCTTGAGATCGCTGACTCCCGGCACCACCCGCAGGTGCAGGCGGTGATGGCTCTGCTCGCCCGGACGCAACCGGAAGGAGGCGCTCCCGGCAGTGAGGAACACCGCTTCCCCGGACTTGTTCTTCAAGCGGATGAAGCCGCGTTTCTTGTCCTCGGTCTTGGTCTTACTGGGTTTGGTCTCGGCTGCAGGGACGGAGAGCTTGCCCGCATTCGCAGGTTCGAGTGGGTCGGGTGCCTGCGGTTCTGCGCTGCTGCTGGCCGCGTTGTCCCGCAGCCACAGCCCGGCCGTCGGCCCGGGACCTATGTTGCGCACAGTCACGAGCAGATCGATCTCCTCCTCGATCTGGATGAGACCGTCGCCGTTGCCACGGCTACTTCCCGAGCCGTCATCTACCACCTGCCAGGAATAGGCAAAACGAGGATGCGGCACGTCCTGGATGCGAAGGCGCCCGGTAAACGCCGAGGGCACCGGTCCGTCTTCAGCGAAGAAGTGCCAGGTCACTTCGTAGGCACGTGGGTCAGCCCACAACAGCGGCTTGGCCTTGACGACGTACTCCCGTGTCTGCCCCGGGCCGAGCCGACCGAAGAAGTACTCCCGCCCCTGGAAGAAGTCACCCCGAGTGACTGCCCGCAGTCGCTGGACAACTCGTGAACCGTGGTTGGTGACCTTGAGTCGCACCTCGGTGCTGGTGCCTGGAACCAGCAGGCCATCTTCGCTGCCCACCGTAAGTTCACTCACAATTTCACCCGCGCCCGCGGTCACCGTACGGCCCCGGCGCCGCGGCCAGAGGCTCCAGTCGATGCCCAGGCTCTCGAACGCGGTCTCCAGTTCCTTCTCCCGCTTGGCGAAGTGCTGAGACAGGACTGCGGCCGAGCAGTCCAGCATCTCCTTGCGAGTCGTCGACGGACACCTGAGGAGGATGGCCTTGGCCGCCTGCACGTCAGGGTCGTCGAGCAGGTCCTCAGCGCTGCCTTCCGAACTGGCATCCTTGTCGTCGGCAAAGCACTCGGGACACGAATACACAGACCGCAGCGAGGCTGTCCCGCGGGAACTCTCCTGTTCGCCCCAGGCAAAGGAATGCGGGAGTTCTTCCTCGCGTAGCTCGAAGTCCTGCCAGTACAGCCGCGCCTGGCCGTCTTCCTTGACCACGGCGGGACGTAGTTCGATGTCGGGTTGCACGCCCTGTCCCTGGATCGAGACATCACCGGGCGTCAGGTACTGGGCGATAGTCATCTTGAGCGCCCCGTCGTGGAAGTCGCGGTCATAGAGATTCTGCACCGAGCCCTTGCCGAAGGTACGAGCCCCCATCACCACGGCCCGATCACGATTCTGCAGAGCCCCCGCGACGATCTCTGAAGCGGATGCCGAGGACTCGTCGACCAGGACGACGATGGGCAACTCAGCCTCGGTACGAAAGCGAGTGGCACGAGTGACATCGGGCTCGCTGCCGCCAAGCCCCACAGTCGTCACCAGGGGGCCGCTGGCGATGAACTTGTCCGCCACCTCGATCGCCTGCTGCAGGTAACCGCCAGGGTTGTCACGGAGGTCGAGCACGAGCCCTTTCAGTTGACCCTGCTTGTCCTCGACGGCCTTGCTGTCGAGGACTTCGAGGGCGTCTTCCACCGTCTCGTAGGTCGTCTGGCTGAAGTGAAGCAGCTGGATGATCCCGATGCCTGTGCCGGCATAGGCCGACTCCACGGAGGGGACCTCGATGCGCGCTCGGACAATGGTGACCTCGCGATCCGGCTGGTCATCGTCTGTGCTCACCGTGATCGTAATCGGTGTGCCGACGGCACCGCGCAACTTGCTGACGGCCTCCTGCAGGCCCATGTTCACGGTCGATTCGTTGCCAATTTTGTCGATGCGGTCACCCGCTGCCAGGCCAGCCCGCCAGGCCGGCGTGTCCTTCAGCGGGTACAGGATGGTAAGCCGGCCTTCGCGGATGCCAATGGTAATGCCGAGGCCGCCGAAGTGCCCCTTGTTGGTGATCGACATCTCCCTGTACTGCTCGGGAGCGATGTAGACGCTGTGCGGGTCGAGAGTGCCGAGCATGCCATTCATCAGGGCGTACTCGATGGGTGGACGCTCCACTTCGGCACTCAACCGGCTGTCGAGGAAGGCCGCCACCTTGTCGATTACAAGCACGACGTCACTGAGGCCCTCGAGCCGAGCGGGCAGACCGAACTCGTCACTTTCGGTGCCGACTACCAGCTTCACCAGTTGCTGGCTCTCGTTGATTTCGTACAGAAATTCCGGAACGCGGCGCGCGACCTTGTCCAATGAAGCTCGCAGAATGGTCTTTGGATCGACCCGCGTGGGATCGACGTACTCGTTGTTGATCTTCTGCGCGACACGGCGGAAATAGCGCAGATCTGCGAGGTTGTAACCACCGCCACCCAGCGATGCGAGCCGCTGCAGCGGCTTGCCCACTTTGCCCGAGGGTGAAGAGAGCAGCAGCATTCCCACGCAGAGTGCGCCAAAGATGGTTAGCAGGGTCAACAGTCTCAGCAGATGGGCCTTGCTCACCGAAGGATCTTGGGGGCACAGGAAGCCGCATGCAAGGGCCTCAACAAAGAACAACAGAACGGATCCGTTGACAGGCAGGCACCACAAGGCATAAACAACCTCGGCTGTCTCGGCCTCTGACCCTCGGACCTGTCGATGATCTTAAGGACACGCTGCCCTAATTGCGGCGCCACTTACCGACTGCAGGAGCCTCTGCCCCCTGAGGGCAAGAAGTACCGCTGTACCTGCAATACGGTCATCACGATCGCCTACCCGGATTCGGTGCGGGAACGGATTCAGGTCAGCCACCTGGACATGGGAAACCCGGACGCCCAGGTCACCCAGCCGGTGGGTACCTCTCCGGTCACAGTTCCCGACATTGAGCCCATTCCGCCGATCCAGGATGAGGCCACCCTGCAGGAGCCCGCAGAACCCGCAGAAGACGCTCCGCCCCAGCCCTCCTCCGCGGGCAAGAGGACGCAACCGCGGGCACCGCGCCAGACCAAGCTGCAGTTGCAAGCTCGCGCGGCGCGCAGCAGGGCCGAAGCCCACCTGAGCCCTCCCCCCGAGATCCCGCCTATGGGCCCGGCCAGGCCACTGCCCAAGAGTCCCTTCGAAGACGATGCATCTACGCTGCGCCGGCCGCCGATGACGGCAGGGAATCCGGCGAGCGAAGAGGAGAGTGCCGAGGAGGATGAGCCTACGGTCGTCGAGCCCATGGACCGCCCAATGGCGGCTGCAATGCCTCTGGGGGAGCCCGACGGCGAAGAGACGCAGAACACCGACTTGCAGGCGTCCGTGCCCGACTCGGGCAGCGACGACAACGCTCCTGGCGAGCCACACGAACCCGAAGATCCTGAAGCTGAGAGCCCGGGCCCCGAAGAAGCCGCACCGACCGCACCAAACCTTCCCGCGCATCCGACCGGCTCTGGGGAAGGTGCCCGCCAGAGCCGCTGGGCACGCCTTCCAAAGCTTCGCTGGACAAGCCTTCTGGCTGCAGCGGCTGGACTGTGCATCGTGCTGGTGGGCGCCACGGCGATGTCGGTTGTGGCGTACCACAGCAAGGGGCTGCCCTCAGTGTCCAGCCTGGCCGACTACTCCCCTCCTGTAGTCACCGTAGTCAAGGACATCAATGGGGTGGTCATCGGAGAGTTCTACGAGCAACAGCGCTACGTCGTGCCGCTGGAGCAGATCCCAGGGGTGGTGCGCGACGCATTCATCGCAGCTGAGGACGCAGCATTCTGGGAACACAGTGGGCTCGACTTCAGGGGCATCGCGCGCGCCATGGTGAAGAACGTCGAGGAAGGCCGCATGGCCCAGGGAGGCTCGACCATCACCCAGCAGGTAGCACGCTCGTTCCTGTTGACTCGCGAGAAGAAGCTGGCGCGCAAGCTCAAAGAAGCCATCCTCGCCTATCGCATCGAAAACAACTTCTCGAAGGAGCACATTCTCTATCTCTACCTGAACCAGATCTACCTGGGCCATGGAGCCTACGGTGTTCAGGCCGCCGCGAAGCTGTACTTCGGCAAGGATGTCTCCGAGTTGCAGTTGGCGGAGGCGGCGATCATCGCAGGTCTGCCTCAAGCTCCCGCCAGGTACTCGCCGAACAAGAATTTCCGCGCCGCCAAGGACCGGCAACGGTACGTGCTGAACCAGATGTCCGAGAACGGCTACATCAGCCGAAAACGAGCCGATGCCGCCTTCGCCAAGGAGATGACCTTCGTCAAGAAGCACGACATCAACCTCGACTACGCGCCGTATTACGTGGAACACGTCCGCCGCTACCTGGACGACACCTACGGCCATCACGCTACCTACAACGAGGGCCTCCAGGTCACGCTGCCCATCGACCTGGACTTGCAGAAAGAGGCCAACCTGGCCATCAAGAATGGAGTGCGCTACGCCGACAAGCGGATAGGCTATCGCGGCGTCATCAACCTCGAAGATGAGGCGGCCATCGAGGAGCAACTCGTCAAGATCGACCACGAGCGCACGCTGAAGTTCCGCACCTACGATCCCGTCTATGAACTTCCTTCGGGACGGGTCCAGAAGCCGGACCTTCCCGCGCTCCAAGAGGGCGAATACACCCGCGGGGTGGTGGCCGAGGTCAGCAAGACCTGGGCACTGGTCGATGTCGGCTCGAACCGTGGCTTGCTGCCTTTGGACGAGTTCAAGTGGTGCCACAAGGTCGCCCCCAAGGAGAGCTTCAAGCGCTTCGAGTGCGAGCGCCTCGACCAGGTCCTGACCCGGGACGACCTCATCGAGGTACGCGTGGTCAACACCGGTGAAAACTGGCGGAGAACACTGGGCAGTAGATTCAAGGACCCGACGCAACATCCGCGCCTCTCGATGGAGCAGTCGCCTGCCCCGGAGGGAGCGCTGCTGAGCGCGCGCGTCGAAGATGGTGCAGTGCTCGCGATGGTCGGGGGCAGCTCGTTTACCGGATCAGAATTCAACCGAGCGGTGCAGTCGAAGCGCCAGGTCGGCTCGACCTTCAAACCGCTGGTCTACACCGCCGCCCTGGAGAGCCAGGCGCACCCGCACACCCCATCCACCATCATCGTGGACGCCCCCCTCGTGCAGGACTACGGCGGCGCGGCAAGCGTGCTGTGGCGGCCCGCCAACGCTGGCGGCAAGTACCTCGGCGACACGACCTTCCGCCGCGGGCTGTACATGTCACGAAACATCGTCACGCTCAAAATTCTCCAGGCCATCGGCGTCACCTACACGGTGAACTTCGTCAAGCGCTTCGGCTTCGACAACCCGCTCCGGGCCAACCTCGCCATGGGCCTCGGCGCAGAAGGCCTGTCCCTGGTGGAGATGGTTCGCGCCTACACGGTCTTTGCGACCCTCGGGGATCGGCGTGACCTCTACTTCATCTCCGAGGTCAAAGACCGCAGCGGCAAGGTCCTGGAAATGACCACCCACGGCGCCCTGGCGAAGAGCGTGGTCCCAAAGAGCAGCACCTACATCATGACCCAGTTCATGAGAGACGTAGTCCGCATCGGCACGGCCAGGAAGAACGGCAAGTCCCTTGCCGGCAAGGTGGCGGGCAAGACGGGGACCACCAACCACTTCAAGGACGCCTGGTTCATCGGCTTCACCCCCGAGGTGGTCACCGCCGTGTGGATGGGGAAGGATGACTTCACGACCATGGGCCGGGGCCAGTTTGGTGGCGACATCGCACTCCCCGCATGGATCGACTACATGGTGCCCGCCCTGGAGAAGTACCCACCCGGCAAGTTCCCCATGCCGCCCGACGTCGTAGGGGTGAGGGTGGACTCGAGGACCGGCCTGCGCGCCGGGCAACAGACCAAGGGCTCAGCCTGGGTGCCCTACAAGAGGGGCACCGCGCCCACCGCCTATGCCCCGCCCCACGGCCAGGTGGATCCAGCTGAATTCCTCAGCGGTGAATTCTGAGATGAACTCTCTGTCCTTCGCACGCAAGCAGCGACCCTACCTGACAGTCTTGCTGCTCTGCGCAGCTTCACTCGCCTTCACGACATCCTGCGAGGAGCAGCAGATCGCGCCGCCCCTGGCCGTGTGCACCCCGGTGCTGGACAGTCTCGAACCGGACTCGGGGCCCCAGGATGGAGACACGTCCGTCACTCTGCACGGCCTGTTCATCAGCACCGAACAGGGAATACGTGACACGCGCATCCAGGTGGGTGGCCTCGAGGCCACAGTAACCGCCGTCACGCGAGGTTC
>CAZBDA010000007.1:0-88325 GCA_964490445.1 uncultured Rickettsiales bacterium | reverse complement strand
CGTCATCGCCGGCCGAGTCGTCGTCATCGCCGGCCGAGTCGTCGTCATCGCCGGCAGAGTCGTCGTCGTCACCGGCAGAGTCGTCGTCGTCACCGACAGGCTCAGGATCAAAGAGACCGGGGACGAAGTCGAGAGTGTTCTGCCAGTAGTCGGTGCAGGATACGCGGAAGTCGTTGAGGTGCTCACCACAAGCCCGAAGGGTGCCCTGACGCACCGTCTCCTCGCAGGCCTTGGCGTCGTCGCTGCCCTCTTCGGCATCGGCACAGGTCTCTTCGATGTCCTCGATGACCCAGGTCTCGATGTTCTCGTTACAGGCAGCGGAAAAATCTCCGGAGTCAGCCCACTCGCCGTCACCCAGGTCGACCCAACTCTGACCGAACTGAGGGAGGCACTCGTCGATAAACGACGACTGGTTCTTGCAGTAGACGTTGCAATCATCAGAGCAGCCGCTCGAAACCAGGGCCACGAGGAGAATTGCAGCGGAGAGGACAACCTGTTGAGCGACTCGCATGTAAAAGCCCTTTATTTTTAGCTATTTACGTAAGAACTTCGGCTTCGTCGGCGCCAATATAGGGCAACGATGTCTAGGGATCAATCAGCAGCAGGGACTCACAGTCGCTGTCGGCGAGGGCGACCTCGAGTTGCGTTTCGCACTGCACCTGGAACTGTTGCCTGTCGGTGGACTCCTTGTCGAGGTCCTCGAAGGCATCACCCCAAACGCTGTAGCAACGCGCCAGGTAGGCCTCGCGGCCGGAAAAGCTCTGTTCCTGCCAGGAACTCTCCCAGGTATCGAAGCAGCCCTCCATCAGGTCGGCCTGCGCATCGCACATCCGATCACAGACGTTGCCGCAGCCGGCCATGCACAGCAGGGTAAGGACCAGTACAACGAAGGTGTTGGCGACATTCATCGCGCGCACTATAGGGTAAGTCCCCCTGACGGGTAACCCAGACACTGCGTCCAGCGTCACTCCCTTGACCGTAGATTCGCACCTGACTTATCCTCGGCGCCGCTCGCGATAGCAGCCCGGCAGGGCTCCCGCGAACTTGAGGGCAGATAGCTCAGTCGGTAGAGCAGTGGATTGAAAATCCACGTGTCGGGGGTTCAATTCCCTCTCTGCCCACCACTCATCCACTGCAACAGCCGAGTCCGCAAGGACTCGGCTGTTGTAGTTTCAGCCTGTCAGACCGGGTTATCGACGACCTGCCGACCGCCGATCCAAACTCCCGCCACGGCCTCCACGTATCGCCCTTCAAATTCGACCAACACCCGGCCGAGGGCAGCAGCAAGCTGTTCGCCCCGGCGCAGACCTCCGGGAATCCGTAGTGCCACCAGGTCCGCCTGGCGCCCTGCACAGAGAGTCCCGCGGCAATCCCCTTCACCGATGGCCTCGGCTCCCGCGAGAGTTGCCGCCCGCAAGGCGTCCAGGGGACTGAGTTCCAAGATGCCACGGTGTACTTCCAGGAAGCAGCGCATGACATCCAGCATGGACAGGTCCGGGCCCGCGCCAACATCGGTGGCCAACGCGTAGCGCAGCCCCATCGGAACGAAACGTTCCAGCGGCATGCGTCCGCTACTCAGAGCCACGTTTGAGGTAGGGCAGTGGGCAATCCACGACCCTGTGCGCGCGAGGGCGGCGATATCGGCTTCGTCGACGTGGATGCAGTGTCCGAGTACCGATCGCGAGCCGAGCAAGCCGAAGTGCTGGTAGACATCGGTGTAGGAACGCCGCTCCGGAAACAGCTCTCGAACCCACTCGACCTCGTCGAGGTTCTCGGCCAGGTGAGTCTGCACTCTCGCCGCCTGCTCCCTGGCAAGACGACCACATCCGGCCATCAACTCCACTCCGCAGGTGGGCGCGAATCGAGGCGTCAGGACATACCGTGCGCCGTACTCGCGCAGGTGCTCCGCGCAGCTATCCAGCGCTTCGTCCGGCTCGCGCAGCAGGGCACCGGGTCCGTTGCGGTCCATCAGCACGTCGCCGCCCCGAATGCACAGCGGAGCGAGATCACGCAGTACCGCGTGGGTCGAATCAGCCTCCGGCGAGCCATAGACCATGGCAGAAGTGGTGCCAACGGCGAGCAGTCCTTCACGAAACTCGCGGGTGACCGCCTCGCGATAGTCACGCTCCGCAAAACGCTGCTCTTCCGGCCAGATGTGCTTGCGAAGCCAGGGCAGCAACGCGTCCTGGAAACGTCCCCTCACTCGCAGTTGTGGCAAGTGAATGTGGCTGTCCACGAGCCCGGGAAGTAGCAGGTGCTCGGCGTGTTCACGCTGCACGACCACCGCGTCGGCGGCGGCGCCAGGCAACAGGAGCCCCTCGGCATCCCAGGCGACGACGGCATCACGTCGTGCGTCCCAGCTACCGTCGGGAAGTGGACTCAGAACATGGCCGGCAACTGCGCCTGCACTCATCGGAGAAGGTCCAGCCTCAAGCCGCGACGCCATCTCCCTTGAAGGCAAACCGCACCGAAAGGGTCAGGTCGTTCTCGTTGATACCCAGGTGCAGGTCTTCGATGCCCGCAGTGAAGCGTAGCGGTCCCTGGCTCGGAGAGACCATCTGCTCGAGACTGGCGCCCGGGATCAACGGTAGCGGGTTGAGCTTACCGGCCTGCTTTTCGAGCAGGCGATCGCCCACAAGCTTGAGGATTCGCAGAGGCAACGAGTCGCCCAGGCTCAACGACACGTTGGCCAGTTGGCCCTCGAGGCGCTTGACGTCCCGGTTGAAGACGACCTCGTCAATAGAAGCAGTGCCGTCGAGATGGCGGCTGACGGTGAAGGGGATCTCGAACTGCTCGCCGAACAGTAGCGCCGTACCATCCAGCTCGAACACCGCGCGCGCATCGAGCGTCACCCCACCATTGTGGTACGAAAAGCGACTGCCATCGCGGGATACGTGTGCTCGCCAACGGCCACGCACCTTGAAGCTCTCCTGCAGGCGGCGACTTGCACCGCGGCGGCCGCGGCGCGCCAGTCCCCGCACTCTGCTGCGAGCAGTCTTGACTGCCGGGTTGCCGAGGACCGGAGCCTCGTCCATGCGTTCCTCGACGCCGGTAATCAGGCCTTTGACCTGGTCTTCCGCAGCATGCAGCAGCTTGCGTCCCTGCTCCAGCAGGTCGAACTCCCCGCTGCCCGCCTGGATGGGCAAGGCTTCACCGAGCAGGTCGGCCCATAGTTGCTGACTGATCGACAACGACATGTGGTAGCCGTCGGGAAGAAGAAGTGACTTCTCTGCCATTTCCTCGCCTTTCGTGCGGCTCCGCTCACTCCCGGAGGAGTGAGCATGGGGAACCAGTTCCCTGGTGGACATCCGACCTCCGCATCCGCGCTGCAACAACAAACAGATGCGCCCCCAGCGCGAGGGGCGAACGATCTCTGACTAGCAGTGTATCGGAAGCAGGGGGCAGTGCGCGACTCTCAATGGTCACGCGACCAAACTCAGGGGTCACCAGTTGATGGGAATGAAGTCCGATCCATCACAGTTGTAAGTGCCCTGCTCGATGTTGAACGACAGCGCCCCGAGGGGGTAGCTGTCACAGAAGTAATCATCAGGACAGGAGCCCGCACCAAAAGCGACCTGGGTGTTGTTGCCGAGGATGTTCATGTCGACGAGAGCCACCCGCACCGTCGCAAAGGGGCTCTGGGTCAGGTCGACCGCAATGGGTACCGACTCCTGCAGATCGTCACCGAACACGCAACCGTCCTCGAAGTCAGCGACTCCGCCGACGGTCTCGACAGAGTACAGACCGGGTACCTCGTAGAAAAACACGTCCAGGAACAGGGTCGATGCGGTGTATGGGACCCAGGACTCCACCTGCACTTCCAGCATCACGCCGTCACTGCGGTAGGAGCAGGCGCGAATGTCGAACTCGCCGCTCCCCAACACGTCGCCCTGCTGGTCATCGGTCTCGGGACAGGCCAGCCACGGCAGGTTGGTTACATCCAGTAGTAATTCTTCGGTCCAGGTGTCACTGCCGCTGGTCCAGGTGAGATCCAGGATCATGGCGTCACCCATCAGCGCGGACGGGTCGACTGCCACCTGGACTGCATTGCTCGATTCGATCGATGCGCCCGAGGCCAGGGCCACAGAACCGAATTGCAGCGGCTCGCTCGAGGACAGCGTGAACGGTGCGGTGCTGGTGGGTGAGACCGCTACCGTCGCCGTCAGGGGCCCGCTGGTCGCAAAGGCACCGTCGTTTCGTGCAGTGATGTAGACGTCGACAATCTCGCCCGGCTCGGCCAGGCCGTCGTCATCACCGCTGCCCGTGTCGTCATCAACACGCACTGATTCGACCACGGGGAAGGCGTAGGGAACCTCGACGGTGAAACTCACCGGCAGCGTGTCGGCGCCATCACTACACAGCAGCGTCAATTCGACGGAGCTGTTGTCGATGTGTGTGGCGGCGATGTCCATGGAGAAGGTGCCGGTGCTCCCCGCCGTTGCGCCGCTGCTGATCGGACTGCTACCGAAGGCGACGGGAGTGGTCGAAATCGCGGACACATCGGGGTCGGAACTGCCCAACACACAGGTCACCGAACCTGCCGTGTCGGCACCATCATTGCGCAGCGTAAAGCTGTCCAGAACAAGCTCCTGGCCAGGGACAGCGGGGCTCGGATCCGTCGTAAACGAGTCCACGCTCAGTGCCGGTGGATCGGGCAGCAGGGTCAACAACTGGGCCTCTCCGTCCACCTGGGCAGGCAGGCCAACCGCCGCATAGGCGATGCCACCGACCGTCAACTCGAAGCTGTCCAGGGTCGCCGGGAACAGGCCGCTGTTGGTCGCGCGCAGGAACCAGCGACGTACACCCGGCCCAGGCGGCAGCAGGTCCGCCTGCTCGGTAACATTCACCTGCCAGGCAAGGCCCCCGAGTTCCGCTGTGTCGACAGCGACCGAGTAGTTCGGCGCAACGGGCGGACCATGCCCCAACTCCAGGGCGAGATCCTCTGTAGCCGTGTAGGTGATCGTCGCGGTGCTCTCCTGGCCGAGGAGCAGGCGCACAGGCACCGTCCAGTAGTGGCCAACACCGTCTTCCAACTGCACCGCGAAATCCAGGTAGCTGTTGTCTGCCTGGCTCGAACTGATGTCGAAGGTGAACGGTACGCTGCCTACTGCAGTCTCCCCTGGAGCCATCGCAGCGAAGGTCGCAGAAGCGGACACCACGCTCAGATCCGGGTCGGCGGTGGTCAGAGTGGCCTGCAACTCCGGCGCGCTATAGCTGGCCGAGGTGTTCGACAGGGTGACATTCAACGACAAGCCGGAACTTCCCGGCACGGTGCCGGCTGGCAGCGGATCGGCGCTGTCCAGGGCCAGGTCGGCGAGAGGCTCGCCGACGTAGAAGTCGTCCACCTGCCAACGGCCTGCCGAGCCGCCGTCATAGTACAGGGCGACATAGACCTTCTCCTGGCCCGCATAGGCGCTCAGGTCATACCAATCGGAGCTCTGCCAGGCGTTGCCGGGGATGGGCACCTCCGAGATCAACTGGTATTCGCCCACCTCGGGGTCCGGGAAGGTGGTGGACACGTACAGTCCATGGCTCTCGGCGCAGATCCCCGACTCCACGTGACGCTCGAACCAGCGCACAGCCACCTGGTCCTTGCCGCTGAAGTCGAGCGGTGGGCTGATCAGCCAGTTCTGGCGAACGATGTTGCCCTCTCCGTCGGGAGGAGGGCACTCCCAGAAACCGCCAGGGATCCCCTCGGAGTGGGACACGGAACAATCGCCAGTCAGTGGGTTGCGGTCGTCAGGGCGCCAGTTGTGAATCCCCTGGGGGAAGCTCTGGTAGGCAACTGCCCAGCCGAGGTCCTCGAGGTCACCGTCGAGGCAACTGATGCCATCGAACTCGAACTCCGCGTAAAACGGCAGGCCCGAGAGGTCGAGCCGGGTGGTGAAGCTGTGCCACTCCTCGGGTGCGGCGGCGGGCTCGAAGGCTTCTCCAGTGCAAGGCACCACCCGGTCGGTTGCCCGCACGTAGTAGTCGACGGCGGGGTCCTGGACCACGCTCGCCGGAATGGTGCCAACAAACAGGTCTTCGGCTCCTGTGTCCTCGTTATTCATGAAGGTAAACGCGAATCCGGCGGCACCCTCGGTGCGGTAGTACAGGCTGACCGTGCTGATTCCTTCGGGATCGGAAACCTGCACGACTACCTGCACCTCGAAGCCCACCGGTTGGTCGTCCTCGATCTCCTGCAACAGCAGCTCGGGTACAGAGTCGTTCTCACAGGGGGGCACAGACTCTGTGGAATCGTCGTCGTCAGTGGGCGCGCCACAGCCGACTGTGAGCTGCAACAGGCACAGCGCAAGGATCAGGACAAAAGGACGCACGGCAACAGGCACCCGTTAGTACTCCCAGCAGGGAGCAACGCACTGGTAGGCCACAGTGACATCCCCGACCGTTCGAACCCGACCGCACTCGTAGCCTCGCGGACACTGCTGACCCGCTGAACAATCGACGCCGCAGTAGGTCTGTGTGCTGCCGCCCATGCGTAGACACCAATTAGGCCCATCGACACCGCCATTGCAGTCGAACTTGGTCTCGCACTGCTGACAGTAATAGCCTCCGGCGTCGTAGCACTGGCCCGACAGGTTGTTGCAGAACTGGCCGAACTCGCAGTCCAGTTGAGTCGATCGACAACCGGGAGGAGAGCACTCGCGTTTGTCCTCGTCACAGACATTGGTCGGTAGGCAATCTCGGTCGTTCAGGCAGCCCGCTTCACAGGCGCCAGTGTCCGCGTTGCACCAGGTCTCGATAGGGCATTCTGCAGACGAGTTGCACGACACCTCGACACACAGTCCCGACTCCGTACAGACCGTGCCGTCCTCACAGTTCGCAGAGGTCTCGCACTCTTTTGCCTGGCAAGCAGCGAGCAGGGAGAGGCTGAGCGACAGCACAGCGATACGCAGCAGCGGCTGGAGCCGACTGGAGCTCACTCGGTCTCCTCCGAGTCGCCATCTTCTCCGCCATCGCCAGTGTCCTCGGGCGAGCTACTGCTGCGGGTGTAGCGGACGATGATGGTGGTCCCTGAGCCGGGCACCGTCTCCTCGTTGAACAGGATCCGGTTGCCCTCCGGCTCGTAGTACCAGCCCTCGGTCAGCAGCGCTTCCTCCGTCTCCTCGTCGAGGTAGACCTCGAGGCTATCGAGCACCGGCCAGGCCGACAGGTAGAAGATGGAACGAAGACCCGAAATGTTGAGACCGAGTTCACGCACAAGGCCCGAGAACTCCTCTGCGCAGATCGAGGTCACCACTCCACCACTCCGGCTCGCAACATCGATGTAGCGGCTGCCGGGATCGATCCGGTAGGGATTGTCGCACCACGGCGAGTCGAGGCAGTCGCGGTCGTCACAGTCCTCGAGGCCGTCACCGTCGTTGTCGAGGCAGTCGCGGCACTGATCGAAGGTCTCGAATGCGAGGCTGGGCGAGCAGAGGTAGAAGCTGGCACAGTCGGGATCGCTGCAACCGGCCAGCTCGTTGTCCAGCCCCGCCACATCGTCGACATCGAGACCATCGTTCTCAACGAGGTCACCGGTCAGCGGATCCATGACCACGGTAAGCTCGCAGCGATCCTTGTAGTCGAGGGTGGTACGGCTGGCCAGGCAGGCTTCCTCGAACTCCGGGTTGGCGAAGCAGGACGGATCTTCACAGTCGAGCAGGAAGTTGGGATAGGTCTGACCCACGTGGGCGAGGTCACCGTCGCCGCAACTGAGTTCTCCGCACAGGTCCGGGCGATCCACCAGGCAGTCGACATCGACGCAGTCACTGGCGCCATCCCCGTCGTCGTCAAGACCGTTGCCACAGTCACTCTCGCGACACTCGTTCAGCACGCCGCAGTCGGCATCCTCACAGTCGGCAAGACCATCACTGTCGTTGTCGACGCCATCGACGCAGTTGCTCTCACGCTGCTCGACGACGCTGCACCACCAGGAGGACTCGCAGTCGGGATCTGCGCAGTCGATGAGACCATCGCCGTCGTCATCCAGACCATCCGAGCAATTCGGACGCACTGGAGAGGGCTGCTCACAACCGTCGGGGAAGTCACCGACGACCGCCGACAGGTTCACCAACGAGTCATCGCGGTAGCCCTGGTCCCCCTTGATGCCCTTGTAAAACTCCAGGTACTCGCTGACCGGCCGGGCACTCAGGTCATCCTCATCGGACACGAACACGATGCTCAGCGCCGCACCGTCACGAACCAACCCCGCGTTTTCACCGGCCAGTAATTCGGGAGAGAGGGCCGCCTCAGCAGCGGCGAGGCCGCGCTCGAAACCCGAGCCCTGGGCGCACACCTTGACGTTGTCGATGAAGGTCTGGCGAGCCTGGTCGACGTCCATCTCCGAGGTGATCAGCTTGGTGTCCCCCACCAGCCGGCCCTGCTGGGTGGGATCGGTCATGTCCGTGGTGACCACGCCAATCTGGTAGTTGACCTCGGTCTCGAGGAACTGCTCGATGAAGTTGTCGAAGTTGGCCGCGAGCTTGTGCTGCTCGTCGATCATCGAGCACGAGTTGTCGACGACCAGCAGGATATCCACCGTCCGACGCACCTCCTGGAAGAAGGTGTCCGTCTGAGTTCGACGGCGCAATGGCGGGCCCTCGTTACAGGCAGACACCACCAGACCCATACCCACCATGCCGAGGGTAGCGGCAGCGAGCAGCACGAGGGCGGAAGAGAAGCGCGATTGCTTCATGGCAGCTTCAGGTGCACCTGTTGTCGGGTCAGAGTTGACTCAGTTGGTTCAGTTGATAGCGCAACACATCGCGGGCATCGTCCGTGATCTGGGCCTCGTTGTGGAAAGAAGTGAACACCACTCTTCCCGCCCCAGCATCAAAGGCTACCACCAACGGGCTGGTCCGAGTCGCCGTCTCCCCCGTAACGGGGTCGTCGTATTCGACCTCGGCTTCGACCAGCACATCGACGTCGTCCGCGACACTCTCGATGATCACCCAACCGCCCTGGTTGAAGACCACCTCGATTTCCGAGCCGACGGCGACCTCCATGAAGCCGGCCAGGCCCTCGTCCACCACCCGTGCGTTCACCGCGCCGGCATATCCGCGCTGGGCGGCATCGAGCTCTGTATCGGAGCCGAGCCAGTCCACCTTCTCTGGCCAGGTCGCCTCGAGCAGGTCGTAGGTCCAGTCCGAGAAGTACAGCCTTTGCCCGTGCTGGACGGCGAGAAAGACGTTGTTGATGACCGTGGCATCAACCACCAGGTGATCGTCTTCAGCGACGCCGTTGTAGACGCGCTGCGAGACGCCACGCATTCCGCAGGCAAGGAACGCCGTGTCGAAGTGATCGAGCCCAACCGTCGTGTCGGCGCGTAACAGGTCCTCGACCTGCTGCGACGGTGGCGAGGTCGCAGAAGGCACGCTGGTCTCGAAGTGTGCGCCATCGATGTAGCCATCAAAGAGTTCAATGTCGGCGGTCACCGAGGTCGTCAGCGAGACCTCCTGGATCAACTGCTCCACGGTGTCGAAGTCCCCGGTGATGATCGCAGTGCGGCCGAACTGCAGACGCCGGAGGCTACTGTCGGGATCGCAGGATGTCAGTCCGACCGCCAACACCAGGAGCGAGGCGAGGACGGACCTTCGCAGGACCAGGCTATTCATCCGCGCCCCCCTCTTCGTCCGGGGTGCGCAGCAACATGAAACCGCGATAGGACAGCCCTGAACCGCCCTGGTTCTCGACACCCACGGCGCCCTCTCCGAAATCGAAGAACCACTTGGGTTCGCTGACACCGGCACCAATGCTGAAGTAGCCACCGCCCTCGGGAAGCGGCATGAAGTAGTCAGAACCCCAGGGATGCTCACCATCATCCCAGGGCAGGGTGATGACCATCCAGGGCACGCCCTCGTCGTCGCTGGTGCTGTAGGACATACTCATGCCTGCTACGTCGTAAGTCTGAGCCGGAGTCCAGCGAACCAACAGGTCCTCGTTCGGATCGTGAGTGAAGTTCTCGCACAGGGCAGGCTCGAGCAGCTCCCAGTCAGCCGGCAGGGTGAACAAGGCATCGGGCTGCGTATAGGCCGGGATCTGAGTCGGGTCGTCAGAGCCCTCGATGACGAGGTCGTAGTCGACGTAACCGAACTTGTAGTCCTCGAGACTAAGCGGGTATTCCGGCGTGTAGGAGATCTCCCCGGTGAACGAGTTGATGTTCCGCTTCAGAGACACGGTGTTCAGGTCGCTGACCAGGTGCACGTAGGGGCCGGCGTCGCAGGTGCGCGCCGACGGGCAATCGGGATTGCCAGCCGGTGGATTGCGGATGTAGTTGATGTCGAAGGGGAAAATCGGGTCCATGGGCGGGCTGCCGCAGGGAGGATCCAGCGGCGTGAAGAACACTGCGCTCGCCCGCACGGATTCCTGTACCCCGCAAGTGTCGTTGTCGATGTTGCGGGAGACGCTGAAGCCAAAGCTGACACCCGGATTGTCGATGCAGTTGACCGGCACCTCGCGAACTTCGAAACCGTCGTGGAGAATCACCTCTTCGAGGATGGTGAACTCACCAGGTTCGATGATGCCATTCTCGTCGAAGTCCTGGCGCTCGATGGTGTAGGCCCGAACGTCATACAGTCCGGGCACAGCCCCATTGGAGATGCGCATGGTGCCCTGCGCCTGAGTAGGGCTGAGGACATCGACCACGCCGCCCGGCTCGACCGTATCCTGGCAATCAGGCCAGTACTCGTTGATACAAATGCTGGTGCCCAGATCGATGAGTGTTGCCTTGTTGCCCGCAGAGCTGAAGTGGGTGTCACAGCCCTGCACGACAAAGGGCAGCACCTCACCCTGGTTGCCGTGAGCGGGGTCGATTTCGACACAGACCGAGGAGCGATCGATGAAAAATCCATCCATCAACGTGTAGCCCGTCGGCCCATTAAAGACGACCACATCGTGATCGCCAGGATCGGCACGTTGGTCCACGCTGATGCTGACGGTGGCCGAGGTGGCATCATGAACCACCATCCAGTTGACGAAAACTCCGTCGCCAAAGTCTGCCCAGGTGCTGCCGTCCTGGAGGATCGTGTTGTAGCCCGTCACCTCGATCTGCAGGGTCTCGCCGAGCCGCGCACGGTTCGGCAGGATTGAGATCCCACCCGGCTCTACGAGGAAGCCCTCATCACCCTCGAGCACGTAGGTAAGGACGTTGCCGTCGGAATCCGGGTAGGTAATGGTGACATCGCGGTAGCCCAACGCCGCCGCTTCGGTGATCTGGACATCGGCGTTGGCATGGTTCGGACCGTTCACCGTAACCCCTGCGATGAGAATGTCCGGGCCCAGGTCCAGGCTGACCTGGCCCTCCTGCCACTGGGTGTTTGTGCCCCGCAATTCGAGGCTGAGCGTCATCCCGAGGCCGCCGACTCCCGGGCTGAGGCGAACCACCGGGGCCGCTTCGTACAGCGGGGGGGCGTCAATCACGTCGTCCTCGCAACCGGTAGCGAGGAATACGGACGGCAGGGCCAAGATGCCGATCAGTAGAGTCAGGCGCGCCATGACAACTCCATCCACTCAAGCTTGTCGGTGGGCGGGCAAGTCGCCGACCCTGTATTCGCGATGCAACCAGCACCCTGCGGCACGAATCCAGGCACCCACCCAGGTGGACTGAGTATAGGAGCGCGTAGAACACAGCGTCAACGCTGGATCGGAGGCGCTCCTCGGGGCCACTCAGCATTGTAAGCATCACCCACACCGCGACGGCGGGTTCCTTTCGACCCGACCGACGTACTGCTCCGAGCCTGCGCGTCGGCGCGGCTGTGTGGAACCCGACCCGCAGTGACTACTGGTAGGCTCCGGGAATGACCTCCCTCCGACTGGGAATCGATGAAGCTGGACGCGGCTGCGTGCTCGGCCCCATGGTGTTCGGCGCATGCCTGGTGCGCGAGGAGGACGAGCAACACCTGCGCGAACTCGGCACCCGCGACAGCAAGCGACTCAGCAGCAAGAAACGTCGAGCCCTTCGCCTCGTGCTCGAAGAGACGGTCCTGGAGTGGCGCACGGTCTCAGTCACGGCGACGGCCATCGACAATCGCTCGATCAACGAACTCGGCAAGGAAGCCATCGTCGACCTGGTCGTCGCACTGCAACCTGACGTGGTGGTCGTCGATGCGCCGGTGCCGCCGCGTGGAATCCCTGCCTATGCCCACGACCTGCACGAGCGCCTCGCCAGGCGGGGCGCAGCAGCGGTCCGGATCGTCGCCGAGAACAAGGCAGACGACAATCACCCCTGCTGTTCTGCGGCATCGATCTTCGCCAAGACCACCCGCGACCTCGAGCTCCAGGCACTGGCCGAGCAAAGCGGCAGCGACCTGGGATCCGGATATCCGGGAGATCCCCGAACGGTGGCATTTCTGCAACAGACCTGGCAGGAGCAGCAACGCTTCCCTCCCTGGGTGCGCACAAAGTGGGAAACCGTGCGGCGCATCGTGGCGGAGTCGTCCCAGGGCCGACTATTCTGAGCGGTGTCGGGCTCAGGCCTGGCAACCGTCCGAGGCACGGGAAGGAGATTCGGCTGCGGTGAGCAAAGCCAAGACCAGCAAGGCCACTCGTTCGCCACTTCGGCCCAAAGCCAACGCCGAAAATCCGCCCCTGGCACTGGCGATCCCGCTGTATGACGAAGAAGGCAACGTCGCCGCAGTGGCAGCCGAACTGCTCGCCGTGTTCCGGAAGGCCGACATCCCGCTACAACTCATCCTGGTGGACAACGGAAGCAGCGATGGCACGCGCCGCGTGGTCGAGCGCTTGGAGGCCTCCGAAGAGGAAATCGAGGGGGTCTACCTAGACACAAACCAGGGCTACGGCGGGGGAATCCTCGCCGGCATGGCGAGACAGGCCGAGGACGCGAAGATCGTCGGCTACATGTGGGGTGATGGCCAGATCCAGGCGAGCGACGTGATCCGCGTCTATCGCCGCCTCGTCGCCGAGAAGACCGACATCGCCAAGGCCCGGCGCGTAGAACGCATCGATGGCTGGCGTAGAGCCATCATTTCGAAGTGCTACAACGCCCTCACCTTGTGGCTGTTTCATGTCACCAGTCCCGATACCAACGGCTGCCCGAAGATGTTTACCCGGGAAGTCTGGGACTTGCTGGCGCCGACCAGCAGCGACTGGTTCCTCGACCCCGAGATCATGATTGGCGTCGCTGACCGGGGCCTTCGGCTGGCCGAAGTGGACGTGGTGGGCAAGGCTCGCCACTCCGGGCAGAGCAAGGTGGGGTCATCCACCATCGTCGAGTTCTGCCTCAACCTGTTGAAGGCCCGCACGCGCAGTTGATGCCCATTTTTCGCCCGCTACAGGTCGACACCAGCGTTGACGGGAACCACGTTTTCTCCTAGATCTTGCGTCCTCACTCTGGAATCCCGAGTGAACAACACGTCTGTTGGAGAGAGACCATGGGAATGTTTGACGGCAAGGTTGCGATTGTTACCGGTGCAGGCGGCGGCTTGGGCCGAAGCCACGCACTCTGCTTCGCCCGCGAAGGCGCCAAGGTGGTCGTCAACGATCTGGGCGGCACGCGCGACGGCAGCGGAGCCGGCTCGGCCATGGCAGACCAGGTAGTCGCCGAAATCCAGGAAGCGGGCGGTGAAGCAGTCGCAAACTACGACAACGTCGCTACCGTCGAAGGCGGAGAAAACATCCTCAAGACCGCCCTCGACAACTACGGCCAGATCGACATCCTGGTGAACAACGCCGGGATCCTGCGCGACAAGAGCCTGCTGAAAATGGAAGAGGGCATGTGGGACCTCGTGATGCAGGTCCACACCAAGCAACTGTACGCCGTCACCCGTCCGGTCTTCGCCAAAATGGTCGAGCAGGGCACCGGTGGCCGGATCATCAACACCACCTCGCTGGCTGGCCTGCTCGGCAACTACGGACAGACCAACTACTCCACCGCCAAGGCCGGCGTGGCGGGCTTCACCCGCACCCTCGCCATGGAGTCGCGCAAAGCGGGTGTCACCGTCAACGCCATCGCCCCGGTCGCCAAGACCCGCATGACCGAGGACATCGACATGGTGCCCGACGACATGGTCCCCGAGCAGATCTCGGTGATGGCCCTGTATCTCGCCTCAGAGCAGGCTGCCGGCTGCACCGGACGCGTCTTCGGAGTCCATGGTCAGCAGATCTTCGAGTACCAGATGCAGCAGACTGCCGGAGTCACCAAAGAGAGCACCGACTTCTGGACAGTGGACGAGATCCACGATCGCTTCGCCGACATCACCCGTCTCGAAGAAGAGGCCCCCGCTGCTGGTACCGGCGGCGACGAGGTCACCACCGCGTTCTCGTGCGTACCGAAGGGCTTCAAGGCCGACGCCGCAGGCAGTTGGGAAGCCAACTTCCACTGGGTCGTCAAGGGTGCAACCGACCAGACCCTGACCATCTCGGGCGGCGAGTGCAGCCACTCCGAAGGGCTGCAGGGCACACCTACCTGCACCGTCAAGACGGACCGGGACACGGTCGTGGGCATGTTCTCGGGCACCGTCGACGCCACCAAGGCATTCATGGCCGGCAAGATCACCGCCGACAACCTGCCCGACATGATGAAGATGGGGCCGTCGTTCGACTTCGAGGTGATTGGTGCCGCCATCAAGGAGGCCATGCCGGCCGAAGGAGGCGGCGGCGACCCCGTAGCCGAAGCATTCGAGATGCTGCCGATGGGTTTCCTCGCCGACAAGGCCGGTGACTGGAAAGCAGTGTTCCACTTCGCCATCAAGGGCGGTACCGACCACACCATGACCATCGGTGGAGGCGAGTGTACTGTCGCCGAGGGCCTCAACGGCACCCCCAGCTGCACACTCAAGACCGACGCCGACACAATCGTCGGAATGGTCCAGGGCACCGTAGACGGCACCAAGGCATTCATGGCCGGCAAGATCAGCGCCGACAACATGTCCGACATGATGAAGTTCAGCACCTCGTTCAAGCTCGACCGCGAGGCTGCCGCAGCAGCAATGGCGGCCAAGGGTGGCAGTGCCCCGGCGGCACCCGCCAAGAAGACGACCGACCTGCGCGATGCCATCGGCCGACGCTACGTGGCCGACTACGTCATGACCGACGCCTCCCACATGGAGGAGTACGCGACAGCAACCAACGACCCCAACAACCGCTACAAGTCCGGCAATGGCCAGATTGCCCCGCCGGTCTTCCCGGTTCGGCTGTTCATGCCGCTGATGTTCAAGTGCGTCGGCGATGCGGACCTGGACCTCGACATGCTGCGCCTGGTCCATGGTGAGCAGGACATGACCTGGCACGGTCCGCTGCGACCCAACGAGATCGTCAACCTGCGCGGAGTGCTCGAGTCCGTGGCGCAGAAGAGCAAGGGCTGTGTCGTTGCCTGGCGCATGCTCGGCATCGTCGGTGGCGAGACCCGCGTCGAAGCTCGCATGAGCGTGTTTGTCCGCGGCCAGATGCTGCCGGACGTCGAGCCGGGCAGCGTCTTCGGCGAGGTGCCGTCCCTGGTCGCTGGAGAGCTCCCCAGCGAGCCGACCGCCAGCCAGGAGATGCTGGTCAAGTCTGACCAGCCGGCGATCTACGCCGAGGTCAGTCTCGACGACAATCCCATTCACACCGACGAATCCGTAGCCCAGGCGGCGGGACACCCGACCGTGATCCTGCACGGACTGTGCACGATGGCGTTCGCCTCCAAGGCGGTGGTCGACGAGATCCTCGACGGCGATGCAGCACGACTGCACCGCCTGTCAGTGCGCTTCAGTAAGCCTGTCCTGCCCGAGTGGAAGCTGACGACCCGTATCTATGACGCGGGCACCACCGAAGACGGCTACCACGGCTACCGGGTAGAGACTGCCAACCAGGACGGTGCCGTAGTCATCTCCAACGGCTGGGCCGAGGTGACCCACGCCTGACAGCCCGACGGGCTACTTGCCATCGGTCGTTTTGCTCTTGGGGATCGTCAGCGTCTTGGCCTTGGCGTCCTTGCCGGAGCGATTGGCCTGGTTCCTGGCACGGTTGTTGGGTTCCTGCGAGCCCTTCACAGCCGGCAGACCCGCTGGGTGTGGAGCATTCGGCTTGCCCCCAGCTCTGGCCCGATTGGCACCCGGTGACGGCAACCCGAGTTCCGTGCGCACCGCTTCTCGGTAGTCACGAACGGCGTTGCGGCTGAGTAGACGTTCGATGCCCGGACGCACTTCCTCGATGGGCTGCCGGTCACGCTTCTCGAGCGCCTGGATGATGTGAAAACCGTACTTGCTCTGGACCAGGGGCGAGACCTCGTTCACCGCGAGGATGAAGGCAGCGTCGCCGAACTCCTTGACCCATCGGTCCCGGCCCGACCAGGGCAACTCTCCCCCGCGGCTCTTGCTGCCGCGATCCTCGGAGTGCTGCTTGGCAAGGGCCGCAAAGTCAGCACCGCCATTGATCTGCTTGAGCAGACTCTTCGCCAGGGTCTCGTCCTTGACGAGGATGTGACGCGCACGAACCATCGGCCGCGAGAACCTTGCCTGGTTTTCCGTGTAGTGGGCCATCACGGTCTCTTCGCTCACAGCTTCCGTCTCAAGCTTCTTGAACAGGGCATTCACATAGGCTTTCTCTGCAGCCATACGCGCGGACTGGCGGATGACGGGGTCTGAGAGCAGGCCTTCGGTTTCCACCTTCTGGAACAGGGCCTTGTTGAGCAGGATTCGGTTGGCGAGATCGCCCTTGTCCTTGTCGTTCTCGTAGCGAGCGCGGGCACGCTCGGGAATCGACAGGAGCTCGGCATCGAACTCCCCCTGCGTGACGGTGAGACCGCCGGCTTGGACGACGACTGCTGATTCATCCGCCGGCGAAGCGCAGATCTGCGCACCGCTATCGGAGCTCTCGCTGTCGGAGGCAGCCGGACAACCGGCAAGATACGAAAGGCTGGCGAACAGCAGGAACAGCTTGCGGGACGTGCTCATCGAGGTACCTCCATCAGGCAGGAGCCGGCGCAACAACCGGCCCGGTCGGGGCCATTGAAGGCGGAAATGTACTGAACCACCGATGCCGCTGCAAGAGCAGGTGCCTGCAAGAGCTCTCAAAGACCTCTCAGTTGCCGCTCCTGGTTGGGGCGACACAGCAGCGCATGATCGGCTCCATCGTGCAGGCTGGATGGGCGCCCAGCGTGGTGACCATGGCGCTGCAGGCGACCAACATCTCGCCAGGACTACAGGCCCGCCTGCCACCAGCCTCACAGGCTGCAGCCAGCTCAGACGCCGATGCCAATTTCGTAGCCAGTTCTCCCGACCCGAGGGTGTCGATGCAAAACGCTGTGACCTCCCTGGCTGAAGTGTCCGAAACCGGGTAGCGGCCGGCGGGGATGTAGCCTGTTCCGGGCGGGCAGGGTGACGGTGGCGGGCCCTCTCGCCAGCGGCGGCGTTGCTCGATCAGGTTCTCGAGAGTCGGCTCCACGAGGTCAGGATCCACTGGCCGCAGTCTCTTAGGAGCAGTGGCATCCGGATGACGGACTGCCTCGAGGCCCCGCTTGACCAGTTCATCTCCTTCTTGCAGCCCACCGGCGGCTCGATACGCCTTGTAGAGCAGTCGGGAGACCTCGGGATCGGAACCCGTCGAAGCCTGCGATGCGCGCATCGCATAGTGCAGGGCAAGCCTCGGCTTGTAGCGTCCTTCGGGCTCAGAGCGCAGGTAGTAACGCGCAGCAGCAAGCAACAGAGGCAGGTCTTCGGGACTGGCCTCGAGCCCTCGCCGCAGGACCTCACGCTCGCGCTCGAAGTCTCCGGCAAGGCGGCTCTGCTCGGCATCGGCGAGAACTGCCTCGGGATCCGCACAACCAACAACCTGCAGTGCCATCAGCAAGGCAGAAAGCACGAGCGATGCGACGGAAAGCCGTTTCCCATGACGGCGCATCACGACCCTGGCTCTAGCATCCTGCATCGAGGAATACGATACTCCGCCAATGAGCTTGCGCGCTGGTTTCGCTGTCGCTGCACTGTGGTTGGCCGTGCCCTCCGCAGTTGCCGCCACAAGCACTGAAGCGGGCACCGAGGAGCAGGCGGACAGCGAGGTGTTGAACCCGCCATCGATTCGCTGGAGCCGCGCAGCGGGCATGCTCCGTGTCGTGCTGCGTGCATCGGCAGGAGCCCACCTGGCCGAGCAGTTGCCGGTCGAGGTAAGGCTGCGAACGGAAAGCGGCCTCGACCTCAGTTGGCGGGAGCCCGTCGAAGCGGCCACCGATCGACTGCGGCTGGTCCTCCCCATGGGGCGGCTGCAGCGACCCACACAACTGCAGCTCCAGGTCCACGGCGCAGTGTGCAACGACGACGCTTCACTGTGCCTGCCCTTCCACGCAACCGGAGAGTTGCCGATCCCCGGCCCGCTGCACGGCAAACTGCAAGCGAAGACAGGCAGCCAGGAGCAAGAAACTTTGGGGCGAGAACCGCCCTCGTCGCCAATCCGACCCTCTGCGCCGTCCGGCGAAGAGAGCACACTCGACTGGTTTCAGGGCAACAAGCCCGGGCAATTCGCCGCCGCCCTGACCCGAGCCGCCAGCGAAGGGCGGCCCGTACTGGTCGACGTGTTTGCCCGCTGGTGTCCACCCTGCAACCGGCTACGCGACGAATTTCTCGAGCAGCCACAGCGAAAGACCCTGCTGCAACGCTTCGTACTGCTGTCTGTGGACGCTGATGACGCTGGCGGTTTCGAGATCAAAGAGCGCTACGAGGTCGGCGGCTATCCCACCGTGCTGGTGTTGGAACCCAGCGGCCAGTTAATCGACCGGATCGTCGGCTTTCCGGGTGCTGCGGCAATGGCTGCTCGGCTGGAAGCTATCGCCCCGTCCGACCAGGCAACGGCCCCCGAAGCCGCCGGCCTGCTGCAAGAGGCCCGCACCCTCAGTGCCCGAGGCCGGTGGGCGGACGCGTGGGCACAGCTCTCAGCACTACTCAGTAGCCGGCCAGGTGCCCGGGGCGATGCCTTCGAGTTGCTCGCTCTGGCAGTGGAAGTCGCCGCACACGCTGCTCCCGAGGAAGTTCCCGAGTTGGCTCGCCGGGCCGCCGAAAACGCACCCCGGCCCGGCCTGGCAGCGGCCTACATCGACACCGCAGCCATCGCTCTACGAAAGACCGACCGCGACCAGCAAGCCGCGACTCTCATCGCCGATTTCGAAGCTCGGCTCAGCGCGGCCATCGGCGCGCGCAGCCCCGTCGTCGTCGAGGTCAGCGCAGACCGCAGGTCCCTGACAGCCACGTTCGTCAGCAGCGACCCTCAGACGCAGCGGGACCTCGCTACGGCCGCGTGGTACCGGGCCCGCTGGACCGAGGGGCAGGCTGCTCGAGACCTCTACACTGAAGCCGCCGTGCGCAGTGCCGCAGAGTTGCTGTTCGAAGCACAGCTCGAGCTTCCTGCCGATCTGCTGGCGGCGGGCATGGCTGCGCGCCTTGCCGAGCAACCAGGACCGGTTCACGATCTCATCACGGCCCTGACCGCGGCCGACCTGCCCACCCCCGCCCTGGAACTTTGTCGAGCCATGGTGGGCCTGTTCCCCGAGGACTACACCTGGCACTACCGACTCGCGGGGCTCCTGCTGGAGTCCCAAGGGGCGAGCGAGGCGCTGGCCGAAGCGAGACTCGCCTACCAGTACAGCTATGGAGACAATCGACTTCGCGCCGCTGGGCTGCTCGGCGAAATCCTGCACGACACCGCGCGCATCGCCGAAGCGAGGCAACTCCTGGAACGTTCCCTCAGCCAGGAAGCCCCCGCGCAGGACAACGTGCGCACGCACCGCTACCGGCGCAAACTCCAGGAGTTACTGCAGACCTGGCACGACGAGCAGAAGCAGGAGACGCGATGAGTTGGGGCGATTCGATCCCCTGGGTGACACGCCCCCTGGGCGCATTACCGAGCACCTGGCGAGAGCAGGTCATGCTGCGGGCGCTCGCGTTCCGGGATCTGCCGAGGAACATGCGCCAGGACGCCACCACCGAAATGGCTGCCGGCATGACCTTCTACCTGCTGTTCAGCCTGTTCCCTGCCCTGCTGTGCCTGGTCACGCTTCTGCCGTTCATGCCGCTGGAGAGCCCTGTCGAGCAGCTGTTCGAGGTGTCCAAACCGCTGCTGCCACCCGAGGTGTACAGGCTGCTCACCGAGCACATTGACGACCTGGTGAGCCGGCCGCGCACCGGACTGCTCACGGCATCTGCAGCGATCGCGCTGTGGTCCGCGAGCCGAGCCCTCGTATCACTGTCTCGAGCGTTGAATCGCGCCTACAGGGTGCCAAAGATCAAGTCGGAACTGCTGCGCCGCATCCGCTCCATGCTGCTGACGCTGGGCGCGCTGCTCGGCTTCGTGATCACGGTGGTCGCCCTGTCCCTGGGTGACCACATCGTCGACCTGGTAGTAGGCCAGGGTTGGATCCCGCTGAGTTCGGGCACGCTCATTTCCATTGTGCGTTGGCCGATCCTCTTGCTGGTGGCGAGTTTCCTGGTTCAGCAACTCTACTACCTGCTGCCAGACCAGCGGCCACGGTGGCGGCTCATCTCGACAGGGTCGGTAACCGCTGTCCTGAGTTGGGTGCTTGCAACCTGGGCATTTACCTCGTTCGCCACGCTGTTCGTGCAGTTCAACGTCACCTACGGCTCCCTCGGCTCGGTCGCCGTCGTCATGGCGTGGCTGTACCTCGGTTCGCTGGCGCTGATGCTCGGCGCCTCGCTCAACGCACTGGTAGACCGCGGACTGCCGCCCGGGCTCGAGACGACAGAAGCCGACGACACTGCCGGCGTGCTGCCAAGTTCCAGCCCAACAGAGTAGGGTGTTCCGGTTCGGCTCGAGCGCAATCATCGGTCTGCAGGAGAACAACATGCTAGGCACCGCCAAGATCGCCATCCTCGGCACCGGCACCATGGGTCGCGCACTCGGCCAGGGGATGCTGAAAGCCGGCATCATCGACGCCGGCCAGATCTCCGGGACAGTCAAGCACGCCCACGAACTCGACGAGATCCGGTCTCGAGTCGACTTCACCGTCAACACCGACAACGACGCTGCGGTACGCGGCGCTGACATCGTGCTGCTGTGCACCAAGCCCCCTGCTGCGTGCCCGCTGATTGAGAGCTTGAGGGACGCCGGCAGCCTCGCGCACGCACCGCTGTTGATATCCATCGCGGCCGGTGTCTCCACGGCCGAATTGGAGCAGGCTGCCGGGAGCGAACTGCGGGTGATTCGCGCCATGCCCAATACGCCCTGCCTCGTCGGTGCCGGCATGGTCGTGCTGTCACCTGGCAGCCAGGCCAGCGACGAAGACCTCCAGCGTGCAGAGGCGGTATTCAGTTCACTTGCGCGGGTGATCCGCCTCGACGAAGAGCACATGAACGCCGTCACCGGACTGTCTGGCTCGGGCCCCGCGTTTATCTACGTGATCATCGAGGCGCTGTCCGAAGGTGGCGTGATGACTGGACTGCCGCGAGCCGTGGCGACCCAGATGGCTGCCCAGACCGTACATGGCGCCGCGAGGATGGTCCTGGACACTGGTCGCCACCCGGCCGCACTCAAGGATGACGTGACGACACCGGCCGGCTGCACCATCTCCGCACTCCTGTCGCTGGAGGACGGACGGCTGCGCTCGGTCCTGGCCCGTGGGGTCCAGGAGGCGGCCCGCTCAGCCGCGGGGCTCGGTCAAGGCAAGCAGGACTGAGCGACGCTAGTTCGGGCAGTTGAATGGAATGGGCTGCGGTGACAGGGAGATGCTTCCTCCGCCGTCTCCGGGCGCTTGCAGCGCCTCGCTGGTGATGAAGCCGCATGGTCCCGCCGGGCCCTGGTATCGCTGCACCTCGATGCTCGCCTGGTGACCCAACGAAAGTCGCCCCGAGTAGACCGCCTGCTTGGAGTTGTTCTGCAGCGTGATGTCGATCTTGGCAGGATCGCTGCCTGGTCCGAGGGTTTCGCCTTCCGCCAGGGGCCCCGCAACCACCCGCAATTGCCAGCCGGCGCTGTTTGTGAAGCTGAGGCTCCACTCGTCGCCGTTGTAGTCGGTGCAGGCAAACGTGTCGAAAACAAAGTTGCCGCTGTAGTCACCGGTAAAGTCGATGGAATACGGCGCGCCTGGAGCGTCACACGCGGCTGCCGTGTCGTCATCTCCGTCGGTATCGTCGTCACCAGCAGCACTATCATCGTCGTCGCTGACGATGTCGTCGTCGTCGTCGGGGTACACGTCTGCCGGTGGACAACCAGCCACCAGGAGCAGCCCCCCCAGCAAGACAGGTAGCGCCCGCACAATCTCGTAGAGGTGTCGTCGAACAGCCATGCGCCGATGCTAGCAGCCCGTTACAATCCCGGCGGAACGATGCCATGAAAATGCCCCGGCACCTCAGTCTGCTTGCCTTCCTCGCTGCCGCGCTCCTGGCTGGCAGCGGCTGCTCCAAATCGCAGGTCTGGGGGAGTCTTCTGTTTCACACGAGCCCTGATGGCACCGAGTTGGCCGGCACCTACCTGCGGCCGCAGGGGGCTGAACCGGTTCCAGTGTTCATCCTTCTGCACCAGCCCGGTACGGCGCGCAATCGCAACGACTTCGACGCACTCTGGCACCCACTCAGCGAGCAGGGCGTGGCACTGCTGGCGCCTGACCTGCGCGGCCACGGCGAGTCCGCCGATGCCGGCGACCTGGGCGAACTGAGCCACGACCCACTGGGCTACCCCGCCGATCTGAGCAGCTGGATCCGCTTCCTGGAGTACCGCCTGGAAGAAGGCGATGCTCTCGACCTCGACCGCATCGCGCTCATCGGCCTGAGCACCTCGGGCAGCCTCGCTGCTGCCGCAGTGGGCCGTGGCCAGGCCCACTGCGCGGTAGCAGTCAGCGCCAGGCTCAGTGAGGTCAACGCCCTCGGCCCAGGCTTGGTCGACAACAGCGGCGACGACGACGACAGTGCCGCCGGAGATGACGACGACAGCGCAGCATTCGACCAGGACAGCGTCGACCCGAGCCTGGCGATGCACACCATCCGCTGGATCTATACGGTCAGCGATGAGCCTTCCGCATCGGACTCGGCACTGCTGGGTGCAGCGACCAGCGGCGACACCGAGCAAGTGGAGTTCCCCGGTGATCTCCATGGCGTCGATCTGCTCTGGAACAGCGACGAGGCCAAGGACTCAATGATCGGCTGGTGCTTGAGTCGGTTGTGAGCGACAGCCATCCCGAATCGCTGCAGGTCACCGGCAGGCAACTCGAGTTGCTACAGGCCATCCGTCGCTGGGCGCTCGAGCAGGGGCGAATGCCAAGCGTCCGGGAACTCGCCGAGGTTCTGGGACGATCGCCGTCCACTATCCACCAGCACCTTGCCGCCCTCGAGCGACGAGGCTGTCTGACCCGCAGCGGCGGCACCCACGGAATCAAGCTGCTCGTCGATGATCGTGCCCTCGGCCTGACGGAACTGGGCGCGGCGATCCTGCTGCCGGTAAAGGGCATCATCGAGCCAGGCCGCTCGCTGCTGCGCCATCATCCGCCATACCGACGAGTCAGCATCGGCGGGAACGTCCAGTCCGGCGACTACCTGCTGCAGGTCGGCGGCAATCGCCTCGAAACAGAAGGTGTGTTCAGCGGCGACCTGCTGGTGATTCGGCCGGGCGCAGCCAATGGCTACCCCGCCGTCATTGTCTTTCTCGATGGAACCGCCGACATCAAGCGCGTCGGAACCCTTGCGGATGGCACCCAGCTGCTGTTCCCAGCACACCCACGACTGGATCGGCGCCGCGGCCGGCGGCGCAACGAGCCGATGATGGTTCGCGGACGGATCCTGCGGGTGATTCGGAACTTCGAGCCGCTCAGCTAGCGCTGGAACGCGGCGCTCTACCTCTGCTTAGTGAAGCGGATGCAGGCGGAAGCAACGATAGGGGTCGTCGACGACCTCCTGAACGGCTTCGTCGATGCTCGCGAAGTGCGGACGCCCGGCGTAGGGCCACCAGCTGCCGTCTGCTCGGCGCCAGTACAGGAACCAGTGCTCCTGGTCACCTTCCTCGACTACACGAAGCTGGAAGAAGGGCGTATAGACGATGGACTGAGCGGTCAGCATCTTGACCTCGTCCACCGAGAAGCGATTTCCCTCGCCACGAACGCGAAGGGGACGCGGACGGAAGGCACGGAGTTGAACCTTGATCTCCTCGTTCCAGCGGCGCATGTGACTGGCAGTGGGGCGCCACTGCAAAACCATGGACTGAACGCCGAGGCGCCCGCCCAGTTCGTAGGCAGTCGACCAGGCAGTAACGTCACCGAGAGGCAGGCCCTCTGACTCACAGAAACTGTCGAGTTCCTCGACGGCCACATCACTGGCCTGAACTGCGTAGTCAATCTTCTGCTCGATCGAGAGGTTGTCACTCATGGTTGGTGTCGCTCCAAAAAAAGGGTTTTCCGGCGAGAGCTAAGGTAAGGGTTCTGGAGGAAATTGCAAAGGAATTGTTTCGTACTTTTCATTTTTCCGTGACTTTTGCCCCACCGACAGGGCATACCCCTGCCCCGTGCTGCGCCCGAGTCAGCGGGCGGAACTTGCACACCGAACGGTCCGGAAACCGGCACGAGGAAGGCCAGGTCGTCCGGGACAGGAAGGAGCTAGGATTCGCACCATGTCCCCTCGCTACAAGGATTTCGAAGAGAAGTTCGACGCAATGCGCGAGGAGCGTCGCCACGGCCGAAAGGAACGGCCCGAACGCAACGAACGCTCGTGGCGCGACATCGACCGGGGCCGCGACCGGTCCGCGCACAGTGACCAGACGCAGAGCCCACAACAGGCCAAGGGCCACAGCAATCGATACCAAGATGCCCAGGCAGAGAAGGCCGTCCGAGAGCAGCTCGAGGGCCTGTTCGGCGACAAAGAGGGCGATGCCCTGGCCCACGCCATCCTCAACGCAGGTGACCGGGCGGCCATTCAAGCTGCCGTGGACGAATACATCGAACAGCGCGGCACGCTTCCCGGCGACCCGACGCTACTGGAAAAAGCGTTGGACTGTCGCAGCGACAAGACCCTGCGTAGCGTGTTGTCCGCCATCGGCACTCACCTCGGCGAGATGGAGCCCGTGCACCGCAAGGTCCTGCTCCTCAAGATGAAGACCAAGGCGCGAAGCACCTTCGATCGCAAAGTCTCGGGCGCCATCAAGGAACTGCTGGCCGAATACGGCAGCGACGACTGAAGCGACGGGGACGGGAGCGACGCATGCCGAAACTGAAGCAACTACTCGCTGCCGATCCCATCGACCTCACCGCAGTCACTGCCCACCTCGACGGTCTCCAACACGAGGAGCGGGTACAGCAGGTGCGAGAGGTGCCAGGCTCCCAGCAGAGGCGCTTGTTCGAAGCCGTCCGTGGCTGGCGACCGCTGAGCCAGGAATACTACGTCCCCAGCGACCAGCCCAACCGCAAGTTCGTGCGCCACCTGGGCAAGAACAGCCTGCCGGTCTTCAGCCACTTCGAGAAGCGCTTTGCACGCCCCGAACCCGGCTCGCCGGTGCTGTGGGGCTACAACCATGGTCCCGTCATGGGCATCATCGGACCGGGGCACTTCGTCATGCGCGATGGGCCTGGAGCCGGCGAGGTACACGTCGACTACTACTCCCTGCCGGGCGAGAGCATCGACGGAGCGCCGCCACTCAAAGCCAACGACAGCGGCATCTCCACGCTGGTCTACGGCAACATGATCGATGTGCTGCGCGGCGTCTCCGAGCACGTCAGTATCGGCCGCGCCGTCAAGCACGGCAAAGACACGCCCAACTACTTCCTGCTCTGCCGCGAGAGCTAAAGCACGTCGCGCAGCTCCGCGTACAGGATCGCGGTGGCCTTCATGCCCTTGCGCCAGTCGCCGAGGTGGAGGCTCTCATTCTCGGCATGGGCGGCGCAGGCTGGGTCTTCCAGGCCGAGGAGGATGGCGGGGATGCCGCCCAGGACCCTGGAAAACGGCGTGACGAACGGAATCGTGCCACCACAACCGATAAAGGTGCAGGGCTCGCCGTAGCCCTGCTCGACTGCACGAGCAGCCGCTTCAAAAGCGGGACCGACCGCTTCCGTAGACCACCAGGGAGCCGCCGGACCGGGCACCACTTCAACCTCGACTCCAAAGGGAGGGGCAGCACTGAGCGCATCCACCAGTAGCTGGCGGCAGCGCTCAGGGTCCTGGTCGGGAACGAGGCGAATGGACACGCGCGCCTCGGCGCAGTCAGTGATCTGGTTGGACGCGCCCTGCACCGGCACCGAGATGAGTCCATTGATTGACAACACCGGCCGTAACCAGAGCTTCTCGTAGACCGAGGCATCGGGCGAACCCGAGAACTGCATGCCGGCCATCATCCCCGCGTCACGCCTGAATCCCGCCTCATCGAAGGGAAGAGCGTCCAACTGAGCCTTTTCCTCGGCAGAAGGCCGACGCACGTCGTCCCAGAAGCCTGCAATCGCTACCTCACCCTCCTCGTCCACCAGGCGAGACAGGATCTGTACCAGGGCCATGACCGGGTCAGGCACAGGCCCACCCCACATGCCCGAGTGCAGCGGGGCTTTCAGGCCCTTGACCTTGATGTCGGCGCCAACCAGGCCGCGCAGCCGCGTGGTGATCGACGGTATGCCGGTGTCGAGGTTGGCGGTGTCGGTGAGCAGGATGCAGTCGGCGGCCAGCAGTTCGCTGTTCTGAGCGAGGAACGCCTCGAGATGCTCGGAGCCGGTCTCTTCCTCGCCCTCGACGATGAACTTCACGTTGCAGGGCAACTCTCCTTCTTCCTGCATCCAGGCGGCAATGGCGGCCAGGTGACTGAGCACACCGGCCTTGTCGTCGACGACGCCGCGTCCGTACATGCGGCCGTCGCGGATCTCAGGCTCGAAGGGCGGGGAGAGCCAGCGCTCGTCACGACCGGTGGGCTGCACGTCGTGGTGGGCGTACAGCAACAGCGTCGGCTTGCCCGGCTGGTGCAACCAGTCACCGTACGCATAGGGGTGAGTCCCCTCCAGTTCCATTATGCGCACGTTCTCGAGACCCACCTCGCGCATCTGGTCACAGACCATCTCGGCGCTGCGCTCCAGCTCCGGGGACGGGGCCGGATGTGCCGAGATCCCCGGGACACGACTCAGCTCGTCGAGGCGGCGAACGAAGTGGTCGAAATTGCTGTCGATACGTGAGAGGACTTGATCAAGGGACATAGGCGCTCCGATGGACGCGAAGAGTGGGGACGTGGTTCAAGAGAATGCCTCAAACGATGGAGTCGGTCATGCCCGCCAATCACTCCATGTAGCCGGTCATGCTCATGCTCTCGGCGAGCGCAGCATTCTCGCCGCTGAGTCCACCGTCATTGTCTTCCCAGTTGACGCCCTGAACCGCTGCGTAGGGATAGGGCTCGAACATCTTGGCAGGCAGCTTCGGCGCCGGTCCCATCGCCCCGCGACGCTCCCCGGCGAACATCGCCCAGGCACCCATCAGCGGGGTCAACCCCCGGCTCAGGCGCGCCCAGCTTCCGGGCACGGGTCCGTTGTAGCCATCGTCGATTCGTCGCACCTCACGGTAGCGATCCTGACCATCCCAGATGTAGCGGTGGTTGGCCGTGCGCAGCGCGAACCGCCGCCACATGCGTTTGCCCGATGTGGGGTACTTCGCCGGTACAATGGCGTTGTAGCTGGTCACGGTGAGAGCGCTTTGCACGGGCGAACAGCCCCCTTCGAGCAAGGGCTGCGCGAGAGAAACTCCGTCGGTGACAAGATCTGCAACCGAGTGAATGCCACGCTCTGCCAGGGTAGGCCCGTCTTGCTCCGGCAACTCGCCGGGCCACGGCACACCAGCGAGCGCCGCCAGGGTTGGCGCCACATCAACGCCTCGGGCGAAACCGCCGAGGGTCCCGCCCGCGGGGACCACGCCGCCGCTGCCTTTGCCCCAGAACAGCAATGGCACCCGGGTGGTTTCCTCGGTGAGCCAGCGCCCGTGCAGGTCGTACATGTGCTCCATCTTGCGACCCTCCGGGAGTGACTCGCCCCAGTTCTCTCCGTGATCACCGGTGACCGCCATCAACACGTCGTCTCCGCCGGATGAGGCGGCCTCCAGGTAGCGACCGAGCAGTTGCTCATCAAACCAGCCCAGGGCATCGGCGTAGCGTTGCTGTTGGCGGGGTACGGCGTTCTCTGGATCCTCGGCCAGCTCTGAGATGATCTTCGAGCACAGCCCGCGCCAGTTCTTGCGCGGGATCGGCTCGTTTCGATACGGCAGGTGAGTCCACCAGTGATGGATGATCACCAGCCGGTCGGCGCCCCGCGGCGCACTCAGTGCCTTGATGACCTGCTCAGGATCCTCGCTGTCCGCGACCGTGCCGCGAAACCCCATGTTGGCGAAGCAGTAGCGCGGATTGTGGACAACGCTGTGAACCTCGAAGCCTGCCGCCGCAAAGGCGCTCATCAGCGTAGGACGGCGGCGCGGGAAGGGATGCCGCCAACGGCTCACGCCGACGCGGTGCGGAAAGGTGCCGGTCGCCAGCGATACCAGCGACGGAACCGTCCAACCAGCCGACGCCACGGCGTGACGGAAGGTCGAACCTTCGGCGGCCAGACGATCCAGGTTCGGGGTGAGGCCAGCCCCACCGGCGAATCCCGGGGCGTCCGCGCGCAGGCTATCGACGATGGCGAGGACGACGATCACGACCGCGAGACTAGCTCGAATCCTGGAGCAGCGCCCTCGGCCTAGACCGTGTCGCGACGGTTGAGCACAATCCAGGAAACTGTCAGGCAGAACAAGCCGAGGCCGCACACCACCCACAGGTCCGTGCTCAGGTCGTCGCCCTGGAAACCCGAGCGCTCCCAGTACTGGGCGCCCGCCGTCGACGCGGCTTTGACCCCGCGTGTCGCTTTTTCCGAGAACTCGACCCAAAGGCCCGAGGCATAGGCCCAGCGCAGCAGGATGGGCTTACACAGCCAGGTAGCCATCAATGTCGCCTTGTCGCCGGCCACCGGAATGAGAATTCCCGACAGCATGATTTGCGGCAGGATGGCGAGCGGCACGAACTGGATCGCCTGTAGCTCAGTCCTCGCCACTGTAGACAGCAGGAGCCCCAGCGCCATCGCCGACCAACCGGCCAACAGGGCAGCCCCCGCGAGGTTCACGACCCCTCCCTCGAGGGGCACTCCTGGCACCAGGACTGCCAGCAGGATCCCCACCTGCACGGCGATCAATAAGCCCTGCAGCAGCACCTTGGAAAGCAGGTAAGCCCCGGGTCTCAGCCTGCCCATACGCTCGCGGCGAAAAATCGCCCGCTCGCCGACAATCTCCCGGGCGACGTTGCTGCAACCGAACCAGACCGCAGCGGCCATCAGTACGAAGATCGTCGGCGTAATGTCGTCCTCGAGGTACAGGGGCATGAAGCGGCCGTCGTGGAACAGCAGCAGGGCCAGGCCGGCAATCACCGGCGCCTGTGCCAATTGAACCAGCAGGGAGGTCCGATCCCGCAGCTTGATCTTGGCGTAGCGTCTCGTCAGCGTGATCAGCTGGCGAACGAAGCTGGCCTTGCCCTTCTTCAAGAGTCCACCGAGCTTGATCTGCGCACTCTTCTCATCCTCGATGCTCTTGTCGTGCTTCTCCATGAACTGCTTGAAGTCCTTGCTGTCGCGCCACGTCGCGTCCCAGTAGCTGGGCTCCAGCTTGAGCCGCTCATCGACAGGATCCAGCGCGTCCAGCACGTAGTCGGCCGGGTTCTGAGCCACCGAAGGAGGCACCTTGGAGTGCTTCGCAAAGTAGGCCCGCACGCCCCCCCGGTCCTCGCCGCTCTTCGGGTCCTTGATGGCTCCGGGCGGACCGAAGTAGGCCACCTTGCCGCCGGTCGTCAGCAGCAGGACCTTGTCGAACAACTCAAAGGCCTCGAGGCGGGGCTGGTGGATGGTCATCACGACCGTCCGGCCGGCAGTCGCCAGGTCCCGGCACTGGCGAATCAGCTCCATGGCCGATCGGGCATCGAGGCCGCTGGTGGGTTCATCGAGAATGAGCAGCGAGGGCTCCGACATCAGTTCCATGGCGACGTTCAGACGCTTGCGTTGGCCACCGCTGAGGCCGCGCAGGTTCTCGTCACCCACCACGGTCTTGCCCACCCTCTGCAGGTCCAACTGGCCCAGCACCGTGCCGATCCGATCGTGGATTTCACGATCGGTAACCTCAGCCGAGAACTCGAGGCGTGCGTGGTAGTACAGCACCTCCTCGGCCGTCAGGGTGCGGTGCATCACGTCTTCCTGGGGCACGTAGCCAACAGCCGAGCGGAACACGTCATAGTGGTGATAGAGCGAATAGCCGTCCATGTAGACGTCACCGCTGCTGGGCGGCGTGTAGCCCGCGAGCGTCGTCAGCACCGAGGTCTTCCCAGCGCCCGAAGGCCCCATCACGGCCACCATTTCCCCCGGAAGAATCGTAAAAGACACCTGATCCACGACGGTGATGGGAGCGCTCGCCGGTCCGACCTCGCGTACCAATTCGTGAGCATCGAGTCGAACACCGCGGGCGCTGCTGCCAAGGTCCTGGCGGCTGATGCTGAGGTCATCGTTGATGTCGAGCCTATGAGGGCCGAGACGCAGGTCGTCGTCCGCACCCAGCAGGGTCGGTGCGCTGACTCGCTTGCCGTTGATCCAGGTACCGTTGGTCGAGCCGAGGTCCTCGACGAGGATGCCGTCGGAGCGGCGGGTCAACTTGGCGTGAGAATGGCTGACGTTGGGAGTCACCAGCACAACGTCAGCCGTGGGGCTGCGACCGACGACCACGCTCTGCCCCACGCGCAGGCGCGTCGACGCAGACATCAGCGCCATCGATCGCAATCCCTGCGTGTCCTGGCCGCCAACGGGCACCCCCTTGGGAACGGTGTCGTCATCCAGGGAAGCGGTCGGGGCCTGCGCACCGCCTTCGGTCAGCGCTACATCCAAGCGGTCGGAGGAGCCGGTCTGCAGCCCACCGGGGTTGCTCATCCGGTACACCTGGTTCATCAGCGGCATCACGTTGACCAGCGAGGTCTTGCTGGCCACGCTTTCGCCGATCACCCTGCCCATCACCTCCAGCGCCGTAAGGTCCTGGTCGGCGATCTTGAACACCTGCCTCCAACCGATGCGAGCGCGCTTGATCCTGCGCCCCTCGACGAAGGTGCCGTTGAACGAATCCTGGTCTTCCAACAGCACGTAGCCCTCGTGGCGCGACAGCACCGCGTGGAAGCTGGAGACCTTCTTGGAGGTGAGGCGGAAGTCGCAGTGGTCGGAACGACCGATGCTCACCGGCTCGAAGAAGTCTGGCAGCTGGCTCAGTTCCAGGGTGTCCTGCGGCACCATCGCGTCCGTGATGCGAACACCACCGACAGAGACAGCCTGGGTCATGAGGGAGACCGTGCCTTCGGTGACCTCGACCCCATCAATGGTGAGGGATACGGTCAGGTCGCTCTTCTGGATCTCGACTTCGGAGCCCACCCGGCGGACGCTGACACCTGCAGGCACTGAATTCTCTTCGGCAACGAGACCATCCAGAGTGGCGCCATCCAGGACATGCCACATGCCCGTACGGAGTTCCTGTTCCTCGTCAAACCCCTCGCTGACGAACGACAGCAGGGCATCTTCAGGAGCGTCTGGAGGACGGCCCGGGTCGGTAGCCCCGGGGACCGGTGCATGACAGTGGGGACACTGTTGCAACGACAGGTCGAACGACGTGTCGCAGACGGCGCAGGACTGACTTGCTGGCATCGGCCTTTACGGCTACTGGCTCAGTACTTGTAAGCGACCGCTACCGCAAAGTCCGTGTTTGGCGCCGACGACTTGTAGACCAGGACTTCAAGCACGTACTCGCCGGTCCTCGGAGGCTCGACATCCACGAAAGGCTGGGGGTCGGGGCTCTTGTCGTTGGAGACCAGCATCCCCTTGTTGTCGTAAAGACGCATGTCCAGATCGACGCCATCACCATCGGCACAGCCGAGCAGCACGTACGACATGCCCTTGTAGAGGGTCAGCCGGTAGGTAACGGCTGTCTGCGGCCCCGCGGAATAGATGTCAGTACCACGCACCCGGTGCCCGCTGGCGATGACGCCAGAGACCATGGAATCGAGGCAGGCCCGAGCCTTTTCAGGATCCGCGTTGCCGTCGCTGATGGGCAGCGTGAGGCTGCCAGCCAGGACCAGCACGAAAGCGACCGAAAGAAATGTAATGCGCTTCATGATCATACTCCCCGCTCAGAACCAGGCCAGAATGGCGGCTGTGTGAGCGGCAACTGCCTTCACATCGTCACTGGTCAACGTCTCTTTCTTCGCGATGCTCTGCATCTTCTCCAGTTCAGCGACGACCGACAGCACGTCGGGGTCACCGGCGCGACCCGCATCGCTCTCCTTGATGAACTTGGTGAAGTGATCGAGCACAGTGGGTTGGTGCAGCAGGCCTGCCGCATCGCCGGTCATTCCACCTTCACCCAGGGCCGTCGACAGCAGGTAGACACCCTGTACCCAGCCACCGGCTTCGACCAGCGTTGCCAGCGACGGATCGGCCTGGTCGCCGAGGTCATCGCGGATGCCCTTGGCCAGGATGTCCAGGACCGGTCCCAACTCCAGGTCAGTCAGAGCACCGCTCTGGTACTCCTTGGTGGTGTCGTCGATGCCCGCGAGGACCTCCTTGGGAAGGCCCAGCGCCTCGACACCGGCGCGGGCCAACTTGATGCGACGGATGACCTCGGCCTTGTCCTTGGCCTGCACGCTCAGCAACAGGTTGCTGAGGCGAACGCCGGTTTCCAGGGCGATGATGGAGCGGTTCTTGCCCTCAAGAGACCGGCCTTCGCCTTTGACCATCTTGCGGATGTCAATCTGGACGTTACTGGCCTGCAAAGCTGCCTGGAATTCAGTAGGAGCCGGCACAAACATCGCCACTCGTCCCTCGTCCTTGACCGCGCTTATGTCGATCTTGGTGGGAACGTCGTGGGAAGCGGCTGCGTCAGCGCCCGCATCTCCCATGCCTGCGTCGCCAGCGCCAGGATCCGCTGTACCTTCGGCGGCATTGTCACCACTCTTGCAGCCGGCAAGAAGAGAGAGAATGGCAAGAAGTACGAAGACTCCTCTAAGAGACATGACTGGCATGTAAGACACCTCGCAATGCAGCCTGAAAGGCTCAGGCGGAACCGCTCCGGACACTCCCGAGCGAAGAGATACTCGATCCGAGCAGAGTCATGCTGCCGAAACGGGAAGGGCTTTTCAAGCAGCGGGTGTGGTTAACAGCCGCCACGACACCCCTCGACAGCCGCCCATCAGTTAAGACAAGATCCCAGAGTGATGGTTTTTTGGACATGAGCAACACATCCTGGCTCACTGCAGCAGGTCCCGCCCTCGACGGTTGCACCGCACGGGGCGCACTGCTGGTGCTGACAGATGCCTCCGGAACCGAACTCGAGGCGACACTCCGCGAGTCTGCCGACGAGCGGGAGCTGGAATTTGCCTGCGTCGATGCTGCGACCCTGGGACTCACTCCCGCGCGAGTGCTGCAGGCCGGAGTCACATCCTTCCTCGGTAACGACAGTGCTGCAGCTCATCCGGAAGCCGGCAACCTGATCCGCAGTGCCCTGGGCGACGGGGCGGGTGCGACATCCGCCTGGGAGCGCCTGTGTGCGCGCTGGGCAGGCAACTCCAGCGAGGGTCCGGGCAGTGCCAGTCCAGGGGCTCGTCCGTGGTTGGCGGAGAGCGAGGTCCTCGGCAGGATTTTGCAGGGCATCGGCGAAGTCGAACCGCGGCTCCTGCTGGTACGTTCGGCGAATCTTCTCGACGAAGCATCCGCTCGAGCTCTGCAGGCCCTACTGGGCGGCGGACCCGCGGCCGGTTGGGCCTGCGTCGTGGACGGGCCCAGCCGGGCGCCGAGTCCCTGTCAGCGGCTGACCACGGCCTTGCAGCGCATCGCTGACGATGAGCGTTTCGACTGCGTTCGCTACGTAGAACTCGAGGCACCAGCGGCCACCCCGAAGAAGCGACCAGCCCCGCCCGAGAGTGAAGGAGCCGACGAGCTGCTGACCATTCTCTCCGCGGCTCGCCTGCCGCTGCCGGCAGCGGTGGTGGGCAGCACGGCCCTGGCGAACTACCGGGGCAGATCCAGGCGCAGCGGCTGGGTCGCTCTCGACGCACTCCTGTCCTCGGGACATGCCGAAGTCTGCGACGCCTTGCTGACCATCTCTGGCGCCACCCGCACGGGCAGCGACGAAGATCAGGACGTAGCCCAGGTGGTGGCAGCAGACTGCCGAGCGCTGGTGGAAGCCGTCGAAGAAGTACTCGGCGAATTCGCCCCCCTTCGCCTGCCGCTGTGTGCTGCCCTGGCGGCACGCGGCGGGGCAACCGACAGCCATGCCCTGGCCCTCGACGCCGGCAGAGCTGCGCTGCAGCGGGGCGATGTGCTGACCGCCTCGACGTTGCTCGACCGGAGCATCCAGGGGGCGAGTGAAGCCGAGGACGCCGAGTTGGCCTTGCTGCGTAGTCGAGCGCGCCGTGCAGCGGGGGACCCAGAAGGCGCCCTTCGCAGTGCAGAAAGAGGACTCGATCGATGCGCCGAAGGCAACCCGCAGGCGGCAGCACTGTGGAACGAAGTCGGCCGCGCCGCGGAGTTACTCGACCAGGGCACCAAGGCAGCAGCCAGCTTCGCAAGCGCCGTAGAAGCGATCTCCGGAGAATCCAACCCACTGGATGCGGCCCACGCTCACGCGGGCCGAGCACGCCAGCTTGCCGATGCCGACGACTTTGTCGCAGCCGCCGCAGCCTACGGAGACGAGGCTCGCACACTCGAGCAGAACGGCCTGCACCACGCCGCAGCCAGGTCCCTGGCGAATCGCGCCCTGTGCATGGCCCAGGCAGGGGCAACCGACCAGGCAATCAAGGAGTTGCAGCGTGCTGCGGAGCGCCTCTCGGACGGCCAGAGCCCCGACGCAGAAGTGCTCGAAGCACGCATGCTGATGGGCCGGGTGTTCCGCTTCGCCGGGAAGCGCGAACAGGCAAAGAAGGCCCTGGCGATGTCAGCCGATACCGCCCACCAGCACGCAGCAGCCGACATCGAGGGCCAGGCGAGGCTTGGACTCGCGCGACTGTTCCTGGAAGGAATGCCGGCCCAGGGCCCGGGGCGGGGTGAAGCGCTACGCGACGGACGGGCCGCAGCCGAAGCAACGGTGGCCGTTGCAAGGGGCCTGGGCGACCACGCGCTGGAGGCCGCAGCCGAGGGGATCCTGGGCGAACTGTCCTATCGCTCGGAGGACTGGGAGGGCGCCCTGCAGTCCCTGGCTCGACAGGAAGTCCTGTGGCAATGCATCGGCCGAATCGGCGACCAGGTAGATGTCGCCTTGCGCCGCAGCCGAGTGGCCACCCGCTGCGACCGCTGGCAGGACGGACTCGAGGCAGCCAACTCAGCGCTGAACCTGGCCTCGAGACGGAGACTCCACGAACTTGCTGCACAGGCGCAACTGCTGCGGGGTGAGAGCTTGCAGGAGCTGGATAAGGGTTCCGAGGCCCTGGCCGCGTTCAGCGAAGCAGAGCGACTCTATTCCTCGCTCGGCCCCTCGTTCCGCAACCAGGCGGAGGCTGCTTCCGAGCGTGCTCGCCAGGCCGTTGGGTAACAGCCCATGAGTGGCCCCGAAGCCGAGGCAGGTGGCGAGACTGCCAGGCGACCCCCGCAATTGCGAGCGCTGCGGCCCACCGACCGAGCGCCCCTCGCCCGACTCGGAACCAACCTGTTCCAACCCTTCGGCGATTACTCCTGGGCTCTGCCCGACTGGCTACGACGGCCGGGCGTCTGGGCCAGGGTGCTGGATGATGGGGCAGGCTCGCCCGTGGGCCTCGCGCTGGTCACCGTGATGCGCGGTCCCCGCAGCGAACACCACGGGTACGTACTCGCCATTGGCGTCAGCAAAGAGTTGCAGGGCCGGGGCTGGGGCCGACGCCTGCTCGACGAGGGCCTCTCGGAGTTGCGCAAACGGAAGACCCGCTTCGACCTGGCCTCGGTGCGCCTGACCGTCGCTGACGACAACACAGCGGCGCTGCGACTGTTCGAGTCCGCTGGCTTCCATCCCGTGCCCCACGAGATCAAGTACTACGAGGACGGCCAGAGGGCGATCAGCTTGTCCCGACCGCTGGACTGAACGAACTCGTGCTGTTCAGCCACACGGCGCACCTGGCAATGCTTGGCACTGCTGTCGTCGGCACGGTGGTGCTGGGACTGTCGATGCGCCTCCGTCACACCTGGTCCACAGTGCTGATCTGGGTAGTGCCCATCTGCCTGATTCTCTCGGTCACCGATGGCCTGTTGGCAGCACTCTCCACCCCCTTCCCGAGCTTCGCCATGGACGGCGGTGGGGGCGACTGGATGCGCTTCACCCTGTGCTTTCTGCTGCTCGTCTTCCCCTGCGAGATTGTCTACCAGCTCGCGGTCAACTGGATCGCCGACCGCTTTACAGAGCACCAGGAAGGCACCGTTTTCACAGCAGATGGCACAGGAGAAGAGCAGCAACAATGAACAGGGCCCGGAAGAGTCGCTTGCGCCAGCTGAAGTTGGACAAGAGAACAGCTACGGCAATCAAGGCCGGGCATCCCTGGCTGTGGCCCGATGTCCTCGACCGGAGCGATTGGCAGCCTGAGCCCGGCGAAGTGGTCGAGTTACTCGACGCGGTCGGGGCCACCATGGGCTGCGCGCTGGCAGAAGGCGTGCAGACTCCTGGTGTGCCCGCTCTACGGGTCCTCTCTCTACGGCCCGAGACCCCGCCCCTGCGCAAGCTGGTCTTCCAACGCATTGCAGCTGCCAGCCGGTTACGCGAGCGCTGCCTGCCGGCCGACACCAGCGGCTACCGTCTCCTCAACGGTGAAGGCGACGGCCTGCCGGGACTGGTCGCTGATCGCTACGGGCCCGTCCTGGTGCTGAAGCCGGACTGCAGGGCCTGGGATGTGCACCTCGACTTGATCGTCGAGGCCTTACGTTCCGAAGCCGGCAGGGGCCTCGAGTCGATGGTATTGCGCAGCAGCGACACGGACCCGCGACTCCTTCACGGCTCGCAAGTGCCCCAGTCCCTCGTCTTCAGCGAGGCCGGCCGACGCTACCTGGTGCGCCCCGCCACCGGGCAGAAGACTGGCTTCTTCCTGGACCAGCGCGCCAACCGAAGCCACGTCCAACAACTCGTCTGCAAGGGCGACAACACCCTCAACCTGTTCAGCTATTCGGGCGGCTTCTCGGTAGCGATGGCCCTGGGCGGCGCGGAGCGGGTGCACTCCGTGGACCTGTCGGAATCCATTCTCGCCGACTGTCGCGAGCTGTTTGTCCTGAACGGGCTCGACCCGAAACCGCACAAATTCGAGGCGACGGATATCTTTCACTGGCTCGGAGATGTCGGCAAGGTCGCCGCCGCACAGCGCTATGACCTGGTCGTCTGCGATCCACCGGCGCTGTCCCACCGCAAGAGCGACCTGCCCAACGCGAGGCAGGCCTACCGCCGACTGCATCGTGGCATTGCCCACCTGCTGAAGCGCAACGCTCTGCTGGTCACCGCGTCGTGCACTGCTCGCCTGGACGCCGACGAACTATTGGAAGACGTACAAGCAGGACTGGACTCCGCCGACAGACGGGTTGCTCGGGTGCTACGAAGCGCCGGAGCCGGGGTCGACCACCCCGTGCCGCCGGGCTTCTCGCAGGGTCGGTATCTGAGCTGTCTGACCCTGGTTGTCGAGTGATGCGGCCATGACCATCTCTCTGGCGCGAATCCAACGCGACCTGCTGCGACGTCCGGCACGCTGCGTCGAAGGTAGCGCGGAAATGCGGCGGGCAGCGGTGGCAGCGATCTTCCGTCAGGGCCCCCAGGACAGCACTGAGTTGCTGTTGATGCGCAGGGCACACCACGACAAGGACCCCTGGTCCGGCCAGGTCGGCTTCCCTGGCGGACGCAAGGACCCCGACGACCCCGACCTCGTGCACACCGCCATCCGCGAGACCCGCGAGGAGGTCGGCCTCGACCTCGCGGACGCAGCGCTGCTGCTGGGCCCCCTCGACGAGATCCAGGCTCGCGCCCGAGGCCATATCCTGCCGATGGCGATTCAACCGATCGCCTTTGTCCTCGCAGGTGACGACCAACCACCGTTGCAACTGAACGAGGAGGTGGACTCCACCTTCTGGATCCCCGTGCACCAACTGGCGGAGCCGGAGCGTCGCGCGTGGGTGAATGCGGAGCGTGCCGAACACCCCATGAGCTTCCCCGGCGCCGATCTCGGCGAACACGGGATCCTGTGGGGCCTGACCTGGATGATGGTCGTCGAGGTCCTGCAACGCCTCGATGTGGTCCCCGAGACACAGCCGTGGGTGGTACCCCGTCCCCTGCCGGGGTGAGAGAATGCACGCTGAGACGGACTCAAATTGCGGCTACACTTGCCCGGAGCACGTCATCACGGAGGCTGAGATGTTCACAAGGATTCTGCTCGCTGCCAGTCGCATCACGGTGGTCTTGCTACTGCTGCTCTGCCTGCACAGCTGCTCGTTGTTGGTGACCGACGACGACGACAGTGCCGATTTCGACGACGATGACAGCGCCGACGACGACGACACGGCCGGGGACGACGACACGGCCGGGGACGACGACGACGACGATGACGACAGTGCCGACGACGACGACAGTGCCGACGACGACGATGACGACAGTGACCTACCGGTTCAATACGAAGGCGACGAACCCGGCGAGTGCGTCGATGGAGCCGACAACGACCACGACGGCGACTGGGACTGCGACGACAGTGATTGCTCGGGTGCCCCCGACTGCGCCGACGAGGACGGCGATGGCTTCGTCGCCTGGGAAGACTGCGACGACTACGACGAAGAGACCTACCCCGGTGCCGACGAAGTCTGCGACGAAGCCGACAACGACTGCGACGACGACATCGACGAAGAGGTCTTCGACACCTGGTACGCCGATGCTGACGGTGATGGCTATGGCGGGGGCATCTTCCAGGTGGAAGGCTGTACGCCACCACCTGGCTACGTGGGCAACGACCAGGACTGCGACGACCTCGAACCCCTCGCGTACCCCGGCGCGCCCGAGGTGTGCGACGAGATCGACAACGACTGTGACGGAACGGTAGACAACGGCACGAACGGACCCGAGACCTGGTACCCGGACTACGACGGTGACGGTTTCGGCAGCATGGTTCTGAGCACCGAGGCCTGCAATGCCCCCCCGGGCTTCCTCTCGAGCAGCGGCGACTGCGACGACCTGGACGCTTCGACCTTCCCCGGCGCACCCGAAGTCTGCGATGGGCTGGACAACAACTGCGACGGCACGGCCGACGAGGGCGCGGCGGCACCAGGCAGTTGGTACGCGGACCTGGACGGAGACACGTTCGGTAATCCGGGCTCCGAGGTCATCGCCTGCATCGCTCCCATGGGCTACGTCCTCGACAGCAGCGACTGCAACGACCTGGACGGCACCGCGTATCCCGGCAACCTCGAGGTCTGTGACGGCATCGACAACAACTGTGACGGTGCAGTCGACGAAGGCTCAGCGGCTCCCAGCAGCTGGTTTGCCGACTTCGACGGCGATGGCTTCGGCAATCCCGGCAACCAGGCCACCACCTGCAGCGCACCGGCCGGCTACGTGGCCGACTCGTCCGACTGCAATGACCTGAGCGCAGCCGTCTTTCCCCTTGCCGCCGAGATCTGTGATGGCATCGACAACGACTGCGACGGTGCAGTCGACGAGGGCATCGCAGCACCATCGACCTGGTTCGCAGACTTCGACGGTGACGGCTTCGGCAACCCGAACCTGGCCGCACAGGCCTGCACTGCGCCGCCCAACTACGTGGTCGACTCATCCGATTGCAACGACCTGAACGGTGCCTCTTTTCCCGGCAACACCGAGGTCTGCGACGGCATCGACAACGACTGCGACGGCAGCGCCGACCTGGCCGCGGTGGACGCCCAGTCGTGGTACCTCGACGACGACAGCGACGGCTATGGCGAGGCAGCGACCAGCGTCGTGGGCTGCACCGCTCCTGCCGGATACGCGGCAAATCCCGATGACTGCGACGACAGTGAGGCGCTCAATTCACCGATCGGCACCGAGGTGGTCGACGACGGCATCGACCAGGACTGCAATGGTTTTGACAGCCTCACCTGCGTACTCGACGCCGATGCCGACGGCTTCGGCAGCATCGGCGCCGAGGTGGTGACGATCACGGCCGCGGCAAGCTGCAGCGACGGCGGGGCCTCCCTATCCAGTGACGACTGCGACGACAACGACACGGCGGTGAACCCCGGAACCCCCGAGCAGGCAGACGACGGCGTCGACCAGGACTGCAACGGCTTCGACGCCTTGAACTGCATCGTCGACGGCGACGGCGACGGCTATGGGAACCCCGCGGGCGCAACGGTGCTGGTGACAGACGCCGCCTCCTGCAACGCCGGGGGAGCCTCGCTGACCAGCGATGACTGCGACGACAACGAAGCGGCGGCATACCCCGGCGCCACCGAGGTGCAGTGCAACAACATTGACGAAGATTGCGACGGCACGGCTCCGTGCACGGACCCCTGCTCTAACTACGGCGGCACCCACACCACCGTCAGCGCCAACATCAAGGTCTGCAACGACAACGTGAACTGGGGCCAATGGAACAACAACCTGATTGGCGGCGGGTGGAACGTCTGCACCCTCAGCCAGTGGCAGTCCTATGCGCCCAGTGGCAGCCCACAGTCGTACGGACTCGACACCTTGTGGATCGACAACAACAGTTGCGGCAACAACCAGCACCACGAGGTTTACGTGAGTTACCCGATGAATGATGCCAATTGCTACAACGGCAGCAGTTGTTGCTGGGGTGACAACACGTCGCTGCGCTTCGCGGTCTGCTCGCCCTAGGCCAACCGCAGCACTCAGCTGTTGACGCGACATTTTCGGGACTTCAGAAGGCCGATCCGCTACTTTGCGCGCGCCATGACCGCAAAGAGCCAGACCAGCCGCATCGAACGCAAGCTGCTGTCGCGCGTGGGCAAGTCCATCAAAGAGTTCAACATGATCGAAGACGGCGACCGCGTGCTGGTGGCGCTGTCCGGTGGCAAGGACTCGTACAGCCTGCTGCGCTTGCTGGACCGCCTGCGAAAACGCGCGCCTATTCGCTTCGAGTTGGTCGCCTGGCACCTCGACCAGGTCCAGCCTGGATACGACGGAAAGCCCCTTGTGAACTGGCTCCAGGAGTGGGGGGGAGAGTTCGTCATCGCCCGCCAGGACACCTACTCAGTGGTGGTCGACAAGCTCAGCGAGAACTCCACCTACTGCAGCCTCTGTAGCCGTCTACGCAGGGGGATCCTGTACAACGCGGCCGTCGAACTCGGCTGCAACAAGATCGCCCTGGGCCACCATGGTGACGACGCTGTCGAAACGCTGCTGCTCAACCTGATGTTCACCGGCCAGCTCAAGACGATGCCCGCATGGCTGCGATCCGATGACGGCCGCAACACGGTGATCCGCCCCCTGATCGGTTGCTACGAGAAAGATCTCACCGAGTACTCCGCCGAGCAGCAATTCCCAATCCTCCCCTGCAACCTGTGCGGCAGCCAGGACAACCTGCAGCGCCAGGAGGTCAAGGCGATGGTCGGCCGACTCGAGGAGCGCTACCCCAGGGTGCGGGGCTCCATGCTCGCAGCGCTCACCAACGTGCGTGCCTCGCACCTGCTCGACACCTCCTTGTGGCAGGAACTCGGACTCGGCCCCGACAAGCTCGGTGCACAGGACACCGGCAGGGGACGACTGCACGTCCACCACTGAACGGGACTCGAACGCCATGCCCGTGTATGCGTTGCCCGATGAGGTGCTCTTCCCCGACCCCGAGGCGGCCGATCCCAGCGGCCTGCTGGCCGTGGGAGGCGATCTCCGACCACAGCGACTACTGGCAGCCTATGCCCACGGCATCTTCCCCTGGTACTCCGAGGGCCAGCCGATCCTCTGGCATTCACCCGACCCGCGCTTCGTCCTGTTCCCCGGCGAGTTGCACGTAACCCGAACATTGCGCCAGAGCATCCGCAAGCAGAGCTACCGGCTGACGCTGGATAGCGCATTCGAAGAGGTGATCAGTCGCTGCGCGCTGGTACCCCGGCCGGGGCAGTGGGGAACCTGGATCACCGAGGAGATGGAAGAGGGATACGTGGCGTTGCACCAGCTCGGCTTCGCGCACTCGGTCGAGGCCTGGCTGGGCGACGAGTTGGTCGGAGGCCTGTACGGCGTCTCGCTCGGCTCGCTGTTCTTTGGCGAATCGATGTTTGCCACGCAAAAGGATGCATCCAAGGTGGCCTTTGTCGGGCTGGTGAATCAACTCATCCGCTGGGACTTCAGCTTGATAGACTCGCAGGTGCACACGGACCACCTGGAGCGCTTCGGCTGCCGGGAGATCCCCCGCTCGGAGTACCTGCTTTTGTTGGCACAGGGACTGGAGGCGACGACCCGTCGCGGTCCCTGGGCCTTCGATGCAGCTTCCCCCCCGCCGACAGGCCGCACTGACCCGTGACCACGACCTCGCCCGAACCCGTGCTGCTGCTGGATGTCATGGACACCCTCGTCTATGACCCATACCGCGAGATGGCGGATTTCTTCGGCATGCCGGCCCGCGAGCTATACGCATCCGCCAACGCCGAGGCCTGGTACCGATTCGAGCGCGGCGAGATCGACCAGCAGACCTTCCTGGATCGCTTCCTCCCGGACGGTCCACAGTTCGACCACGCGACCTTCCTGGCACTGTTCCGCCGGGGCTACCGGTGGCTCGACGGCATGGAGGAGCTGCTGGCGCGACTGCAGGCGCGCGGTGTCGAGATGCACTGCATGTCGAACTACCCCCGCTGGTTCGAGGTAGTCGAGGAGTGCGTAGGCCTGTCGCGCTACCTGCCCTGGACCTTCGTGTCCTGCAAGACCGGGCTGCGCAAGCCCGACTCTGCGGCCTACCTGGGAGCCGCCCGCCACCTGGGCCGCCCGCCCGGGGACTTCCTGTTCATCGACAACAAGCAGCACAACTGTGAGGCGGCCAGGGCGGTGGGCATGGATGCCGTGTTCTTCGTGGACGCCACGCAGTTGAGCGCAGAGCTCCAGGAGCGGGGCCTGCTGGAACTGCGGGCCGCTTCCGGTTAACTTGCGCGCGGCGGCAGATCGGACCGGTCGATCGGTCGCCGCGAGAAGCAAGCATGTCACTACCCGAAAACAAAGAGCACGCCCAGGAACGAACGGTATCGCTGAACGGCGCGATCGTTGCCGAGAGCCAGGCCCGGATCTCGCCCTTTGATCACGGCCTGACGGTCGGTGATGGGGTGTTCGAAACCCTGCGCACCTTCGGCGGCAAAGTGTTCGCGTGGCGGCGTCACTACCAGCGACTGAAGCGCTCTGCCGACGTCATGGGTCTGGCCATCGAGAGTTCCGAAACCCTGCGTCGTTGGGCAGAGGAGCTGCTCGCTGACCACAGCTTCGAAGAGAGCCGTGTTCGGGTCACCATCACCGGTGGACTCGCTCCCCCGTCGACTGCTCGTGGGAGCGGCCCCACCACCACGCTGGTCACGGTGTCCGAGCTGGGCCATGTGCCGTCCGTCAGCCAGGTGATCACCGTGCCCTGGGCGCGCAACGACCGTGGCGCGCTGGTCGGGCTGAAGACCACTTCGTACGGCGAGAACGTGCGAGCTCTGCGACGCGCCTACGAGCAGGGTGCCAGCGAGGCCCTGTTTCCCAACACCCGCGGTGAACTCTGCGAGGGCACGGGCAGCAACGTGTTCGTCGTCTGGGAGGACCAGTTGCGCACCCCGCCGCTCAGCTCCGGCTGCCTGCCGGGCATCACCAGGTCACTGGTCCTGGAGTTGGCCGCGGAACTCGGCATGCAAGTGCACCAGGGCCCCCTCGCCCTGCAGTCCCTTGCGCGTGCTGACGAGGCCTTCCTGTCCTCGACCATTCGCTGCGTGCAGGCCATCGAGAGCGTCGATGGCCAGAAGTTACCGGTGGCACCAGGAACAGTCACCGCGAAGCTGGCCCAGGCCTTCGCAGAGCTCGTGGAGCGAGACCTCGACCCGTGAGTGAAGGCACTGCCCCGGCCGGACATGACTCCCCCACAGCGGGACCGCGCCGCACCCACCTGCTGGCAACCAGCCGAACTCTCGTCCCTGCCCTGCTGATCATCGTCAGCGCACTTCTGCCCTGGTCCGAGACCGTCTTGCGGGTGGTCTCGCCCGTCGAGCTTTCCGGCCTGGGCGTACCGGCAGGGGCTGGCGGCCGCGAGCTGGCCTTTGCACCCAGCGGCTTGAAGGTCAGCGCCGGGCAGGTCGCGCTGGCCCTGGGGATCCTGGGCGTCCTGCTGGCCGGCCTGCGCCGTGGCCGGGAGTTGGTGTTCGTCTCCGCAGCCGCTGTAGTGCACGGATCCATCGCCCTGTTCGTGCTGGTCAACCGCACCGGCGCAGCCCACGTGAGCAGCTTCGAGGCCAGCCTCGCTGCCGATCCGGTCTCCGCCCAGGCAAGCATCGCGAGCACCGCCTTCTACCCTGGACCCGGGGTGCTGCTGTACGTGGCGGCCGCGTACCTGCTGCTGCTGTCCACAGCCTGGCAAGGCAGCGGCGTGCCCCTGCAGGTTCGTATTGCAGCGGCGATCGATCGCTGCAACGGATGGCTCGGCATCGGGGTCGCCTGGCTGACCCTGCTCATGGTGATTGTCGGCGCCTACAACGCCATCGCCCGCAAGCTCGACCAGTACAGCGCCCTGAGCCTCAGCTCCAACGCCTACATCGAGGCGCAGTGGTACATGTTCAGCGTCGTCTTTCTGCTGGGAGCCGCCTGGACGCTGCGTGAAGACGGCCATGTCCGCGTCGATGTTCTGTACGGCCGCCTCGGCAGAATCGGCAAGGCTCGAATCGACCTCGCCGGAACCCTTCTGTTCCTGCTGCCGTTCTGCGTCGCTTCCTTGTGGTTCTCGCTGCCCTCGGTGCTCAGTTCGTGGCAGGTCCACGAGATCTCGCCGGATCCCGGCGGTCTGCCCCGCTATCCGCTGAAACTGGTGCTGCCCGTCACGCTGGTCTGCCTGGCGCTGCAGGGCCACGCACTGGCGGTGCGCTACGTGGGGGTCCTCAGCGGCCGGATCGCTGCCGAGCCCGCCGAGGCCCAGGAGCAGCAGCCATGAGCGGCGAACTGCCCCTCGGCCCGCTGATGTTCGTGGCGGTGTTCACGATCATCTTCTCGGGCTACCCGGTCGCATTTGCGCTCGGCGGCACCTCGCTACTGTTCGCGTTCATCGGCGTACAGGCGGGCCACTTCGAGTGGTCGCTGATGTCGGCTCTGCCCGAACGCACCTTCGGGATCATGTCCAACTACATCCTGTTGGCAGTTCCGTTCTTCATCTTCATGGGCACGATGCTGGAAAAGTCCCGGCTCGCCGAAGACCTGCTCAAGACCATCGGCGCGCTGTTCGGCCCGCTGCGCGGCGGCCTCGCCCTTGCCGTCGTGTTTGTGGGAGCAATGCTCGCAGCAGCCACCGGCGTGGTCGGAGCCTCGGTAGTCGCCATGGGCCTGATCTCCCTGCCCGTAATGCTGCGCTATGGCTACTCGAAGGAACTGGCCACCGGAGTCATCACGGCTTCGGGAACCCTCGGCCAGATCATCCCACCGAGCGTCGTGCTCATCGTGCTCGCCGACCAGATGGGCATCAGCGTCGGTGACCTCTTCGTCGGTGCCCTCGTGCCCGGGCTGATGCTCGCTGGGATGTACGCCCTGTACGTGATCGGCGTCGCGGTGCTCAAACCCGAGGCTGCCCCCGCCCTGCCCATCGAAGAGCGCCCGGTGGGCGGCGCTGCGCTGGCGCGGCAGGTCGTGCTCGTGCTCATCCCACCCCTGGCACTCATCCTGCTGGTGCTGGGAAGCATCTTCGTGGGCATCGCCACACCGACTGAAGCCGGCGCGCTCGGTGCAGTCGGTGCCATCGGGCTGGCTGCAATCAACGGTCGCCTGAGTCGCGAAGCGCTCACAGAGACGATGCGCTACACCACCCGGCTGACGGCCATGGTGATCTTCCTGCTGATCGGCTCGACCGCCTTTGCGCTGGTGTTCCGCGGCCTGGACGGAGATGCCTGGATCGCAGGGCTTCTGACCGGTCTTCCTGGCGGCAAGATCGGCCTGCTGATCGTCGCCAACCTGGTGATCTTCATCCTCGGTTTTTTCATCGATTTCTTCGAGATCGCCTTCATCGTGTTGCCTCTGATCGTGCCTGCGGCAGCGATGATGGGAATCGACCTGGTCTGGTTCGGCGTGATGATCGGCATGAACCTGCAGACCTCGTTCCTGACCCCGCCCTTTGGCTTCGCCTTGTTCTACCTGCGCGGAGTCGCGCCCGAAGAAGTGCCCACCAGCACGATCTACCGTGGGGTCCTGCCCTTTATCTGCATCCAGCTGATCGGCCTGACGTTGATCTGCGTGTTCCCCGAGTTGGTCACCTGGCTGTTGAAATAAGCCTGGTACCGGGAACCCGGCAACTCAGGCCGCGACCAGCTGCAACTTCCTGCTGGCCGTGCGTACCGTGACCGTCTGTCCCCAGTCGAAGACCAGGTGATCGGACTCGATGCCGTCCCCAAAGATGACACCACCCTCGTTGATCTCGGAGACGACCTGTAGCTGCCCGTCAGGGTCCACGAGGCCTTCGGTCAGGTCCGTCCCCGTAACCCCACTGGGAAAGGCTTCGCGGACGAAGAAAGTCAGGCCCTCCTCGGTGGGGTTTGGCAGGCGTGTCTGCGAGCCCCGCTCGCGGTGAATGGAGCGGGCCCAGCCCGTGGCACCTGTTCCGGTGGCAACGATGAGCCCCGAAGACGAATGCCGCTCTTCGGCGCCGCCATGAAGGATCCGATAACGGGCCGACTGGTGGTTGCGCACGCCGATGAACACCTCGTTCAGCGCCAGCAGCTGCTGACCGTCGTCCAGGGTGGCCTGAACCATCGTGCGAGCCTGGTACATAGCCTGCTTGCGGTGCACCATCGATAACAGGTCGGCTACAGCTTCAGGAGCATGCGGGGTCAGCACCCCGTCATAAAGAGCGGCGTCGGGGTTGATGCCGAGTACCGCCTGGCCTTCCAGGTACTTCGAGGTGTTGGCCACCAGTCCGTCCTGCCCGACCACCACGATGATGTCGTCGGGAGCAAAGGCGAAGCGGTCCAGGTCGTGCCTGAGCACTCGGGTGCGTCGCCACTCGGTCGGGATCGCGCTGCCTACCTTCTGAAGCGCCCCGGTGAACCGTCGATGACGCTGCTGTACGTCTTCGATGACCTGGCCGCGGTTCGACAGAAAGAAGGCAGCCTGCGCGTGGGTGGCGTGGCGTGCCAGGAGCATCTCGTACTCACTCGCTCGCACGACCACCACCACCCGTGGGACCCGGACCGACATGTCACACCTGCGAGTCGCTCAGCTTGTCGTTGCCGAGCTGCAGCAGGTTGTTGAGTCCGGCGGACAACAGGTCGGGGGTAATGTTCAGGTGCTCGATGTGGTCGAGCTTGCCTGCCAGCTCCCGCGCTGCGAGTCCAATAATCACCGCCGGAGCGAGCTCCCGGTACACGTCGATTCGGTCACCCTCGGCGACCACCTGGGCTCCATCGACAATGCGGATCCGCTCTGCGTCAGCCTCGGCCTCGACGCGGGTGGACCTGGCCAGGGCGTCGACTCGGATCACCTCGGCTGCTGCCTCTTCTTCGGCCCGATGCCGGGCGTTTTGACCCTGCTCGGCGATGAGCCCCTTCTCTCGTCGTGCCAGCTCGATCTGGTTCTTCAGCTCGTTCTCGGCGATCGCGCGCTCCTTTTCTACAGCGACGGCACGCCGCTCGAAGGTCGCCTGGTCGGCTTCCTGCTGCAGCCGCTCGCGGGTCGGAGTCTGCAGCGCTTTCTGGAGCTCGGAGCTGGGCCTGATCGACGAGACCCGCACCGAGTGGACCTCGATGCCCATTTCGCTGATCGCTTCATTGGTAAGCATCCCCTCTGCCAGCGCCTGCTTGAGAGTGGTCGGACCGGCACTCAACAGGTCTCGAACCCGCTGCTCTGCCAGGCGCTCCACCACGATCTGCTGACACTGACCCACCAGCAACGAGGACAGCTGGTTGAGCGGCTCCTTGAGGTAGGCACCCTGGTCCAGGTCGATGCTGAAGTCGACCAGGCCGCCCAGCAGCTCGGGATCAGCCACCCGGTAGTGCACTTCCCCCTGCACTGCGACCGGCTGAAAGTCCGCCGATATGCCGTGCACCAGGAAGGGCAGTTCGCGCGTGTCGACTGGTACCTCGGCCACCGCGCTGGTCATGGGCAGGAACCAGAAGGAAAGACCGCGCCCACTCTGGGTCAGTTCTCCCTTCTGGTAGCGCAGCACGTGAGCTGTGGGCTCGCTGCGAAGATGTCGAATCCAGGGGAATCGTGTGAGTTGTGCCATGACTGTCTCCTTTCAGACCCGTAGGTCAAAGCCGGCTGCCTTCAGCCGGAGTTACTTCTCTTCATTGAGTCCTCTGCGCGCAACCACGCGCTGCCCCAGGCGCTGCCGATCTGGGCTTTGATGCTGCTCAGCAAGCTGTCGACCTCTTGGTTGGAAGCGGGCTGATACAGGCCCTCTGTCACTGAGTCATCCAGTTGCGCGTTGCTGATGAGCTTGGCCTTGAATGCTTCGTCCTTTGGGCCTTCCAGCACCGCCCAGGCCACAAACTCATTCTCTGCTGTGCTGATGGTGTGGATCTCGCGGGCCTGCAACTCAGCGGACTGCCCCTCTCGCAGCTGTTCTGCCCGCTCGCGCCTGATCGAAATGGCTCCCCTGGGTTCAATCTTGGGTCGCCCGAGGACGCCATCCTTGAGCCCTGTCTGGTAGCCGTACAGCCGGTACTCCATGCGCAGCAACTCCCCGCTGCATTCACTCACCACGTGATTGGTCAGGCGGCCTACCAGGACCTGCAGTCCAATGTCGTAGCGGTGGTTATGAAAGCCGACAGCCATGGGCAGCCTGCTCTCGGGACTGTTCTTGAATAGCTGGTTCCCGGACGTAGCCACATAGATGCGCAGCAGCCTGCCACCAGGCAACTCCTTGGCGACAATCGAGTGGAGACCTTTGACGTGACAGTCCATGACGCACTTGTCGTAGACGGGGATACCGTCCCAACTGCCCAGGTGCGCCTGCAATGTCTGTGGGAGCGACTGCTGTGTCATCGCCCGCTGCTCTCGTGGGCCGCTCATCGCGCACCCCCGCCGGCAACGATCTGATTGAGCACGCTCGCCACCTCTTGCGGCAGCAGCAAGCCGGGGGAGCCGACGCCTCGCCAGGTGCTGCTCGGCATGCTGCGCTCAGAGAGGCAGACACGCCCCCCTTCGCTGATGAGGGTGAACTGGCGAGAACCGATCTCAATTTCGCCGGTCCAGCCCATGTACTGGCTTACGCCATGCTGCACACGGTAGTCGGCGCTGAGCTCGGCCAGGATCTCGACGAACTCTGCCGGAAGGCGCCTCAGCATCCGCCGGTATCTGCTGTTTGCTGCTTGCATCACCCGCCCCTCTCAGGCCTTCAGCCGGCGCCCGCTTTGCTCAGACGGCGGCACCTGTGTTTGTCGAATCGGTAGAGCGGGACAGTGCGGTCCCCAATAGCAGGACCACCCCGCCCAGCAGTCTTTGAGATGACGGCACCCGCCCGCCCTCAGCCGGGCGCTGGCGTGCGGACACTCACGCAGCAGGAGCTGCGCCAGTTGCTCGAGCAGTTCCTCCTGCCGAGCCGGCAAAGGCCGCGGTGCAACGAGTTGGTCGTGGCAGAACTTCCTGGCAATCCGCATGACGTCCACGGAGGTTTGCAAAACCTGCCTCGTATCTTCAATCCTCCAGCGCCAGCAGACCCTGCGCTCGCGAAAGCGCACATGGGCAGCCTCGAAGGGCTCGCTCAGCTCTCCCCTGTCGTCGACCAGCGCGAACGCTGCGCGCCAGGACGCATGTTCCATGGCATCGAACGCCGACGCCCACTCTTCGAGCCAGTACCGCGGGGAGCGAAGGGAATTCGTTGGGGGGGAGTGTCGCCAGACAATTGAGCGACTTCGAGAAGAAGCGGACAGGGATCCACGCCGTCCTTGTGTGCCGCCGAGATGGTCTCGTACAGGCCGAGCAGGCTGTCGCGGGGATCGTCGAACTCGTGGTGAATCGACCACAGCACCAGTTCTGCCCGCCAGCGGTCGACAGGAGTCGAGGCCGCAGCGGAGTAAGGGAGACAGTCCCAGGCGAGAAACCTGAATTTCGCCTCGTTCGACCACAGTGCCCGCAGTCGCTCTCGCCAGGACGAGTCTGCTCGCAGGTAGCTACTGGTGATGTCGGCGATGAGCTTCCCGGCTTGGCCTCGGACTTCGCCCGCGTCCGCCGGGTGCAGCACGTCTAGGACGCCGGCGCTGTGGAGGTCTGTGAATGTAGAGGGTGTGAAGTTAGAGAAAGTATTGAACTGCACCTTCTCGTTGAGCCTGCAAATCCGATCAGCGACCTCGTCGAGGCTCATGGGTGTCTGTCCTGCTTGTTGCATGACGCTCTCCTCTCAAACCTGGAAGTCAAAACCCGCTTCGGTCAGACGGCGGTACTTCTTCTCGTCGAAGCGGTACAGGCGGGCGGCCCGGTGGGCGACGTCCTGCTGCACCTCGTCGAGCTCGACCAGCAGGTCCATCGCCAGGATCTTCTTGCGGAAGTTCCGCTTGTCGAGCGGCCGCTCGAGGATGGTCTCGTACATCTTCTGCAGCTGCGAGAGCGTGAAGCGCGGCGGCAACAACTCGAAGCCGATGGGCTGGTAGCTCACCTTGCCCTTGAGACGAAGCAGCGCCATCTCGACGATGGCGTCGTGGTCAAAGGCAAGAGAGGGCAGGTCGTCGACGTCAAACCAGGCGGCGTCGCGCGCGTCGGTAGCCGCCTTGACCTGGTGGTCGCTCAGCTTGACCAACGCGTAGTAGGCCACCGACACCACTCGCTCGCGGGGGTCGCGCCCGACCGCTCCGAAGGTATAGAGCTGCTCTAAGTAGACCCGGCTCAGCCCGGTCTCTTCCTGCAGCTCGCGCATGGCGGCCATCTCGAGGGTCTCGTCCAACTCGACGAAGCCGCCCGGCAGCGCCCAGCTTCCTTCGTGGGGGGCAGAATCCCGCTGAATCAGCAGCACGCGCAGGTCCTGGCCGTCGAGTCCAAAGACGACGCAGTCGACGGTCAGCGCGGGGCGGGGATGCTTGTAACTGAATGTCATTTCTCAACCTCTGTGTAGAGTCAACACGAATCTATGTGTCTTCTTGACACTAAGCTTGGTGTTGGCTTGACACTAAGTCAAGAAATAATCTGAATTTAATCCTGTAAACGAATGACTCAGCGCCAGTCGAGGTGGCCGCCCCGCTCGAACCAGAGGTGTACCTTCGGCAGGATCCTTTGCAGCGCCTGCGGATCGCCCCGGTACAGGGCAAAGGACTCGGCAAAGGACTCGTGGATGCTGGTTCGGCCGTAGCGGGTCGGACCACGGCGACCTGCCAGGGCCCGCCGGTAAGCCCGCAGCACCGGACTGCGACGCTGGATCCGCCGGTAGGCGCGGTTCAGCTTCTTCTGCTCGGCCTGGATGGCCTTGAGCGCGGCGGAACCTCGTGCCACCTCGGCCTCGAGCTTCTTCATGACCCGCTCGCGCTTCGCACTCAACTGGCGGTTGCCGCTAGAGAATGCCAAGCGGTAACGGCTATAGGCCCTTCGGTAGTCGCGATAGACCGCGCGGTACTCCTTGTAGACCCTCTTCTGGCGGCTCTGCTGGACCTGCACCCGCTGCCAGGCGCGCCGCGCCGGCCAATCAGCCAGCGCGTGCCCCGCCTCGTGCAACAGGGTGTTCACAGAAGCCGGCCGGGGCTGCGACACCGAACCGAAGAAGCCGTAGCGATCCCCGGCAAAGGCCCGGTCGAAGACCAGGATGCGAGCACCGCGACGGTCCTTTCGGTAGCGACCCGCGTGGCGGGCTCCGCCAATCCAGGCCGGCGTCCGCACGAAGTCCAGGCCCTTGAGCCCGTCCAATTCCGCACGGCTGAGCAAAGCCAGAGCCTGCGCGACGATGCCCAACTCGGTGGCAGACCAACGGCGGCCGGAGCTACGGATGCGACCCAGTGCAAAGCGATCACGAAGGACGCCGGCCGAGCTCGAAGGCTGCTTGCTTGTAAGGCGGCTTCCCTGGGCAACGACGAGGTCGCCGCGAGGACTGTAGGTCACGGTCACCGGGTAGCTTCCCTGGCCCCTTACCCGCACCAGCAGGTCGCGCTCGCCTCCCCAGGATCTCAGCCCAGCCGTCGCGCTCACCGCCGCCAGCACCGGCAGCGAGAGACTGCCCACGGCATCCAGCGAGCCCCCCCGCTTCACGATCTGGCGCGGCTCGCCGCCTGGCCGGGCCAGCGCCAGCGAGCGCAATCGGCGACGCGCAAGATCGCGCTGGACCGTGCGCACCAGGCTGGTTTTCTGCGCGCTGCTGACCGGCCGCATCACGACCGTACCCCGATCGTATTGGCGGGGACGCGCCTGCGCGGGAGCAGACAACGCGAACAGCAGGGCTACCGCCAGCAGCAGCCAGGGCAGCCGGTAGGACATCACTCGAGGCTCTCGGGGCGCGGTCCGGACGTCAGGCGCCTGCCGGCTTGAAGGCAAACTCGGCGTAGGCTCGCTCTGCCGCACTCCACCAGCCGAAGGCCTCGCCACGCGCCTTCTTCCAGGGCTCGTAGACCTTGCGGTAACCGGCGTCTGCTGCTGCCTGCTCCTCGAGCAGTGCCAGCGACTCGCGCTGGGCGGTCTCCATGATGTCGGCGCTGAACGGTCGCAGCTGCACACCGTGGTCGAGCAGGCGCCCCAGGGCGGCCGGGTTGCGCGCGTCGTAGCGCAGCTGCATCACCGCTGCTGACTGCTGAGCAGCTGCCTTGAAGATCTCCTGGAACTCGAGCGGTAGCGCCGCCCAGGCCTCGGTGTTGACGTAGTAGGACAGGTTCGGACCCGGCTCCCACCAGCCCGGGTAGTAGTAGTACTTCGCCACCTTGTAAAAGCCGAACTTCTCGTCGTCATAAGGTCCGACCCACTCGGTAGCGTCGATGGCGCCACGCTCCAGCGCCGGAAAGATGTCGCCGCCGGCGAGTACCTGCACGGTCACACCCATACGGCTCATCACCGCACCGCCCAGGCCGGGAATGCGCATCTTCAGGCCCTTGAGAGACTCGGCAGAGCCCAGCTCTTTCTTGAACCATCCGCCCATCTGTACACCGGTATTGCCGGCCGGGAAGTTGATGATGTTGAAATCGGCAAAGGCCGGACGCAGCAGGTCGAGTCCACCGCCCTCCTCCAGCCAGGCCGTCTGTTGACGGGCGGTAAGCCCAAACGGAACACAGCAATCGTAGGCGAGGACAGGGTTCTTGCCGGTGTAGTAGTAGCTGGCGGTCTGGCCCATCTCGACGGTCTTCTGCTGCACCGCATCGAGCACCTGCAGGCCGGGCACGATCTCACCGGCCGGGTAGACCTTGATCTGGAAGTCACCGCTGGTCATCGCAGCCACCCGCTCAGCGAGCACCTCGGCACCACCGAACAAGGTATCGAGGCTGCGGGGGAACGAAGACGTCAGGCGCCACTGCACCTTCTTGCGGGAAATCACAGCGGGTCCAGTGCCGCCAGCAGTCCCCTCGCCCGTGGCAGCGAACTGCACATCATCCGAGCTGCTGCATCCCGCTGCACCGACACCGGCTACCACCGCAGCCGAAGCTGCAGCCTGCTTGAGAAAGTCTCGTCTCTTCATCGTCTGCTCCCCGTTGAGGACTCGAAACCCTAGCACTCCGTCGCGAAGGAACGCAGCCGGATGCCGTGGGATTCGATCGTCTCGCGGACTTCCGGCGCAGTGAGCGCAGCCAGTTCCCTCTCACGACGATCCACCCCCGAGGTGAACGCGCGCAACTCCTCGTCCACCTCGGCGGGATGACACATCAACTCCGTGCATCCTTCGGGCAACTGCTCGAGCACCTCGCACAAGTCCGCTGCGCTCGCTGAGCCTGCCATCAAGCGCAAGCCCCGGAAGTGGTCGCTGGTGCTCAGACCGCTGGCAGCGAGACGTGACCGGCCCTTCCGAGCCAGCAGACGAAAGGCAGCCACCTCGGCCCAGCGGACCGGGTTACCGCCAACGCCGCCCCCTTGGGGCTCTACGGGCCAGCGAAGCGCGGCAAATCCGAGTACCTTCGCCTCGTCCAGGAAGGGGCCGAGCACCGCGGGATGCAGGTGCAGGTGATGATGGCTGTTGATGTGGTCGGGCTCGGGCACCATCTGTACGAACGCCGTCATCTGCGCGCGCAACTCGACTCGCAGGGCGGCTTCCAGCGCGTCGCCCCCCTCGACCAGGCGCACGATCACTCGCGGCAGGGCAAAAAAGCCGTCCGCATCGGCCAGGCCCACTCGCCGCGGCGCATCGGTGAGTGGCTGGCCGGCACTCAAACGCAGGTGCAGGCCCAAGGGCAGCCCCTGCTCCCGGGCACCGCAAACAGCTCCTTTGCTGGTCGGCATGCCCACGAGCAAAGAAGCGGCGGTAACGATGCCATCGCGGTGCGCCCGGAAGACACCCCGGTTGGTGCCGGGCGAGGCGCCCAGGTCGTCGGCGACGACGATCAGTTCACGCACCACGACGGTAGCGTCCCATCAGCGAACGAACGAAGATCACCACGATGTCCCGGACCATCGCCAGGGAGTCCCGAATCGGCCGGATCGTACTGCCGACGGCGTGCGTCACCGGCAAGGCCACCTCGGCGACCCGGTGTCCCAGGCCGTGAGCACGACACAGCAACTCCAGGTCAAACGCGAAACCGTCGGTCTCCAGGGCAGCGAACAACTGGCGGCCGGTCTCACCGCGAAAGCCCTTGAAACCGCACTGGGTGTCGGTCACGCCAGGAGGCTTGATCGGCAGGGTCAGCAAGCGGAACAGCAGGCTCAGCAGGCGGCGTGCTCGCGGCACGCCGGCAACGTTGGCGGCCCCCTGGAGCCAGCGCGACACCAGCACCACCTCGGCGGAGCCGGAAAGCAGCGGCGCCAACAGCGCAGGCAGATCTGCGGGCTCGACGGGAAGATCCGCATCGGAATAGACCAGCCACTCACCCTGACTCTGGGCTGCCGCCTGGCGCAGCGCTGCTCCCTTGCCGCGGTTGTGCTCACCGGACAGGAGTCGCACGGCCGGATGTTGCTCACAGAAATCCCGAACGACAGTGGTGGTGTCGTCGCTGCTGCCGTCGTCGGCAACCAGCAGCTCGTACTGCCAGCCACTGGCATCGAGAAAGGCAACAAAGCGCTGCAGCGTCGGCTCGATCCGTTGCTGCTCGTTGAAGGCCGGAATGAGCACTGATAGGTACATCCGCGAGGCCAAGAATACCTGCATCGAGCGGCGGCGAGTGCATCCGTGCGCCCGGACACGGATAATCTGGGCAGCATGAGTAGTTGGCTTCAAGTCTGGCAGAACCACAATAGGCGCCTCGGGCCGCGGACCACGACGCCTGCCGATGCCTGGGTAGTCGCGGAAAACGTCGTCGGAGCGCTGCAGTTGAACGGCTCCTCGCGCCTGCTGGACTGGGGCTGCGGACCCGCACACGCCAGCGATTGCCTGGCCGAGCACGGCGTACAGGTACTGCTCTATGACCGCTCGGCGAGCTTCGCGGCGAGCGCCCGAGAACGCTTCGCGGACAGCGAAGGGGTGTCCGTACTCGATGAGCACGAACTGCTTGGCCTGGAGCCACACTCCCTGGACGCGATCCAGGTCTGCTCGGTGCTGCAGTACCTGGACGACGATGAAATCGGTGACCTGTTCGCCCTCAGCAACCGCCTGCTGAAGCCCACGGGAGCGCTGGCCCTGGTCGACGTGGTGCCCAGCGATATAAAGATGCTGGCAGATCTCCGCGACGTGCTCCACACCGACCTGGCCAATACCGGCCTCTCGACGGCAACGGCCAACCTCGGCGCACTCGCCCTCTCGGCGGCCCGCCGCCTGCGCCGAGGCTTGCGACTGCGACGTTTCAAAGACGACGAACTCATCGCGCTGCTGGGGGCCGCCGGATTGTCCGCCGTTCGCAGTGGCCACAACTTCAAGCCCAACCGCAGCCGTCACACCTGGCTGGCGAGGCCTCGGCCGTGAGCCTCCCGGAACCGGCGCGGAACCTTCGAGCTGGTGCGGCCGTCGCCGCCGCATTCGTCGCGATTCACCTGTTGCTGCTGTCCTTCAGCTTCGACGCCATCGACCTGGAAGAGCTCGAGTACGGCAACCTCGGCGTCGCGATCCTCGATGGGATTGGCCAGCCCTGGCAGAGCTTCCAGACCTATCCGCGCGAGGGCTCCCGGGTGCTGCTGACGCCGCTACTCGCACCCCTGTTCGCCGTGTTCGGCAGCAGCCTGTGGACGCTCAAGCTTGCCGGCATCCTCGGCGCCGCGCTGTGGGCCGCGACCTGGTTCCTGGTCACCCGGCGAACGCTGCCCCATGGCTGCCTCTGGACAGCAGCGCTGCTGTTTGCCCTGCCGATGCCACTGATCCAGCGAGCCGCGATCTCAGCCAGTTCGATCTTCGCGCACCTGGGAGCCTCCGCATGGCACGGGCTGGCGCTTCTGCTGTTGCTTGCCGTGACGCGCGACATGGGCATGACGGCACTGAGCAACCGCATTCGCCTGGCAGCGAGCGGACTGGTCGCTGGTCTCGGCCTGTTTTGCGGCTTCGCCCTGGCACCGCTGCTGCCGGGGGTGGCCTGGCTGGCCTGGAGACGCGGCGGGGTCGTGGGCGCACTCACCTGGTGCGCGGCAACCATTCCCGGCCTGGCCTGGGCCTTCCATGCTCGCAACGCCAGCCGTCTCAGCAGCGGGGGCGACCTCGTCGTGGGCCTGACAGGCCTCGAGTCGGGCGGCTCGTTCCGCGGCGAGGGACTCGCCCAGGCCTTCGACAACACCTGGATCTCGCTGGTCTACGGACCCGGCTTTGCCCGCGTCGACGAAGCCAGCCTCGAGGTCCACTACCTGCCGCTGGGGGCGCTGTGGACCGCACTGGCGGTGGTCATCGCCATCACTGCGCTTCGCGCCCGACGCTCTGCTGTGACCGAAGTGCCCCGCGCCAACCGCGACATCGCGATTTCCCTGCTCATCTCGACAGCCCTGTATCTCGTGGTGCTGCTGGCCACCGGCTTCAAGGTCGAGACTCACTACTTCGATGGCCCACGCTACCTGCTACCTCTGGCACCCATCGTACTGTTGGCGGTACTCGCCTCCCTCAGCACGCTGGCCCAGCGTCCACGCCGAGGGCTGACCGCCGTACTGCTTGCCAGTCACGTGCTCGGCTTCGCCCTTTTGTGCCGACCCTCGGTGTTTCCGGCACCCTGGACTTCGGTACAGGGTTTCGAGCCCTGGGTGCGGCGCCAGTTCCTGGAAGTCGAGCTGCAACCCGACCACATCGCCGACCATCGGCTCTCGCGCTGGGCTCTGTGGGCCGGACTCAGCGAGGCCTGGACTCTGCAAGGCAAGGGCAACTGGGAGCAATGGCGAGGACTGGACGCGAAGCACGGGCTGGGCGAGGAAAGCGAGGCTCGGGACGAGTTCTGGCGCGGCTTCGGGGTCGGCATCCTGCTGGCGGTGGAGCAGAGTGACGCCCCTCGCTTCATGGCCGAGGATGTCCCCGAAGCCATCGCCACCAGGCTCTGGCAGGGACTGGCCATGGGATACAGCAACGTCGGCTGCCAGGACCGGTTCCTGGACGCCCTGCTGGCAGCCGCTCCCGCGCCCCAGCATTCAGGACTCTGGTACGGCTTCGGCCGCGCCGACATCTATTGCAAGGGCTACCTGCAGGGGCCGCCGGACAACGCCGACGCGTCGGCCTTCAGGCGGGGACGGCAGGAAGCCTGGCGGCTCGACTACTGGTCGGGCAAGGGTGAGGCTTCGGTGAGCGAGACCTTCCTGGACCGCCTCTACATCTACTGAGCGGCGGACTGGGGCAGCAGCCCCGCCGCCTGTGCCGTGCCGACGATGGCGGCGGCAACCTGGTCGCTCCCGGCGACGTTGGGGTGCACCTCGTCGTATAGGAAGGCCGCGTGGTAGGGAGGCTGACCGGCCGCGCGGTCGGCATCGGCAAGCAGCGCCGGCACGTCCACCAGCGGCAGGTCCAGCTCGGCGCCGACCCTCGCAATAGTGTCGTTGATCAAGGCCGGACTGCTGAAGTCGCCGATGGCACCCTCACGAGCCTCCCAGTACGCCTGGGCGGCCTCCTCTTCGCGACCGAGGCCGTCGAGGGCACGCGCCCGACCGGAACGCGGCAGCACTCCACCCGGATCGGCAGCCAGGGCCTTGTCGAACAGCTTCAGTGCCTGATCGAAGTGGGCTTCGTTGAGTTGTTGTTCGCCCTCGTCGAGTAGGGTCCACTGCTGAAGGCGGGTCGACGACTCGGCGAGATCCACCACCAGAGGTTGGCGCGCCCCGAAGCAGGGTGGCAGCCGTGGATTCGAGGCCACCTGGGCGAGCACAACGCCGGCACCGCCAGCACGCGCCGTGTGCACGAGGAAACGCAGGTTCGCCGCCAGCCGCTGGCTGACCTGCTCGCGCACCGGCCCCCAGTCGCCGGGATCAAACAGTTGCTCATCGTCAAAGGCGTGCTTGAGACAGAGGTAGGCACGGTTCTCGAAGATCGTCCAGGGTCGATAGCCCTCGACCGGCAGCGTCCTCTCCTGCAGATCGGAAATCGCCCGCAAGCCGAACACAAACAGGCGATACAGGTGCGAGTGACGGGCCAAATCTCGCAACGGCACCGCCTCGGAGTCTCCCTCGAGGAAGGGATAGGCAAAGTCCATGAACTCGTTGTGGCCGATGTACAGCACCACCAGGTCCACGGCGAGTGTCTCGGGCAGGTTGTGCATGATCCCGACCAGGTCCGAGCTGCCGATGCCGGGATAAGAGCCGTTGATAACGACCGGCTTCCTGCCCTGTGGAAGCACCTCTTCGAGACGCTGCTGGAGCCTGCCGATCATCCCCAGTGAGCAACTACGCTCTGACTCGTCGCCGCTCAGTCCCGGCGGAACCGGGTCGACGACATCGGCAGGTCGATATGGATACAGGCCGGCACCTTTGGTGTGAGCAAGCGAAGCCGCACCGTTGGGGTCGCCTCGCGTGATCGTCCACTCCTGCCCGGCGCTTTCGTTCACCACCACGACCTCTGCACCGACCTTCCACCACGAATCGCCCTTGGGCGGAGATGGGGTCCCCGGGGGCACGGTCAGTACACCTGCCCCGTCGGCGAGGTCCGCTGCCAACTGGGTTGCCTCGACCAGCGGCTCTGGCCGGCGGTTGTAGTGAAACACCGAGGAGCCGCCCAGGACCAGGACCCGAAACTCGCTGTCGCTGCGGGGGCCCGGCGCAAAGGACTGGTAGGAAGGGGCATCGGCGTCCATCGTGCAGGTCGAGATGATGCGCGGGTTGCTCTCGGCGAGGTTCTGCTCAAGCAATGGGCACGCCACCTGGGCGTCCGCGGGTCCACAATTCGACTGATCGATGGAGGCGGGTTGGAACTCCAGGTAGGGAAGGACCTGCCGCGAATACGGGTACAGCTGCTCGATGCCCATGGCCAGCCCTTCCAGCACGACCAACGCCAGGGTCACTGCCAGCAGGGCGTAGAACGGCAACTTGTAGATGGGGATCTGCCGACTGTCCCGCTGCCGACCGAACTTAGTCATCACGACCCCAGGAACTGGGATCGATGCGGAACAGGCCGCAGTCGGTTGCCACCGTCACTCGGCCGCGCGCGTCGGCGGCGATGTCGCGTGTCTGGCCGCACAAAGCAAACGAGCGGCGACGATAGGGGGGCTTGCTATCAACTGCCCAGAGACGCCCTGAGTAGGACGCCGCAGCCCACACCAGGCCGTGGCGCGGCTCGCTGAGCATGGCCCGAACCCCAAAGCTGAGGGGGACACGGTCCTTGGTCTCGAGGGTCTCGGCATCCAGTACCAGGGCCACCCCCTCGAGGAAACGGCTGACCCAGAGAGCCACAGGCGCTGTGGTCGCCACGACATCCCAGTTGAAAGGCCCGACGAAGCGCTCTCCTTCGGGCTCCATGTAGGGCCAGGACCACTGCTTCACCACCGAGTCCCTCCACAGCGACACCGCGTACAGGTGCGTCGCGTCGGGATGGAACACCGCCTCCTCGACCTGAGCCCCCAATTCGATCGCTGGGCCGAGCACCCGGTCGCGGGCACGGAACACAAAGGGGAGCGAGTGTTCCTCACAGCCGATCAGCACCTCGCTCACCGGGGACCCGGGCTGCTCTGGAGGGATCGGCACCCAGGCAGACACCCAGCAACTCGCCATTGGCACCGAGGCACCCGTCTCCCCCAGCGTACGCGGGCCGTGCTCGTCAGCCGCCAGCAGGACCAACTGCGCCTCGTCGGTCCACGCGGAGATCGCTACCCACAGCGTGCCGTCCACCGGACCACCCAACTCCTCGACCCGGGCGCGCGCCCCGGCATGCTTCTTCAGGTCCCATGACTGCAACGACCCGTCTGCGCCGATCCTACCCAGGGCGGTCTTGCAACGATCGGTGAAATAGACCTCGCCCGAGTCGGGCACCGCCGCCAGCGAGAAGATGCAGCCTGGATCTCCCAGTTCCTCGGGACCAGCCAGTTGCTCGACACCCTCGGGAAGCTCCGCCGGGACGGTCCACATCCAGACACTCAAGCCACGCACCATGCACAGCCCCGACCACAACACCAGGGGCAGAGCTGCCGAGAGCCAGCGGCGAGGGTCGAGACTCCAGGAGTCGTCGTGGCGCAGCGTCGGACCGAAGCCCAGCAGCGGCGTCCAGACCCAGGCGACCGACAACAAGCCCAGCGCCGACAGACTACCGGCGATAACCAGGTGACTGCCGGGCTGCTGCAGCGAGTGCGAGAGGGCCAGCAACACTGCGAGCACGAGCAGCACGCCCAGGCGCGTGCCCAACCTGCGCCCTGGTTTGCCGGGACGACGGCCCAGCCAATAGACCCCGAAACCGGCAACGAGGAGGCCGAGCAGCAGCCAGAGACCGCCCGAGAGCCACGGAGAAGAGCCCAGGGTCATCACCCACCAGTGACTCAAGCGAAAGACGGGGTTGCTGTAGCCAATCCCCTCCCAGATGCTGGTGCTGGCAAAAATGAGCACTCCCAGGGCGAACAGGCCCACCAGCACGCGACGCAGGCCATTGCCGCCGGCCCGCCAACCCTGGTCAAACGGCCGCTTCAACTCCACGATCCCGGCCGACAGCAGCAGCAGCGCACCCAGACCGTACAAGCGCAGACCGGGTCCGGCAGTGGCCTGGTCGGGAAGCAGGACGAAGCCGCTGAGCACGGCGTGCAGCGAAGCCAGGGTGCCGAAGCCGAGCGCGATCCCTACCCGCCGCTCCGGGAATTGCGAGACAGCCAGCAGGGCCAGCGCCGCCAACAGAGCACCCACCCAGCCGTAGCTCAGGGCACTGCCGTCGAAGCTGGCTCCGACCTCGGACTCCAGCCAGTACAACTGCAACGAGCCGAGCATCAGGGCGCCGGAACCGAGGGCAAGGCCCAGGGTCAGCAGGCGACCCGCCTCGCCGGTCTCGGGCAGCAGCTCAGGTCGAAGGGGTTCAGCACGACTGTCCCAGCCCTTGCCCGCGGCGACTACCGCTGCCGCAGCGACGACCATTCCAGCAAGGAACAGGGCGCGATCCAGGGAACAGGCGATCGCCATCAATCCCGCGGCAGCGACCAGGCCGGCGAGGCTGATAGCGCCCTCGAGCAGGTCGACGCCCCACAGCATGACCGACGGCACCCTGGGCTCCCAGTACCGGGCGCTGCCCAGCAGCAAAGCCGCCAGCAGCAATAGGGCGGGCACCTCGAAGTAGCCAATCAGACCATCACGGGCCCACGGAGAGAGCAGAAGCAGGTTGGAAGTCTCGTGCAGGAGCACCAGGCCGAGGTGCTGCTGCCAGGCAGCCAGCGGATTCCACCAACCGAAGCCTGCGGCCAGGATTGAAGGCAGCAGGAGGACAAGCAGCAGCAGGACCGGCAGCCGTCGCAGCACAGTGGCAGCCTAGCAGCCCGACGATCCTGCCGCCGCGCAGCGGCGACCAGGAGTGCTAGGGCTGGAGCACGATGGGGAACCGCTGGCAGAGACGCTGCGGAATGGCGAACTGTTGGCCATAGCTGGGGGTGCTGGTGCCAGGGGTGGGAAAGTCCCTCACCACCTCCATGGGTGCGAAGGAGCCGTTGCCCAGACCGCGCAACAACACCGTGCGACTCGGCGGTTCCCACGGACGGTTGTAGTTGTAGCCAACCATCACGTCCTGGTTGCCGTCGAAATCGAAGTCAAAGGACCGCGCGGAGCCCGTCCCTCCGGGGTGTTCGCCGCCCGCTTCGTGCAGCGGGTTGAGGTCGAAACACTCGAATGCGCTCTGGTGGTCGAACTCGAAGCCGCTGGCAGTGCCGTACCTGCCCGGATAGAACCAGGCGCTGCCGGCATCGCCATCGTCGTCGAGACCGAGGATCACGTCGCCCAGATCGTCGCCATCAAAATCGTTGAAGACAATAGAGTTGACCGGCGATTGCTGCCTGGTGGCGTTGTGCACGAACATCTCGTTGCTCGCCAGTTGAAAGGTGCCATCCCCGGCGCCCAACATCAGGGTCACGGGGATCGTCGAGTTGCCTCCACTGGAATGCTTGACCACCACCAGGTCGCGATGGCCGTCGCCATTTACATCGACCGCATCGCGCGATTGCCGGACAATCCACTGGTTGCGGACCCAGCCGCCGAGATCCGCGGCCTCTACCCGCACAAAGGCGCAGCCCAGGGGGTTGAGCGGATCATCGGTCCAGGCGCAGTTGGCGGTCGCGATCGTGCCCTGGTTGAGAAACGAGTAGATGACAGCCGTATCCAGGTAGCCTGAACTCAGCTTCGTGGTGCGCATGACCGACAGATCGACTCTCTCGTCGTTGTTCAGATCGGCCAGGGTATAGAGAATGCTCTGGGGCAGGTTGGAGTCGATCAGCCGCTGGGTGAAGCTCGAGGGTCCGGCGACGCGACCGAACCACCACAGGTCCAACGGATTGGTCAAATCGGCAGGGTCGCGGTCACCAATCGCCAGGAAGTCGGTCATGCCGTTGTTGTCGAAGTCGGAGACCACGAAACTCAGGTAGCGATACGCGACCGTTCCGGTGTCTCCGTAGGGAAGGCCGATGGTCACCGGAGGCTGGAAGGTGCCGTCCCGATTGGAGAGGACCAGGTCGATGGTGCCCTCGTCGTTCCGGAACAGGATGTATTCCGGGTAGGGATCGCGGGGATACAGGTCCTCGTTGTCCGCATAGCCGTCCTCGTCCGTATCGGCAGCGAGGCGGTCTGAGATTGCACAGTCCTCGCCGTAGATCGCTTCCTCGGCATCAGACACTCCGTCGCCATCGGTGTCATCGTCGCCGTCGCAAAATCCGTCGCCATTGCTGTCCACCCAACCGTCACCGTTGTCAGGGCAGTCGTCGTCCACCTCGTCGCAGACGCCGTCGCCATCGGAGTCCGACCACTGGAGAGGATCCTCGGGACAGACATCGGTGGCCTCGTCGCAGTAGCCATCACCGTCCGCATCAGTCCAGCCATTGGCATCGCCAGGACAGGCATCGGACAGCTCGTCGCAGTAGCCGTCGCCGTCGGCGTCCGTCCACTGCAGGACATCTTCGGGACAGGCGTCGGCGGCCTCGTCGCACACGCCATCCCCGTCGGCGTCGGTCCAGCCGGTTGCATCGTCGGGACAGGCATCGTCTTCCTCGTCGCAGTAGCCGTCACCGTCACTATCGACTGACTGATCTGCCGACGCAGGACAGGCATCGTCCAGCTCGTCGCACACCCCGTCGCCGTCGACGTCACTCCACTGCTCAGAGTCCTCGGGGCAGGCGTCCTCGCTGTCGGAGACACCGTCCCCGTCACTGTCCGAGGCGACATCGTCGTCGTCAGAGGGGCGCTGCGGGAAACAACTGCAGCACAGCAACACGAACAGGCCGAGCAAAACGAGGGAGATAGTGGGGCGACGCTGAGTCATTGAAAATCCAGTCTGGTACGTCGGGGTTTGGCAGATCCTATTGGTGACCCTGTCCCGCCACAACCATTACTGCATCTGAGCACGCAAAAGTTGCCCTGCCCGGAGTCAGTCCTGGTCGGCAAGAATCTCGGCAGGAGAGCCACAGCGCAGGGTTCTTCCCCGCTCGTAGAGCGCGACGCAGTCGCCCATTGCCAGCGCCTCGTCCCGACTATGGGTGACCAGAACCGCCGAGATGCCGCGCGACTCGAGACTGCGACGGAGCACTTCCCGCAAGTCCTTGCGACCGCGCGGGTCGATAAACGCGAACGGCTCATCAAGGAGCAGAAGCTTCGGCTGGACCGCCAGCGCTCTCGCCAATGCCACACGCTGCCGCTCCCCGCCAGACAGAGACGCTGGATGCGCGCTACGCAAGCCGGCAACGCCAACTTCCTGCATCAACTCTTCGACCCCAGGGTTGCCGGCACGCCGCGCGCCACGTGGCAGCCCAAAGGCAATGTTCTGCTCGACATCGCAGAACGGGAACAGGGCATTGTGCTGGGGCACATAGCCCAGTTGGCGGTGACGGGTCTCGACCCTGCTGTTGCCGGCCACGTCGTCGAAGACCTGTCCGGCCACCACCACCCGCCCGGCCTGCAGGGGGGTCAGTCCGGCGAGGGCGGTGAGGCTCAAGCTCTTACCGGCACCCGAGGGGCCATACAACACCAACACTCCCTTCGGCAGGGTCAATTCCACCTGCAACCCGAAGGCCTCGGAGCCGAAACCGACCTCGACCTGGAAGCTCGCCTCGAGAGCCGGTGAGCTCACCGCTGGGCCCTGCTCGGCCCGAGGCGCGCAGCGACGAACACCACCAGGCACGAAATCACGGTCAGGACCGCGACGTACAGCATCGCTCGGCTGTCGTCGCCAGCCTGGTAGGCGGTGAAGATCTCGATGGGCATGGTGTTGGTACGACCGGGAACATTGCCAGCGAACATCAGGGTTGCGCCGAACTCGCCGATGGCGCGAGCAAAGGCCAGCACCAATGCCGCTGCGATGCCCGGCCAGGCCATTGGCATCGTGATGCGGAAGAACACCTGCACAGAGGTCAGGCCCAGTGAGCTACCGACATGCTCGAGCTCGAGCGGCACGGCCTCGATGGCAGGCTGGGCAGTCTTCACCAGTAGCGGCAGAGCAACCAACGCCGATGCAATGACAGCAGCAGCCGGCGAGAAGATGAGGCGAATGTCGAGGACCTGGTCGAGCCACTGGCCAAGCAGACCGCGCCGTCCGAACAGCACCACAAGAAAGTAGCCGACTACCGAGGGAGGTAGCACCAGGGGCAACAGGATGAGCGCGTCCACCACCGAACGCAGCGGGTAGCTTCGGCGCGCCTGGAGCCAGGCGAGAAGCAGACCAACCGGCGTCACCAGCGCGAGCGCGAGGACGGCGGTCTGCAGAGACAGGGTGACGGGGAAGGTGGCGTCCACGGGCTACCTGGGCACCGGTCCGAAGCCGAACCGGTCGAAGATGTCTCGGGCCTCATCAGAGCGCACATACTCGAGGAACAACGAAGCCCGCGGCTGCTCCAGGCCCAGGCGGGTGAGGGCCGAGACCACCAACGGCTGCGGCGCCCCCTGCCAGTCGGCACGATCCAGGATCTGCAAATCGTCCTGCCCGCGCACATCGGTGGCGTAGACCAGGCCGAACTCAGCTTCGCCGCGCCGCACATAGACGAGGCTTCGAGCGACGTCGCCGCCATAGACCAGTCGGTCGCCGAGCACGCCCCACAACCCAAGAACTTCGAGCAGTTGCTGCGCGTAAGCCCCCGCTGGAACGAAGCCCGGGTTGCCGATGGCAAGACGCTCCTGCGGCTGCAGGGAACCCAGGGAACTGAGCTTGGCAGTAGGGCCGTCGCTACGCCCGACCAACACCAACTGGTTGCTCGCCAGGGTGGTCTTGCTTTGCAGGTCGGCGAGGCCGAGATCCAGCAGGAGGTCTACCGGCGCCTCGGCGGCAAACAACACCGCGTGCACGGGAGCCCCTGCCTTCACCTGCGAACACAAGGTGCCTGAAGCACCGTACGACACCATGGGCTCGGGACCGGGGTGGCGGACCAGGAAGCCAGAGGTCAGGGAGGGAACGACATGCCTGAGGCTGGCTGCAGCGGCGAGCAGGGTCGAATCGCCTTGCCGATCGACCGTACTGCACGCCGGGGAAAGGACCGCGCCCAGCAGCAGCAGGACGCACGAGACAACACGACGAAGCTCGGGCGAGCACTCCCCTGTCATTGCGGCTGCAGGCTGTGGGACGCCGCTACTGGCAAGCCGCGGGAAGCTTGATGCCGTGGGCCTTGTAGTCCTCCTTGGCATCCTCGAGGGTGTCTTTCACCTCGTCGAGTTCGCTGGCGCACAACTCCTCGTACTCAGGCGTTGTGTAGGTCTTGGCCACCTTGCAGGTACCCTTATGGTCATAGCCACCAATGGTCTTGCCCTTGCTGAGCTCGGCGATCGCGCAGACGCAGTTGACGTAGTCCTGGCAGCCAACACCGACACCATCCTCTGGCTTCCAGCCCTCACCGCCACCCTCGGCCTCGGCCTCGAAACCTTCGGCGTCTCCGCCTTCTGGACCAGGTCCTGGGGGCTTGCCCTCGGGCCAACCTGGCGGTCCCGGAGCTTCCTCCAAGGACGGGTCGGAAGGCTGCAGACGAGCCTCCTTGTCACTCTTCGGTCCCCCGCTGCCCCCACTGCTCTTCGCAGGCTTCTCCGCAGCAGCCTCTTGCGCCTCCTCGGCGGGCTCGGCGGCCTCACCGCTGTCCTTCTTCTCTTCGGCCTTTTCGTCGGCCGCCTCTTCGCCCTGGGCAAAGGCCGGGCTGGCAAACAAGAGCACCCCACTCGCCAGCAAGGCTACGAGGGAAGCAAAGAACGGGTGCACTGAGCACGAAGCGAACGAAACATGGCGTGACACGGACGAATTCCTCCGAGAATTTGTGCTGCAAAGTACCACCACTGCATAAGCAAAGCACGAGGAAGGGCGATTCGCGGTGACCGGGTCGCGACTCCTGTGCTGAGCGGCCGCCCACTGCCAGGGCCGTAGGGTCGCTACAATCGAGCCTTGCACGAGTACTCCACCAGGGTGACCTTCGTAGCTGCGGCACTTGTCGCAGTGGCCGCCGCCGTGGCCTGCTCCGCACCGACTGCGGAGTCGGCCCTACCAGAAGGACCGTACTTCAGTGCAGACGGGGTCGCGCTCCACCGGCTGCTCGGCCGGCTGGAAACACTGACACCGGCACGAATCGGCGAAGCAGCCGCTCGGACCCGGGCTCGCACCGCGCGCTGCACCGAGGTCTGGAGCCGACCCACCGATCCCGACCTGGCCACACTGCTGGCCGGACTCGAGTGCCGCAAGACCGGCGAGCTCCCGGAAGCCATCGCTGCGCTGAGAGAGCAGGCAGACCTCGTATTCTCGACGCCCCACGGGCCGGACGGCCACCTGGTCGTGACTGCCGGCATCGCCGAAGACGGTACTGTCGACGCTCACCTGCAGGTACCCACTGCCCCGGACGCGGGTCTCTGGTCTCTGCTGGTGCCCGCCGCCGATGCCCAGCCAGCGACCCTGGCATCACAGTCAGCGCTACTGCATACCCGGACCCGTGCGGTTGGCGGGCTGGCAGTCGCCGACATGGTCCCACCCGGCAGCCAGGGGGACCGGATGTTCGGCCTGCGCAACTCCCTGTTCGCGGGGGCCCTGCTGGATGGTCGCCTCGAGCTGGCTCTGTACAGTCCGCTGCCCGGACAGGCGATTCCGCAGGTAGCGCTGGCGCTGGGCGTCTCGCTCCCTACCGCCGCGAACAAGGCAATGGATGCCTACGTCAGCTACCTGGAATCGGCCTGGCCGGTCCACCGCAGCCCCCTGCGCATCGGCTCAGCGACAGGAGCCTGCCTGGCTGATCTCAACACGGCACCCGACCTTGCACCCTGCTACGTCGCCACCGACGACGCACTGGTCGTGGGCTGGAACGCTGCCAGCCTGAAGACCGCACTGGCCAGCGGTAGCCCCCACCTGGACCGCAGCCAGCAAGGCCCCAGAGGCGGTGAGCTCACCGTGCACTTCGATCGCATGGCGGCGGCCGAGGGCACACTGGCTGAATCCTGGGGCGGGCTGCCGGCAACTCCCCAGGGCGGCTACCCGTGGAGCACACTCACTGCCACCAGCAAGGCGACCCAAGTGGGAGTCGAGTTCTTGCTGCGACTGCAAGCATCCGCACCCGAACCCAGCGGCGGCACTCCATGAAGGCGGCACTCCTTCGCGGCGGGCTGGCCGTGCTTCTGCTCGCGCTACTGGCAGTGTTCGGTGGCCGTGCCTGGAAGCAGACACAGCACGGCCTCGAGTTGGCCGCGATCTGCGAGGCGGCCCAGGCACAACAGTGGCAACAGGCCGTAGATCTCGGCGCCGAGTCCCTCGGACAGGACCCCGACAGCCTCATCGCCGCCGAGTGCCGCTGCGTCGCCCTGCACGCCCTGGGGCAACAGACACAGTGTCGCGACCTGCTCGACCGTCTGCTGTCGTCCGAGGCCACCGGCAGTTGGCTGCCCGGCGCATCGCTCAGTCTCGATGTCGTCGCCGGTCGCCGCGAGCAGGGCCGCACCACGGCAGCAGCGCAGCTCGCACACCGAGCTGCGCTGGTCTACCCCAACAACCTCCCGCTACGACTGCTGGAGTTGGAGCTGCGCAGCGACAGCGAGGAACCTCGCGCGGTCCTCGACGAGTTGTGGACACGAGCTCCCTCCGAAGAACAGCCACTGGCGGCCTTTCGACTGTTCGTCGCCGACCGCTATCGTCGCCTTGGGCTCGCGCCAAGGGCCCTGACCGTGCTCGGTGAGCAACCGGCCGACGGCAACTCTGAGCAGCGATTCGCCTGGTTCGAGCAGAAGGCCCGTGCCGAGGGGCAACTCGGACGAATCGAAGACCTGGGCCACACCATCGAAGCCGCCATCGTGGCCGGCCACTCGGCCACGGCGAGCCGAGCACTACAGGCGCTGATCCTCGAGAAGGAGGGTCTCAGCGGCCCGGGAGCGGACCCCACGGCACTGCTGCTGGAGGCCGTCTCACGACTCGACGAGATTGAGGACCCGTGGCTGCGCGAGGCGGTGCTCCGGAGGGTCATCATGGGAATGGTCGTCGCCGGCCGGCCGGACGAGGCGCTGCGCTTGTATGATCGAGGCCGCGAAGAATTCCCCCTCGAAGGCCTGAGCCGCGCCGAGATCGAGCGCGAGTCCCTGGGGCCAGGTGCCGGACCCAGCCGTGGAGTTGCTGATGGCGGCACTCTGAGCTTCCAGGTGCCCGGCGACCAGGCGGGCTCTTCGATCCGAATTTCTCCGGCTGCCGGTCAGCCCATCGACAGTTCCTGGGACGAGCTTGCCCTGTCCGACGACGGCAGGCTGCGGGTCCGACGCAGCACCGACTACGTGCCGAGCCGCTGGGTACTGCGCAACCGGGACGGCCGAGTCACAGCCTCGGGCGCGGTGTGGCCGCGCGCCGGCACCGAGACCCCGGTGACCATTGCCCCACGTACGCCCGCCGCGGCGAGCACCTTCCTCGCCCGACAGGAGCCCGGGGATGGCCGGCGGAGAGTGTTCGTAATCCTCCCGGACTGCGGCGATTGGCGCCTCGTGCAGTACCTGCGAGAGCGGGGAGATCTGCCGGTCCTAGACCACCTCGTACACTCGGGCACCCGCGGGGTTCTCGTCAGCAAACCGCCCTTTACAGCCGCTGCCATGCGCTCGTTGGTGCATCCGCACAGCCAGGGCCGGGTGGGAATGTTCAGCGTCCTGTATGCCCTCGGCGAAGAGCTGAAAGGACTGTCTTCAGTGACAACCAACCCGGCGGGAGCCCTGGCCTGGTTGCTGCCCGAAGAGGAGGACCTGTTTGCCAGCATCGGGGCGGGGTCGCGGCAGGCCGCCAACCTCCTGTTTGCCCATGGCGCCCTCAGCGGCGGCGCCAACGCGGTCATTACCGGCCCTGCCGGCGCCCAGCGACAACTCGGCAATCTGCGGGTCCAGCGCCCGCTGAGCACAGTCGAGAAGCAGCGGCATCCCGCCCTCGCCGCCATCGCCGAGGATCGACGCGAGCTGGTCGAGCGCATCGCCGCGGAACTCGACACTGCCACCACCCTCGCGGGCGATGGCGAGGTCGACCTTTTGCTGCTGCGCATCGAAGCCCTCGACCTGATCACGCATGGCTTCTACAGCGAGCTGGCGGAATCTCGCCAGGACGACGGCGAGGGCGTGCTGGCCTCGGCCTACCGCTACCTCGACGAGCGCCTGGGCGAGTTGCACGCAGCCCTCGACCAGGACGACGTGCTCATTGTCCTGTCCGACCACGGCATTCGCACTGCAATGCAGCACGACGTCCATGCGCTGTTCGTCATGGCGGGTGGCGGAATCCCGGTTGGACGCAGCCCCGGAACTCCGGACTTCCGCGGGGTTCCCCTTCTACTCGCGAAGCTACTCAGTCTCGACGTGACCTGGCAGGACACCGGCGTCGGCAAGGTGGAGTGAGCCTCAACGGCGGCTGAGATCACAAAAGGCGAGGTTGTCGTCGACCCGGCTGGTAATCGGACGGCAACTGCCGTCGACCAGCGCCAGCCCAAAGGTAGTAAGGGACTCGTGGTCGATCTCGTAGGGGCCCTTGAGGAAGTACAGGGGCCCATCCGCCTGCTCCAACACCCTGCGCATGTCCCGGTTGATGAGGGTGTCGTCCTCGGGAAAGCCGAAGTTGCCGGCGATGCGCAGGAAGCGAATCGGCGGCGGGAAGTAGGTCACCAGGTACGAGGTGGCATCGTCTCCCGCCAACACGACGATGCTGTCGTCGGCGAGTGCCAGCTCTGGCAGCTCGACTCCGAAGATGTTGTCCTGCCAGGGCAGGCGCTCGACGGCAGGCAGCTTGACCAGCACGGCGATCACCAGCAGCGCGGCAACCGCGGCGACCAGCGCAGTTGCGGGCCGCGGTATGAGTCGAACCAGCAGCGCGACGATGAGCAGCGGCGCCAACAATTCCAGCGGAGCGAGGTAGCGATACACGCAGAACATGACCTGCCAGACCAGGTAACTGACCACGGAAAACACGAGCAACAGACGCAACAGCGGCGAAGCCACGGCCCGCTCGGCCCCGCGCCGCGACAACACCGCCAGGCCATAGACCACCAGCAGCACACACAGAAGGCTCAGACGCAGGTCCCGGAAGGCAAACTCCCAGGCCACTTCACCGCCGACAGCGAATTGGAATGGGAAGGTCAGAAACTCGCCCAGACCATCGGGTTGAAACCTTATATCGGCAAAGCTTTCTTCAGGACCATATGGTGAGCCTATTATGTGGTTTGCAAATGGGAACACTGGGCTTCCATAGTGCGATAATAGAATCGCCATCCATGGCCCGGAAGAGACAAGAATGGCCAGGAAAGCCCCTCCGCACCAGACAATTGATGCCCTGAAACGGTCTCTTACTGATTTCGAGCCAACCAGGGTCAGGGAGAGGGCCACGGCCACTGCAAAGGACGCCGTCGTCGGCTTCAGTCCGCAGCCCAGGCCCATCAGCAGTCCCGAGGCGAATAGCAGGCGCTGCGAGGAGCCCTGCCGACCGCTGCCTCCAGCATCGAAACTGGGATGGTGGAGCAATACCCACAGGGACGCCAGCACGAACAGGCAGACCGTAAGATCGCCGCGACTGGATCCGAGTCCGGCCCAGCCGATGGGCCCGTAGGCCCCGACCACGGCACAGCCGATCGCCACGCAGCGCACCGCCCGATCGCTCCAGCCGGGAGACTGGCAGGACAGCAGGCGACCCGCAATCAGCAGAAGCAGCCAGAAACTGACCCCCTGGAGGGCGCCGAGCAGGGCACTGCCCAGAGCCGGCCCGAAGACACGCACCGGGAGGTAGTACAGCAGGTCCAGCAGCGGGTTGAACCAGGTCTGCTGCTGGGCCACTACAAAGTCATGGCCGAGGCGGCCTCCGAGCAGTGCCCAGGCGTTGTAGTAGTGGTAGTTCTTGAGGTCGAAACCGCCGTCCTGGCCGAGCAGCCAGGCGCCAAGAGCACCGGCGCAAAGCGACACAACCGCGGCCGCTCGGATCAGTCGGGGGGAGAACAGCTCCCCTCGCGCCGGCAGGCCGCGGGCCGCGACCGGCGGCACCAGGGGGTCCGACTCGGGTTGCGAAGAGTTCATGGCCGTGGGCCGAGCCTAGCCTGAATCACTTCCGGCAAGCGCGTCAGCGGGCGGAATGCAGGCACACCGGACCGTTGGCCATCATCGCCGCATGCTGACAGAATGCGGCGATGCCTGGCACCGGACCTCTCTGCCTGCTCGTTACCGGCGGTGCTGGCTACATCGGATCCCATGCAGCATTCGAACTGGCGGCAGCCGGCCACGAGGTCGTGGTGCTGGACAACCTGGTCAACGGCCACCGACAGGCAGTGGAGCAGGCCGCGAAGCTGTCCAGGGGAGCAGTCTCGCTGGTCGAAGGCGATATCACCTCAGCGGCGGACCTCGACCGGGCCTGGAGCCGCGGACCATTCGACGCGGTACTGCACTTCGCGGCCCTGAAGTCTGTAGAGGAGTCCGTCCGCGAGCCGGAGCTGTACCGCAGGGTCAACGTCGAGGGCACCGCGGCACTGTGCGAGGCAATGGTCCGCCATGGCTGCAAACGGCTGGTGTTCTCATCCTCTGCTGCGGTCTACGGTGAGGGCGACGGCGGTCTGTGTGGCGAGGACACCGAGCTGCGCCCACTGAGTCCCTACGGGCTCACCAAGGCCCAGGCTGAACAGGTCATCGAGTCCGCTGCCGCCGAGCAGGGCTGGGCCGCAGTCTCACTTCGCTACTTCAACCCGGTGGGCTCCCACCCCTCGGGCGACATGGGCGAAGACCCCCTGGTCGCCGCCAACCTCGCCCCCGTTCTGCTCGAGGTCGCCTCGGGTCGGCGTGGCGAGTTGGAGTTGTTCGGCGGCGACTATGACACCGACGACGGCACCTGCATCCGCGACTACATTCACATCATGGACCTGGCCTCGGCGCACCTGGTGGCGCTGCAGCACACGGCCACGGCCACGGGTCACAGCATCTACAACGTCGGCACCGGCCGCGGCACCAGTGTCCTGGAGATCCTGGCAGCGGCGCGACGAATCACGGGCAAACCGATCCCTGCCCGGATGGTAGGCCGCCGAGTGGGCGACATCATGCAACTGGTCGCAGACCCCAGCCGAATCGGCGCCGAGTTGGGATGGCGAGCGAGCTACACGATCGACGACATGCTCGAGTCCGCATGGCGCTGGCAGCAACGACAACCCGAGGGCTACCGCGGGGCGAGCATGCTGGAGCCCGACGACTGAACGCGCTAGAGCGGACACTCCGGTGCGATGCCAGCGCAGGTCCCGGAAGGCACACAGATGTTGTCGCTACGCTCGATGGTCACCCTGCCCCCCGGGATGTCGGTGAACAACTGCTCGTAGCCGTCTGGCCAGCGCACGAACACCCAGTCCGGTCGCTCTCGTGCCCCCAATCCGAAGTGCAGCGGGTAGGCATTGGTCGAGTTGTACGAAGAGCCCGCCATCAGCGCTCTCGCCGAGCGCTTCGAGCCTGCCCGAACCACCACGGTCGCGCCCACCGCGCGTAGGTTTGGCGCCGGCTGCCGGAGCGTGATGCTCAGGTAGTTCCGACCTGTCTGTACGGTCTCGTTGCGGAACAGGAACGAGCGAGACGCGTCGTCGGGCAGTGGAATCGAATCGCCATCAAGAGGCGGCTGAAAGTCAGACGGAATCGGAGCGTCGTAGTCCACACCCACCAGGAAATCGAGGTCACCGTCACCATCAATATCCCCGTGCGCCATGCCGTAGGCGTTGTGAACACCTTCCAGCATCGGCGCATTGCCCGGGTTCTGGTAGCGCAAACGACCCGATTGGCCCTGCCCCGAGTTGCGGGCATAGGCCACGATTCCCCCAATCAGGGAGTTGCTGAAGTAGTCGATATCGTAAGCAGCCACCCACAGCAGGTCCTGGTCGCCGTCCAGGTCGGTGTCGTTCATAGACACCCCGTAGCCACTGACCTCGCGAGACAGGTCCGGGTTGAAGCCCAGCAGTCCTGCGTATACCTCGGTGAAGCCACCGCTTGTGTCGAAGTTGAGAGCGGTGTCGGGCTCGCCGAAGTTGGTACCGTAGACCTCGATGCAGGCGTCGCCGTTCAGATCACCCACCGCCAGGCCCATCGGGCTACCGAACGACAGGTTGATCTCGCCGGACAGATCGTGGAACACGCCGTTGCCATCGTTCAGGCACAAGGTCGAAGCCCGGCGGTCGTTGGCCTCGAACAGGTCCATGTCGCCGTCCCCTTCGAAGTCGACGGCAAGCACCTGCCAACTCTCGCTGTCGTCTGGACCAGTGCAGCCGCTCTCCTGGGACATCTCCACGAAAGTGCCGTCACCCTGGTTGCGCCACAGCTTGCCGGGACTACCCATGTAGCCCGGATCGCCACCAAAAGTGCTGGTGTTGATTCCGCCGAGCACGATGAGATCGAGATCTCCGTCGCCGTCGAGGTCACCGAAAGCCGCACCCTCCCAGAAGCCGTTCACAAGCAGGCCCGACTCCGCAGTGACGTCGATCAACTCGCCTGGTCCGGTGCGCAGGAACAGCGACGGAGTCCAGCCGCTGCTGTCGATCCCCGGTCCGATGTCCTGCATCCGGCGGCGGCGCACTATGAACAGGTCCAGGTCGCCGTCGTCGTCCACGTCCAGCCACACCACGGCATGGGCCTGGTCTACCCGGCTGGCCAGCTCGGGCGCCCGTAGTCCCATGGATTCGGTGACGTCCGAAAAGTTCCAATCCCCCTCGTTGCGCAGCAGGTAGACCCCCTCTTTGGCGGCGATCGTCACGTCGGGGCGACCATCTTCATCGAAGTCGACCAGCGAGACGCCGTAGGTCCTCAGCGGCGGCAAACCGAGGGCATCTGCGTCGGGCACCAGCAGGATGTCCTGGTCGACCAGGTCGTCGTCGTCTCCGAAGGTGTCATCATCGCCCCACATGTCGCCTTCACCTGCGCAGACAGGCGAACCGTCACAGTCCGGGTCGTCGCAGTCGAAGAGACCGTCGATGTCGTTGTCAGCGGCATCATCGCACTCTCCGGGGTCGTCCCCCTCGAAGATCACTCCACCGCACTGCGCACCCATGGACAGCGCCGATGCTGCAATCAGCAGAAGCACCAGGAAGTGCAGCGATCGTGTCGGGGCGGAGGCCATCAAGAGGTGACGAGCCCGTCGAACAGGTGGCGGCAGGAACGGAGCTTCATCGGCACAGAGTAGCAGCCCCCCCGCTACACCATCGCGGGTTCGCTAGCACCCTATTGATCTGCCTGGGACTCCCCCCCCATCGGACTATGATCTGTGGCAGCCTCTTCGTCCTCGCCAGGAGCTTGTCCATGCTTGCCCTCCGGTCGCACCTTGACCGACCCATCACCACTGTCCTGTTTTCCGTGGCCCTGCTGGCCAGTGGCTGCGGTCCCGCAACACCCGAAAGCCCCTGCCTGCTCGACGGCGAACCTGGCTGGCTCGACTCTTCCAGCGCCAACCCCTTCCCGTCGATGCACCTGGTGGCCCCGGATGAGGGCACTACCACCGGCTGCCGGGTGCAATACCGGCAGGACACGATCCCGGTCGGCAGCAGCAACCCCCTGGATCTGACTCGCTACAACCGCCGCGACGGCTTCTCCCCGGCAGGCAGCACCTGGATCCGCCTCGGTGAGGCACTCGACCCGAGCTCGTTGCCTCCTCTGTCCGACCCGGGGAGTTCCCTCGCCGAGGAGGCCGCAGTGCAACTCTGGGATCTCGGCACTGGCGAGCGCATCCCACACTTCGCAGAACTGGACGCCTGGCAACCACAAAGCGACGAAGACCGCGCCCTGCTCGTCCGCCCCCTGGTCGCGATGGGCTTCGAGACCCGAGTCGCCGTCGTTCTCACCGACTCCCTGAGGCGAACTGACGGCAGCCCCTGGCAGGGGCCCACGGACTTCCTGTCACTGCGTGACGGTCGGCGCCCTGACGGCAGATCCGATGCTACCTGGGCTCATTACAGCGACCTGCTGGACCAGTTGGAAGAGCATGGGCTGGAACGAGAGCGTATACAGCTCGCCTGGGACTTCATCACCGGCTCCGAGAGCAACCTACGGGCGCCGCTGGACCGGGTACTGGGCACCATGCGTAGCGAGTTGCCCCTGAGTTCCGAGCACAGCCCCGAGGTGCAGACCTCACTGGTGCATGACAGCGACGCGGGGGACCCGGTAACCACCGGGCTGTGGCGTGAAGTGCGTGGCTCGATCCAGTTAACGCACTTTCTGTGGGCCGAGGACCCCGACGACCCGAACCCCGACCAGCACGACCAGGGAATGTTCCTGCTCGATGAACAGGGCCTGCCCCAGCCGCGCGGCCCCGACTCCTCGTACTTCGTGCTCGTGCTCCCGGAATCCTTACGCGAAGCAGCAGCAGGCAGTGCTCCGGTCATCGTCTTTGGGCATGGCCTGTTCAGTGCAGCGGCGGACTACATCGCCACCGAGGGCGACCCCAACAACGTCATCGCGGTGTGCGCCGGGCTGGACGCCATCTGCATCGGGGGCGAGTGGCGCGGGCTCACCGAACGGGACCGGTCCGATGCGCTGCGCGCAGCTACGGACCTCAGCCGTTTTCCACTGCTCACCGACAAGCTGATCCAGGGGCTATCCAATCAACTCGCCCTGGGGCGGCTGATGCAGACCGACTTTGTCGACCAGCCCTTCCTACAAGCGACCGATGGCGGCTCGCTGGTCAACCCGCAGCGTATCTACTACTACGGCATCTCCCTCGGCGGCATCGAAGGGGCAGCGTTGATGGCCAACTCCGAGGTGATCAAAAGCGCAGTACTGCACGTGCCCGGAGCGGTGTGGTCGCTGATGCTGGAACGCTCGTCGAACTGGACACCGCTCGAGGCCTTCCTCACCGAGACCGTACCCGGCCCCTCGGATCGGCAACTCGTTTACGCAGGGCTGCAACTGCTCTGGGACCCGGTCGACCCGATCAACCACCTGGCAGGCCTGGCCGACAAGAACGTGCTCTGGCAGATCGCGGTCGGCGATGAACAGGTACCGAACTTCACCGCCGAAATCCTGGCGCGCAGCCTGGGACTACCGCTGATCGCTCCTGAAGTGCACCCGGTGTTTGGCCTGCAGACAGCCGAAACACCACTGGGACCCGGGGCATCGGGCTACTTCCAGTTCCACCCCGGCATGCCGCTGCCCGATGACAGCAACCGACCGGCGGCGGTTACGGGAGCACACTCGGCGGTGCGAAACAGTGCCGAAGCCAAGCAGCAAGTGCTTGTATACTTGCACGAGGGCAGTGAAGGGACAATTATCCATCCCTGCAACGGGCCCTGCCTGCTCGACGAGCAAGGAGAATGACGATGACAGAGAGGCTTCCCTGGATTCTCGTAGCAATATTGGGCGTTGCCCTGCTGTGGATGCAATTGAACCACGGCAAGCAGATCAACCAACTGAACCAGGCCCTGGCCGGCAACGACTCGGTGAAGCTGGCCGGCACCGACGACGGCGACCAGAGCCCCGCTCTACTGAGCCGCGTTACGCTGCTCGAAACTCAGGTGGCTCAACTCAAGGACCGCCGCAAAGGACGAGGCGGAGCTGGCGGCCCGCGAGGCTCTGGGAGAGTCGCCTTGGGAGGGCCCGCCACTCGCCACGCAGCCATGGCCGGGACAGCAGAGTCCGGTGCCGCTGGCGACCAGGTGCTCGAAGTCCTGGAGTCCGATGACCCGGACGTTCGGTCCCGGCTCCATGACGTCATCGACGAGGAGTTGAGTAACCGCCGGGAGCGGCGACGCGACGAGCGACGCGAGCGACGAGCTGCCGAAGCCGAACGGATGGTCCTGGATCTGACCAGCGAGTACGGCCTCTCGGCTGGCCAAAGCACGAGCCTGCGTGAACTTCTCAGCGACGAGCAGGAGCAGATCCGAGAATTCTTCCAGGCAGCGAGACAGGACCACAGCTGGGGCGAGGCACGAGACAAGGCCCAGGACCTGCGCGAAGAGAACGACGGCGAAGCGATGGATTTACTCGGCGAACAGGCCTACGAGGGCTGGCAGGCGAAACGCGACGCGGAACTCGAACGCTACTACGGCAGGCGGCGCCACTAGGGCCGTTGCTGCGGCCGCAGCCGCTACTTCACTGCGGATTCGTCGACAAAAACGATGTCACCGGGAATCAGGGCAAAGGTGGGGGCCTTGCCCCGTGTGATGTCCTTGAAGGGGACCTCAAACCGCTCTGTCTCCCCTTGGTTTCGAGTCACCTGGATCGTTCGAAGCACGGCGGAATCAGTGGTACCACCAGCCAAGGCGATGGCCTCTACCAGCGTCATCCCCTCGTGGTAACCGTAACGACCCGGCTTCCGGACCTGGCCGATGACCGAGATCTTGCGCGAGTTGAACTCCTTGACCGTGACGCTCACCTGCGGATTTCGCAGGTAGCCATCGGCCAGGCGCTCAGACAGCAGATCGGCGGCCTGGCTCGGGGTACTCCCTACTAGGTTCAGGTTTCCAACCAGCGGGAAGGTGAACTCACCGTTGGAGTCGAGCCGGTATTCCCCAGACAATGACTCCTCGAGATAGACCATGACCTCGAATACATCCTCGGGACCCAAGACCGTCGGCGCGGGCTTGGCAACGGGCAGCTCAACCTTCTGCGTCGTCGCACAGGCACAAGCCAGTACGGCGGCGGCAGCGAGCAGAGCGATGGCAGGAAGTCGAGTCATCGGACGGCGAACAATCTATGCCTTCGTGCAGAAATGTCCAGCCTTGCACTGGCCCCAGCCTGCTCCGGCTAGGGCGCGGATGGCACGCGGGCCTCGATCGCCTGCAGGCCCTGCGCTGCCACGGCATGGTCCGGCTGCCTCTGCAGGCATTGCAACCACCGATCCCGAGCCTCGTCGAAGCGCCCCTGGCGGTAGGCAACGCTGCCGAGGTTGCACAGGGCGTTGACCCCAAAAGGGTCCAGTTCCAAGCTGGCCCGAAGTGCCTTGTCGGCGCCATCGAGCCGGCCCAGGTCGAACAGAATGGTGCCGAGCGTGTTGAGTCCGACCGGGTAGTACGGATCGGTACGCACCAGTTGGCTGGCGAGGTCCAGCGCTTCGTCGCTGCGTTCGCTGCGATGCAGCAGCAAGGCGAGGTTGTTGGCAGCCTTGCGCAGCCGGGGCTTGGCACGCAGAGCCTCACGTAGGGCGGACTCGGCCTCTTGCAGTCGCCCCTGCTGCATCAGCAACAAGCCCCGAGATTGCAGTACCAGGGGGTCGCCCGGCAGGAGGCTAGAGGCCCGAAGGAGGACGGTCGCCGCCTCCCCCTCTCGGCCGGCAGCACGCAGGGCACCGGCCAGCGCCGCATGGTTGCGGCCGAGTTCCGGCTGTTTGAGCACCGCATCGCTCCACAGGGCGACCGAGTCATGCCAGACCGCGCTGCGCTGCCAACTGCTCACCGCGAGCAGCAACAGCAACAGGCAGCAAAGCGCTGCCAGCCAGCGGCCGTGCTTGCCAGGAGAGGTCGGAAGCAAAGCAGCGACAGCAATGACGAGCCCCACCGAAGGCAGGAAGAGGTAGCGGTCAGCAACCAGGTTCTGCAGCGGCACGAGCTGCGAGGTGGGCAACTGCGCAACCAGGAACCAGAGCAAGCCGAGCGACACCAGCGGCCGACGCCGGCGGCACAGCACCACCAGCACTACCAGCACGAGACAGGCCACCACGGAGAGCAGGTTGCCAGCCTGCACGAGGGGCCGGACCACCGGTTCGGCATACAGCACCGACAGTTCGCCGGGCCAGAAGAAGGTCTGCAGGTAGTGCCAGGTCATGCGGCACTGCACGAGCAGCCCCTCCAGGGGGCCATCGCCGCGACGCTCAGCGAGGAATCCCATCTGCTCACCCACGGCCAGCGAGGTCCCGATCACCAGCACAGCAATGGCACCAAAGGCCAGCCAGGAAAACCACCACCGACGGTCCCGCGAGCCTGCCGGCAGGAAGATGGCGAACAGGGCCAGCAAGACGGGCAGCACGATCGCGGTGTTCTTCGACCAACAGGCCAGCAGCATGCAAATCAGGGCGACAGCCAGCCCCTTGCCCCTGCCCGCCGAGCGCAGCCAGGCAAGGGCCGCTGCTACGACGAACAGCAGCGCCAGCAGGTCCTTGCGACCCACCAGCCAGGCAACGGTCTCCACCTGCACCGGGTGCACCGCGAACAGAGCTGTAGCGAACCAGGCGCGCGGCCCTCGGCCAAACACCAGGACCATCAACTCCAGCAGCAGTGCACAGGCAAGCAGGTAGATGACCAGGTTGTGCAGGTGGTGCAACAGGTAGTTGGTCGGCCAGAGGCTCGTATCGGCCAGCACAGACAGGTCGCGAACGGGTAGGTACTCGGCTCCCAGGGCATTGCGGGTGGCGAAGCTCAGGTCCCACAGCACAGCGTGCAACGCCGCAAGGCCACCCTCGCTATACACAGGGTTGTCGACCACCATCCACGGCGTGTCGAAGTTGACGACGCCGGAGTGCAGCGTGTTGGACCAGGTCAAAAGGCCGAGCAACAGCAGCAGAGCATGCCCTGGCCAGCGTCCGGACCACAGCCCAACAGCGAGCAAGCGGGGTTCAGGCTCCGTCGTGGGGCTGTCCGGCATCCGGTCAGGCTCAGCGGTTGCTGATGAGTTCGCCCGTAGCGTGACCGGCGAAGGTGCGCTCTCCGTCCGGAACCGTCATCAGGCCCTCCCACTGCAGGTCAAGCATCCCCTGGGAGGCACTGCCATCGAGATAGAAGGTCAGCGGCTCGCCGGGGGCGTAGGACATGGTCTGGTCCAGCCAGCCGTCGTTCATGTTGCCGATGTCCGTCATCTCGGCGAGCACTGAGACCGACACCGTGGCCTCCGGCTCGAGGGGCTGCCCATCGAGACTGACCACGCAGGTGCCGCCACCGCTGAGAGTGCCGCTCGCGGCGATGTTGAACTCGGCACTGCCGAGGCAAAACACGACCCCTGCATCCTCGCCTGTGTACGAGAGGCTCAACTCGCCAGAGTAGTCGCCCTCGTGAATGGACGCGCCGGGGAAAGGATTCTCGGGGTCGGGGGTGCTGTCGTCGTCATCGCCCGCCGAGTCGTCGTCACCGACATCGTCGTCATCGGCAGCGCTGTCGTCATCTCCGGCAGCACAATTGACCCCTGGGGGACACTCGGGCTGTGTGCATGCCGACACAGACACAACCAGGCAGAGCAACAGCAAGAGGGCATTCCATGGCTGCCGGGAACGAGACATAGGTCCTCCTTGGACATCCTAGCCCGCATCCTGCCGGAATGGGCCACAGCACGGATTCTCACCGAGGATCCTGCACTCTGGTGCGGTGGACCACTGACCAACCGGCAACCAGACATTGACAGAACGCCCCCCCCGACTAGTCTGTGCCGTCCTCTCGGGCCTCGCGTAATGATTTGCCGCGCGCCCGCGGGAGGCAGCAGCAATAGGCGTTGGTTGCGCACCGCGTCGGATGAACCTATCCATGTGCTGCATCAGCAGCCCCAACCGAGCGAACCGCCCGACAGGTAGCGAAAACGTCGCCGACAGGAAGCCGAGATGCCCCAAAGTAGCGTCCCACAACTGATTCGCGAGGATGGAGCGCCCAACGCGGACTACATCCCGGAATCGGTAGTCGATTCGCCCCGGGAACTCTTCTACCGCACCCTTGCGACACTGCTCCGGCATCGGACGAGCGCATACATCACCATCTTGTTGGTGAGCCTCATCGGCGCGGGCATCTTGGTGACTCGACCCAAGCTGTACACGGCCAACGCGAAGATCATGATTCACCACAAGGGCGCTCGGGTGCTGGACACGGTGAAGGATGTGTCTCGAGACCTCCCGGAACGGGGCTCGCGCGACATCAACCGGTACTACAACACCCAATACGACATCCTCGTGGGCAAGACCGTCGCCGGCCGGGTGGTCGACACCCTCGGGCTGGCGGCAGACCCCTCCTGGGTCGGCGACCTCCGCAATCCCAACACCGGCGAATTGGTCCCCGAGCACATCCTCCGTGACAATGCCGTTGGACGACTCCGCAGCTCCCTGAGAGTACAGCCGGTTCCCGAGAGCAAGATCTTCGGCCTGAGCATCACCGAGAGAGAGCCTCAACTCTCAGCGGACCTCGTTAACGCGATCATTCGTTCGTACATCACAATGAGCAGAGACCTGCGCCAGGAACTGACCATCGATGCCTCTGATTGGCTCGTTAAACAAGTGGAGGGGCAACGACTCGCCCTCGAGGCAAGCGAACAGGCCATCCAGGACTTTCGGCTCGAACACGGCCTGCAGTCAATGGGCATCGCCCAGTGGAAGAACTCGTTCTCGGAGCGAGCGGATGAACTGAGGGTCGCGCTGGCCTCAGCCGAACGGCAGCGGATGCTCACCCTGGTGGCGGTACAGGGGCTCGACAAGTGGACCGATGACGGGAAACCGCGCGCTGAGTATCCATCGGTGGCCGAAGACGAGGTCGTCCGCGAACTCAGGGCAACCATCCTGGAAATCGAGCGCGGAATCACCCGTGACGCCGAAACCTACGGACCCCGTTTCCCAGGACAGGCCAGCAAGAAGGCTGAACTCCAGTTGTTGCAGAAACAGCTGTCGAGCGAACTGGCCCGCGTGGTCGAGGGCATTCACTCTGCCTACACCAGCGGACTCGCTCAGGAACGACTGCTTCGGGCACAACTCAAGGACCATGAGGGGCGTGCTCTCAAGCTGGGAGAACTCGAGGTCAGCTACAACCGCCTCCGGCGGGATGCGGAAACAAACGCCACGCTCTACAAGCAGATCCTAAAGAGATCAAAGGAGACTGACCTCTCCTCCCACCTGGACACCTCGAACGTAAACGTCCTCACCTGGGCCAGCGCACCACGCCGGCCGAGTCACCCACGAATGGTGCCCAGCGCAATGCTGATTGTCGTGCTGGCATTTCTGGGCGGCCTCAGTGGCGCCTACCTCATGGAGACGATCGACGCGACCCTGAAAGACCCCGGCGAACTGGAACCCATCTTCCGGGTCCGCCCCCTGGGCATCGTCCCCAACCTTCCCACCAAGTCCAAGCCCGGCGCCATCCGAGAACTATTCGCCATCAAGTCTCCCAAGAAGACGGCAGCGGAGTGCCTACGTTCTGTACGAACCAACCTGCTGTTCCTGGTCGGACGCAAGGATGTACGCAAGATCCTGATCACTTCGGGTAGTCCCAAGGAAGGCAAGACACTGGTATGTGCCAACCTGGGTGCGACCATGGCCCTGGCCGGCAATCGCGTCCTTCTCGTGGACACGGACATGCGTCGGCCCAGGCTCCACCGCGTGTTCGACATCGCCCAGGATAGCGTGGGCCTCTCCGGCGTCCTGGTCGGTGACGTCAGCGTCGAAGAGGCCATTCAGAGCACACCGGTCGAGGGTCTGAGTGTGCTGTGCTGCGGACCCTCGCCTCAGAACCCGGCCGAACTGCTCGGTACCGCCGCGTTCGGCCAGTTGATTCGCAGACTCGGTGACACCTTTGACTACGTGCTGCTGGACTCGCCGCCGGTCCTCGCAGTAACCGACGCCAGCATCCTGGCCCAACTGTCCGACGCGACCATGATCGTCGCACGAATCAACAAGACCGACCGAAAGCGCCTCCGGGCCACGATCATCAGCCTGCGCGCAGTGGGCTCCGACGTACTGGGCGTGGTCTGCAACGGCTTCAACCCACACGAGCGCACCTACAGCTACTACGGCTACGGCTACGGCTACGGCTACGGCTACGGCTACGGCTACGGTTCGGGCTACGGTGACGTCGCCGGCGAATACGGCGTCCCTGACGACGACGAGTCAGACGACCCGGACGCCCCCGGAGACGAGGGGGCCTGAAGCGAGGCCTGGGTCCCTCCCGAACCGAACCATGTCCCCTACGCCCGCCGCCGGGCTCGGCACGCCAGCCAACGGCCACAACGAGCAGGATAACGTCGTCAACGCAAGCCTTCGGGCGAGCGACCTCTGCCTGTGCGCTGCTTTGGTCGGCGCCCCGTTAGCTGTAGGGACAGTCCATCCCGCCTCGTGGGCCGTCCTATTGGTGCTCTCCCTGTCCGGTTGGCTGCTCGCTCTTCGTGGCGGGGCCACGAGCCGCGTTTCACACCCACTTGTCATCGCTCTCGTCGTGCTGTCAGGGCTCGCAGTACTCCTGCCGCTGGTGCCGCTACCACCGGCCATCCTGGAGTTGCTGTCGCCACGTGCGGCGGAGCAGTGGGCTCTCGGACTGCCGGGAAGCGAGCCCACCACTCGCTGGGGAACCCTGCACCGGGCGCCTGGCCCCGGGGCCTACGCCGTGTTGCGCTGGTGCACCGGGGTCTCGTTCCTTCTGGCTTGTTCGGCACGCGCTGCAGAGAAACACTGGCGGCAGAAGGCGCTGCAGTGGATTCTTCTTTCGGGTGCCCTGGCGGTGTTGTTGTGCCTGTTCCAAACCGGTCTGAAAATGGAGACCGTGCTAGGGCTCTACCAACCCCGCCATGGCATGCTCGAACCCCTGCGAGCCCCCTTTCTGAACGAGAACCACTGGGCCGGTTTCCTGGGATTGGTGCTCGTGCTCAGCGTCGCCGAGCTGCTGCGAGGACAATACTCAGCAGGCAAAGCGGCGCTGCTCACGCTGCTTGCCGCCATCGCCGGGATCATGGTGCTCGTCATGAACTCGCACAGTGGCACGATTGGAACGGCCTCCGGCCTCGCCGTGCTGGGAGTCCTCAGCCTGAGCAGGAGCAAGCTCTGGAAACAAAGGCCGGTACTACTCAGCCTTGCCTGCCTCGTCGCAGCAGTTCCCCTGGTAGGAGCTGTGGCCCGATTCCTGGAAGGCGAAGCTTCCAGACGACACACGGTGACCGGACTCGCGCTGCCGGTAATGAGTGACGAATCGCGGCTGCTGTGGCTGCCCGATGCCTGGCGACTGATCAAGTCGCATCCCTGGTCCGGTGTCGGTGTCGGGGGCTTTCTCGACGCGTTTCCCGGGTTTCGACTGGCGCCCGGTCGGCACCTCGCGTACCAACCCGAGATGCTGCCCGTGAAGCTGCTATCCGAAGCGGGGCTCATCGTGGGAGGAATGCTGTTCGTGGTCGTGATTGCGATCGTGGTATCTGCCCTCTGGACTGCGTCTCGGCATCCGGGACGCCTCGGTGCGGCGTCCGCCCTGCTCGCACTCCTCGTCCACGAGCAGGCAGACTTCGCGACACATACCGGGGGTGTCCTTCTCCCCGCCCTCCTGCTGCTCGCGGTCTCGTTGCCGCCTTCGGCTGTGCAGCGCACGCGGCGCTCGCACCTGCCCGTGGTCGCTTGCCTGGCTGTTCTCGTACTGCTCGCAACCCCGGGGCTGCAGCACTGGGACCTGCGCTACGATCTTGACGAGTCGGGGCTGAGTGACGGCAGCAGCAGAGAAGACCTCGATTCTGCAGCAGCCAGGTTGTGGACCTGGCACCCGTCCTCCTTCGTTCTCGCCCAGGAGTTGGGACGACGCTACTCGGAGGCCGCAGCCCCCAACCAGGCAATGGCCTGGCTCAACCGGGCAATGCTGCTGGCTCCCCACCATCCCGACCCTCACCTTATGACCGCACGCCTGCTGCGAGCGCTCGGAGCCAACAGGCAGGCGTTGGTTGAATATCGCCTGACCATCGAAGCCGACTGGCGCTACGCCGCAATCCCGGTGTTCAAGGAGGTCCTGCACTCTTACACCGAACTGAACGACCTCGAGCGCGTGGTTCCGCGCAACCAGGCCGACGGGATGGGCCTTCTCGCTCAACTGGCCATTTGGGAACACCACCCCCGCGCGAACGTCCTCGCCGACCTGGCCTACCAACAGGATCCGGCCAACCCCAGAGCGGTCTCTGTCAAGGCAAGGACTCTTCGCGACTCCGGCCGCCAGGACGAAGCCCGCGACATCGCAGTCGAGGCCCTCGGCAAACTCACCATGAGTGCCTCGATTCGCTACCAGTTACTCGGTGTACTTTGGTACACGGGAGAGCGGCCAATGGCGTTGGAGCAGCTCGCTGCCCTGCTGGCAACGGAGCACCCCCTGAAGCCCGACGCCTACCTACGCCTTGCCCAGTGGAGACATGCCCTCGAGCAACCGGCGCTGGCCCGAGTCGCCCTGAGACAAGCCCGCCGCGGAACGCCGAGCACGATCGCGGGGAGCCTGCTCCTTGAAGCACGCCTGGAACTCGAAGCGGGTGAGCACCTTGCCGCCCTTGGGCTGGTTCGACGAGCCCAGCAACAGGCACCAGACCTCGCCGAACCGTGGGTCGAGGAGGTGCGCATGCTGGCTGAGGTCAACCAGACCCAGCAGGCAGCCGAAATAGCCCGGAACAATGCCCGTAAGCTCCAGTCGAGCCCTGCCGGACGGGCCCTCCTGGAGAGGTTCAACCTGCAGCCAGAGAGCGACGCTCCCAGCAAGACAGGACCGTCCGAACAGGGCAAGAGCAGTGGAGCTGGAACACGATGAGGCCGACGCCAGGGAGCCGACCCGGCGGTCTTCGAGGCTACCTCCTGGTCCTCCTCGTCACCGGACTTCTGTTCGGCCTTGGGGTCTCCAGCGGCATCATTCCGAGAGCAGACTCCACCAAGCTCGGACTGATCGTGTTCGGCGTGGTGACGCTGGTCAGCAACCTCAACCGACTACTTGCCCTTTCCTTTTCACATCTTGCCGTGCTCTCCCTGCTGTTCATGCACTTCCTCAACGTGTGCCGCGCGATGACGATCTTCGAATACGAGGACCTGTTCGACAGGGGTCGCTTACCCCTGAGCCTTGCGGTCTCTGTTCCCATCATTGTCGTCGGCTGGCGGGGCATCATTACGGGCCCGGGCTTCGCAGCACTCAGCGGGCCCGTGGTCTACCTGAGCTGGGCGATCCTCTCCAGCGGCTTTGGACTGGACCCGGCGCACAGCTACTTCTACGCAGGCTGGCTACTCTTCATCTGCTTGATGATCAGTCTGTCACGTGGCCTCCACGAGAAACCCGAGAGCTTCTGGCGGAAGTGGCTGGATGGCCTCGTAGTAGTCGGTGTCTTCTTTGCCCTCTGCAGCATCCTCGTGATCGTCTTTGACGTGCCCGGAGCTCGCTACGACAGGCGGATGCTCTCAGTGGAGTCCGGCGTTCACATCCTCGCACCTGGCTTCAAGGGCCTGTTCACGAACCCCAACACCATGAGCGCGCAGGCAATGTTGACCCTCGCCGCAGCCCTTGCTCGCTGCTACCTGGACAAGGGCAAGCGACCCAAGTGGCTCGAACCAGTCCTCGCCGTCGCGACCGTCGCCGCGCTGCTTTCCGGGTCTCGCGCAGCATTCCTCGGTGTCGTGGCAGGGGGCTGCTGCTATCTCTGGCTGTTCCTGGGCCCGAAGATGAAGAAGAGGAAGAAGGAGCAAGGCCCGGGTTCCCAGCAAAGCTGGACGCGTACAGCAATGGCACCCCTCGCACTGGTCGTCCTAGTTCTCGCCTTCCTCGTGAGTCCCACCGGACGCGTAGGTCTCGACCGACTGGTGATGGAGCGAGAGCTCTCGCGAGAAGGAGACAAGGTTGGCCGCGATGAGTACTGGAGCAGCTTCGCGAAAGGCCTGTACGAGAACCCCGTCTTCGGAACCGGCTACATGAGCAAGCCCATGTTGCACGACTGGGAGACCCTACGACTCATGCCCGGGCAAGTTGCGAAAAGCGCACACTCAGCCGTTGTCGAGTACGGAACAACCACTGGCGTGATTGGACTCCTGCTGTTCGTCTGGTTGCTATGGGGCGGCGTGCGTGGACTGCTGAGACCGGGTCACAAGGAGTTCGCGCGAAGTGCCGTGGTGTTCTGGATCGCCTCGGCACCGATCTACCTGTTCTCCGCGAACGGCAATGGACCCAACGGGCCATCGGTCTGGCCGCTATGGGTGCTACTACTCTGCGCCCGAAGCGTCCACGGGCAGCCACTAGAAGGCCAGGCGGCACCGCCCTGGGTGCTACGTATCTCTCGCCAGGAGGAAGCACAGTTTCGCGCGACCGTGCCTCGAGAAGAGCGGAAGCGCTCGGAGTTGTCCGCATCCGCCCGTAGCGATGGCGCCCACTCCGAGCGACAGCAGGACTCCGAGTGAGCATCCGCTGCCCTAGTTGTCAGCAACCTGGTTGCCGAAAGGGAAATGGCGATGGCTGAGAAGCCATTCCGAAACCTGGGCGCACTGTCGGTGCTGATCACCCTGGTAACGCTCGGCAGCACGGCGCTCGGCTTCGGCCGGGAAGTCCTGATCTCGGCCCGCTTCGGTGCATCGGGTGAGACCGATGCCTTCTACCTGCT
>CAZBDA010000006.1:0-88743 GCA_964490445.1 uncultured Rickettsiales bacterium | reverse complement strand
CGCTGACCTGCTGATTACGAATCAGCTGCTCTACCAACTGAGCTACATCGGCCCGTCCGGCGACTTATCACACGCTCATTGGAGGCTGTCAATCGTTTGCCTGCTCCCCATGGTGCGGCCCGGGGCTGGGCCGAAGCGCTTGCCTGCTCCGGCCGCTCGGAGGGCTGCTAGACTCTCTCTGCCATGACCTCGTTGCGTCCCCACCAGCTCGCCATCATCTTGCTCGTCAGCGCTGTGCTGGTGCCGTCCCTGGTGTCCGCCCAGTTCACGCGAGATGAGCCGGAGTCGGTTGGGGTAGCGATCCTTCCGTTTACGGTCGAGTACCCCGAGGACCGCAAGCTCGCCTCCAGCATGGAAACTGCTTTGCGCGAGAAGCTGGGGGCTCGCATCGGCCACCCCGTGTACACGTCTGTGGATGTGCTGCCGGCACTCAGCGAAGGCGTCGCAGGATGTCTTGCCGACCGTTTTTGCATTCCGTTCATGGGTGACCAGTTCAACGTCTCGCTGGTGGCCCATCCGTCGATGTTGAAGATCGGCGAGGAATTGAGCCTGTCGGTGGACTTCTATGCCACCGGAAACGGGCTTCGGATCGCTGCTAAGAGGGTCACCCTGCGCGTTGGCGACCACGATGCCCTGTTGCGTAGCTTTACCGAGTGGGCTGCAGAGCTATTCGATGCCTCGCTGTTGGTCAGCGCTGAAACCCTGGCAGGGGAAGGGGGTGTCATCGGCGGTGAAGCAGGTGAGGAGGAGCGGCTCGCGGCCGAACTCAAGGGGACCCGGGTGCGGGAGAGGTCTTCTCGCCGAGAAGACTTCCAGCCCAATCCCGATGCCGAGGTGCGCTTCGATCGGAGCGACCCGACAGCCGACCTTCGCGCCATCGCCGAGGGCGAGGCTGGTGACGAGGCCCGCTCACGGCGGCAAGAGGGTGGCAATCGCGCGGATGAGTCCAAACCAAGTTACGACAGCGACCTCGACCTCGACCTCGACGCACTGGATGATGAACAGAAGCCTCGCTCCAAGGCGCGACGCAAGTCTAAGAGAAAGAACAAAAGTAAGGACCGAGAGGTCAGCCTCGATGGCCGGCAAAGCCAGGGCCGCTCAGTTGCCACCTACAGCGAGGCGCAGCGCGCGGGCCTCGGGCCACGTGAATACAAGCGCTTCACCCGCTCTGGACTGACCTTTGCCGACTTCCAGGAACGTCGCTGGGCGCACCGCGGACGCTTTCACATTCGGGTCGGCGGATATTACGGTCTCGGTTGGCTGACGCGCCGCTATTCGACATTTATCTACGTAGCTGCCGGGGATCTGAAGACCGAAGAGTGGGCCTGGGAGAGCCTCGGCTTCAACGCTGTAAATCCGGGAATCAGCTTCGGTGTGGGCTATGCACCCCTGGATTTTCTTGAAGTAGAACTCGAGCTTTCTCTCATGCTGGCTCGACAGGACCTCAGAGATGAGTACCGGTGGCCCGGAGTGACAAATCAGCCGGTCACAAACAAGGGTAGGGAGCCACGCTCCGAGCCAACTGCACACTTTGCTGCCGACTTGCGCGCCCGCTTCTTCGTCAATCCGAAGGGGCGAGTGAAGTTCAGTCCAGGCCTCGGTGTAACCCTGGTGGCAATGGGTGGCTATGCAATCCAGCCTCTGGGGCCACTTGAGTATTCTTCCCGGCCCAATGCGGTGCTGGTGGGGATTACGCCCCTGGTTGGCATGACAGCCGCTCTCAGTCCGTTTTTGTCCCTGTATGTCGACCTGCTACCCACCTTCCTGCTCAGCCGAGGGGCTGCCCAGTACGAAGAGTTGATTTTCTTCCACGGGGAGACCGAGCGAAATGGGCTCGAGGATGGCGATCTCAATCCACCGCTGCGGGAGTGCGGTCTCGGCAAAGATGAAGGCCTGTCGAGTTGCCCACTGTTCTTCCGCGTCGGCGTCGGCACCATGATTATGTTCTAGTGTCTTCGCGGGTGAAATAGTTCCAATGCGTTGTCCTTCCCACCCCGATAAGGCGGCTGCCAATTGCTGCACTGTGTGTGGCTCGTGGCACTGCGCCGAATGTGCTCCCATGCATCCCCTGCTGGGTGCGCCAACCTGCCCTGGCTGCCGTCCGAACCTGGCGAACTACCAGCAGAGAAGCCCACACACCGGAATTTCATCGCGCGCGGTGGTGGCGATGCTGCTGGGCTTCGGCGTGGCCGCTGGGATCATGACCGCGCTCTTCCACGAACAGGGCCCGGACCCAGACCGCGTCGCCGCAGACCTGGCTCTCGCCTACCACAACCTGGAGAGGGTCGGCACTGCCCTTGAGCTCTATCGTCTTGATCAGGGCGACTACCCAGACTCTCTAGATGAGTTACTTCCAAAGTATCTAGAGGAACTTCCGCTAGATCCCTTCGAGAAGGACTCAAAGTCTCTTCACTACCGGGGACGGGTGGTGACCGGACAGCGACGATTGCTCTATTCGATCGGACCGGACCACAAAGACCAGGGAGGGCAGGATCGGGATCCCATCAGCGGTCTCGGCGACCTCACCTACCCAGTCGACTGACAGGCGCACTCAGGTAGATCTCGGCCCTGCACATTCCAATCGCTGCGGCTTGCACTACAATCCGCCAGATGTCTGGGCCAAACAGCTACCGACCAACCGTCGCGCAGGTGGACCTCGCTGCGTTGCGGCATAACGTCGGTGTTGTCCGGCAGCACCTCCCCGAAGGAGACGCGCAGCTCATCGCAGCGGTGAAAGCGGATGCCTACGGCCATGGCCTCGTGCCCGTCGCCAAAGCACTGGCCGCAGAGGGAGTGCGCTGGCTGGGAGTCGCCATCGTCGAGGAAGGACTGAAACTTCGCGACGCAGGTCTGGACCTGGACATCCTCGTGCTCGGTGGCTTCCTTGCCGGATCCCACGAGGCGGGCATCGCAGCTGGCCTGTGCCCCGTGGTCTATAGAGCAGACGATGCCAGGCTGCTGCAGGATCTCGCCCGGAAGCGTGGCGAGGCTCTACCCATCCATCTCAAGATTGACACCGGGATGCACAGACTTGGCGTGCCGTTGGCCGAACTCAACGGCTTCCTGGACCTGCTCGACGAGTGCCCGGACCTGCTTGTTGACGGTGTGCTGACGCACCTGCCCGATGCCGAAAACAGCAATCCTGAGTTCACCCATCGACAATTCCAGGCCTTCGAGACAGCAGTCCGCGCGGTCCAGGCGAGAGGCCACACTCCGACGTGGATCCACTCGGCAAACTCCGCCGCGCTGATGATGGATCGTCATCCCAGTGCTGGCATCCGTACCAACCTGTTCCGTCCCGGGATATCTCTGTATGGGCAGGCTCCGTGTTCGAGCCTGGAGCAGCGCTGGCCACTTCAGCCGGTGCTGTCCCTTCATACCGAGGTCTCCTTCGTGAAGACCGTTGCAGCCGGGGCAAAGCTGTCCTACGGCCTCACCTGGATGGCGGAGCAGCCCGCGCGAATCGCAACGCTGCCCGTGGGCTATGGCGATGGCTACAGCCGAGCGCTCGGTAACCGGGCGTTTGCGCTGGTACGCGGCCACCGCGTGCCGGTCGTGGGCCGTGTCTGCATGGACCTGACCATGTTGGATGTCACAGCTGTGCCAGGCGTCACGGAAGGTGACCCGGTCGTGCTGATTGGCAGACAGGGCGATGAATCGGTAACTGTGGACGAACTCGCGACGGCCCTGGACACAATCAGCTACGAGGTGCTGTGCGGCATTGGCTCGAGAGTCCCCCGGCTGTACCTGGGTTACTAGGAATGCACACTTGTACATAGAAACTTCTTTTGAAGTAGCTAGTTAGCTGGCACTCGTGAAAGTGAAGGATTGTTTGCATTCGGGCGCGGAGCGGGAGCTTCTCCGCCCACTCGCACAGGGCCTGTCGAGCGTTTCAGTGCCGGGGTAGTCTTGTGACCCCCCGAGGGCCTTGGTAGGATTTTCAGCCGCGCCATTAGTTGTAGTTATGCGCACGAGCGCGGATGCGGGCGTTGCTGTCGTTCGAGGGGAGTTTCCGACTCCACTCAGCTTTGGAGTCCTCAGGGAATGGCTCGGAAGAAGAAGAACCGCAAGTCGTCGGGTCGTCAGTCGAAGCAGTCCGCTGCTGCGGCCAAGCAGGCCAAGCAGGCTGATGCAGCGGCCAAGCAGGCTGATGCAGCGGCCAAGCAGGCTGATGCTGATGCAGCGGCCAAGCAGGCTGATGCTACGGCCAAGCAGGCTGATGCTGATGCTACGGCCAAGCAGGCTGATGCTACGGCCAAGCAGGCTGATGCAGCGGCGAATCCTCAGGATGCATCCGCCGAACAAAGCGCCCCGGGGCGCCGCCCTGGGCGGGTGCCAAGCGGCGCCATTGGTGACGCTCCGAGGCGGGCAATCACCGGCTCGATGCGGGCAATTACCGGCGCATTCGATGCTGTCGACGACTTCTTCTTCGGATCCGAGACTGGCGCGTTTGAACGCGATGACTTCGACTACGACCCCTTCGACAAACACGCGCTGGATGGCAAGAAGGGGGGCGCTCCAGGGGAGCAGGAGACGACCCGATCCTCGCAGAGCCCGGTACTGACCGACGGCCAACCGGATCAGGCTGGCAAGAAGACCGCGGCTGGCAAGAAGACCGCGGCTGGCAAGAAGACCGCGGCTGGCAAGAAGACCGCTGACATCCCCGAGGACGTGGCAGACCGGCAGCTGTTCCTGCCGTCAGAGGATCTACCAGCGGGAGTCGTGTCCGAAGACGGCCTGTCTGGACCGACGGTTGCCATCATGGACTTGATCCCCCTGTCCGAGCGCCGCGCTGCGGGTGCAGCCCGGGCAGAGGAGATGTCGTTCACCGAAGAGGTGATCCCAGGGCCGGAGTCCACCAGCGAGATCATCTCGGATGCCGCGGCCCTGCCACCGGAACCTGCCGAAGCTGTGGAAGCGCCAGCCGAGGAAACGGTTGCGGCAGGTCCGGAGGACAGCGTCGCAGATGAGTCTGTAGACGCAAATGAGTCTGTAGACGCAAATGAGACTGCCGCTACGGTCGCAGCACTGCCCGCGATCGACCTGGCAGCGGCCACGCCGGAAGCTCTGGATGCATGGACACGTTCGGTGGCATCTCTTACCGCCGAGGTCGAGGCGCTTACCGGCAAGAAGAACTCCGCAAAGCGGGCCGCCTACCTTTTTGAAGTCGGTCGCATCCTCGCAGGCCCACTGGCAGATGCCGCCGGGGCCGAGGCGCGTTGGAATGCTGCATTGCAGACTCTGCCGAGCTTTGCTCCGGCCTTGCGCGCCCTGGTCGGTGTCAGCGCCTCTCGCAAGGACTGGGGCCGGGTGGTCGACCTTTTGTTGCGCGCCGCAGAGGACGGCGCCGAGGGCTCGGCCCAGGTGACGGCTCTGCTGGGAGCAGCGCACTCGCAATTGGGCGACCTGGACCGGCTGCCAGAGGCAGAGGCAAGCCTCCGGCGAGTGCTGGAACTTCAACCAAACAACTACATTGCATTGCGCTTGCTGCGTGAGATTCCGTATCGCCTCGAAGACTGGAGCAGCCTGGCGGACACACTTGATGAGGTGGTTGCCTCTGTCACGGGGGACGAGTTGTTCCGCTCGCTCCACGAACAGGCACTGCTGTTCGAGGACGAGCTGGCCGACCCGGACCGTGCACTCGCCGCCTATCGCCGCTGCCTGTCGATGGACCCCAACTGTCTGTCCGCTTTCCTGGCGATCGAGGGCCTACTGCAACGAAATGGCCAGACTGCGGAGTTGGTCGAGCTGTACCAGGAGAGCGCAGCTGCCTGGCAGGGAGCTGAGTCATCGTTCTGGCATGCCTGCGCAGCTCGTGCTGCTGCAGGCGCCGGCCTGCCCCTCGATGTAGTTTCAGCCGAGTTCGAAGCGGCAATTGCGGCCTCGCCGAATGGCGGGCCTCTCTCGGAGGAGTACCGGCATTGGCTCGAGGCAGGGGGGCACTGGGAAGCCCTCGCGGTGGCTTGTAGGAACTCTTTGGAAAGTGGCGCAGAGGGGCGCGTAGCGGCCCACCTGGAGACCACGCTGGGTCGCATCGCCCTGCGACACAGTGGCGACGCTGCTGCCGCGGGAGAGCACTTCAACAGGGCGCTGGAACAGGACCCGGACTGTTTCGAAGCGCGAGAGGGTTTACGCCAGGGCATGGTAGCGGCGGGGCGCTGGTCCGACCTGCTTGACCACGATGCCGAGCGGGTCGAGTCGCTGGGCGACTCACGAACGAGCCTCGCGGTTCGCCTCGGAATGGCGCAGTTGGCCGCCGACCAGTTGCAGGACTTCGATGCGGCCGAGACTCACCTCCGGGCTGCCATCGAGCAGGCTCCCAACTACCTGCCTGCCCTCGACGCCCTGATCGACGTGTACCGTGCCCAGGGCAAGTCCCGGGAGCAGGCCGAGGCCCTGGAAAGCGCGGCGGCGATTCTCAACTCGGGCCAGAGTCGAGCGTCCTACCTGTTACGCGCCGCTCGGCTGTGGGCAGATGCCGGCGACCGGGACCGCTCGATTCGCCTGTTGCAGCAGTCGTCCGGCGATGGGCCAGGTCCATTGCTGGCGCGTGAATGGCTGGTGGAATCATATATTGCGGAGGGCCGTTGGGCCGATGCAGCGGAAAGCCTCCGTCAGATCGCCGCGGAGACCGAAGACCCCACTCTGAAGGTCTCGCTGCTCTATCGAAGTGGGCAATTGTCGCTGATCCGTTGTGATGATACCGACGCTGCAGAAGCAGCCTTCCGTAGTTTGCTGGACCTGGCTCCGGACTTCTTGCCCGCGGCTCGTGGTCTACGCGCGGTTTACTCGAATCGTGGCGACTGGGATGCCCTGGGGCTGTTGATTCAGCAGGAGGCAGAGGGTCGACCTGAGGGCAGCCTCCGTCAGTGGCTACACCTCAGTTCGGGGAGTGCCTACGAACGATCCGGACGCATGGGAGATGCTCTGGCTCAGTATCGTTCCTGCCTGGCGTTCGATCCTGGTGATGACGTCGCCAACAGCGCCCTGCGCCGCGTCTATCGCACCACCGCCGATCACGCTGCCTTGATTGAGTCCTTTGCTGCGCAGCTCACCGACAACCCGGAGCCCGGCTCCCACACCGCTGCGCTGCGTATTCAACTGGTGTCCACCCTCGCTGACATGGGTGATGCGGCAGCGGTGGCACGAGAGGTCACGACTCTCATCGAGTCTGACTCGACGGTTGGCTTGCCTCTCGCGGCTCTGGCGGCTGTCTGCGATCGTCTCCAGCGTCCGAGTGAAGCTGGCGCTGCGTTGGCCGCGCTGGCCGATGACAAGGGCGCTGCACCGGAAGCCCGGTCCGCGGCGCTATACCACCAGGCCCTGCTGGTCGAAGAGAGCCAGGGAGACCCCAGCCATGCAGCCGGATTGTACGAGCGCGCTGATGAGCTTGCAGGGCGCCATGCCCTGTCTCTGGAGGCTCTGCAGCGGTTGTATGGCGAAGCTGAGGATGGAGGCCGCCTGGCTTCGGTCTACCAGCGCCTCTCCGAGGCAGCTGAAGACAGTCCCGTTCAAACGTTCTACGCGTTGCTGGCGGGAGAGCAATTCCAAAACGCCGGGGATTCCGCAGCGGCAATTGCCAGTTTCGAACTCGCATGCCTGGATCCCATCGGCCGTCAGCGCGCCTTCGACACGATGCAGGCCCTCCTGCTTGACGAACACAATGTCGAGGCCGCCGAGGCGTTGGTTGAGGCCATGACAGAAGAGGCGAGCCCTGAGGACGCCATCAGTCGCTGGATGGATCTGGGTGAGCAGTTGGCGGGCATCGATGAATACGAGGCTTCCGTGACTGCGTTCGGCAAGGCATTGGCGCTGGATCCTACCTTCCTGCCGGCCTCACTCCACACAGCGCAGTCCTGCTGGGATCGGTCCGAATGGAACGGAGCCCTGGCAGCGCTGCAGGCGATCGCGAGTCATGCCCACAGCGATGCGGCGCGCAAGGATGCGGAGCTGCTCAGCAAGCAGTTGCTCTCGGACAAGGGCGTCACTTCTGACGGCGCCTTCGAGTTCTACGAGCAACTCTTCCAGCGGGAGCCCTCCAACATCGTCGCGCTCAGGGGGCTCGGCGGAATTCACTTCGCGCGCAGTGAGATGGGAGAAGCCCGGAAGTACTACGAGGCTCTGGCCGAGCATGCGGAAGACGATGAGCAGAAGGCCGAAGCGAGCACTCATGTCGGCCTGATTGCCTTACAGGACGAAGACGATGTGGAGACAGGCATCACTCATCTCGAGCAAGCCCTCGAATTTGATGGAAGTCATCGGCCCGCAATCTCTGCCCTGAAGGCGCTGCACAGCGAATCCGAAAACTGGAACAGCCTGGTCGGAGTCCTGGCGCGTGAGGCAAGCCTCGCCGACGCCGAACGGCGACTGCCAATGTTCATCGAAATCGCCCGCATCTGGCAGGAAGAGATCGGCAACAACAAGGTTGCTGCCTCTTCCTGGAAGAAGGTGATGGCCCTGGACCCGGGGAACGCAGAGGCCTGTGCCGGCCTGCTGCACATCCACGAAGCGGACGGCAACTGGCAGGCCTATCTCGATGTCGCGGACCAGAACCTGTCTCAATTGTCCGGCACGAGACTTCGGGATCGGCAGGCGGAGCTCGGACTCATCGCCAAGGATCGACACGACGACATCGAACGGGCAATTGGCTACCTGCGAGCGGCTGCGGAGTGTGATCAGCCTTCGCCAGAGGCCTTGGCGACTCTGCGCGAGATCGCCCGCGAGTCGGGCGACTGGGAGCAGTTGATCTCGTTGAGTCGAACTCTGGCCCAGGTTTCCAGGGAACCCGAAGCGAAGGTGGCGCTCCTGCTCGAAGCCGCTCACCTGCGCGAGGACCAGTTGCTCGACCGCGAGAGTGCCGCAGAACTCTTTGCAGCGGTCGTCGACCTGGATCCCGACAACGCTGCCGCGCAGCGATTCTTCGTCACCTACTGGTTCGAAAAGGAGCGTTGGGGAGACGCCCTCAGTGCCTTCCAGCGATATGCACCGGTAGTCGAGAGTCTTGACGTCGCAAACAACGAGGATGCCCGCTTCGAGGCCACCGAGTTCTACAGTCGCTATGGCATCGTTCTGTCCCAGGAGCACGACGGAGAAGAGGTGCTGCAACAGTTTGCAAAGGCGCTGGAGTTGACGCCCACCCATCTCCCGTCTCTGCAGGCAATCGCCCCTATCTACCATGGCGCTCGCATGTGGCAGGAGACCCGTTCAGCCTGCCAGGCGATGCTCCGCCTCGGTGGCGGCGATGCGAGCCAGGTGGCTCTCTGGAATCTCTGGCTGGGTCGCGCCGAGCTCGAACTCGATGACGTCACGAGCGCCCTCAAGCGCTTCAAGAAGGCACTCTCCAAGAACCCGAACAACATCGAAGCTCTCGAGGGTGTTGCCGAGGTGCACTGGCGCTCCAGTGACTGGAACAGCCTGCTGACCACCTACAACAGCATCATCAAGTACGCCCGAAACCCCGAGCAGGTTGTCCGTGCCTACATGACAAAGGGCGACGTGCTTGAGTCGAAGCTGAACTTCGTCGACAAAGCGGTTCTCCACTTCGAGAAGGTGCTGATGTACGACAAGGAGAACGTTCCAGCGATGGCCCGCCTGGGGCAAATCGCGCTACGCCAGGGTGACACGGAGCGCGGCAGGGAGTTCGCTACTCGGGCAACGGAGTCGGCCAGCGAGAATGACGAGAGGGCCCAGGGGCTGCTGCTCGACCGGCTCGCTGAAGCAGACACCGACATCGAGGTCGAGGCCTTGATTCGCTATGTTCGAGAGGCTTCCGGTGCCGGGCCGGTACTCGATGAATTTGCCGCACAGCTCGACGGCAAAAAGAACGTTCCGCGCAGCGAAGCTATCGATGCCTATGGGCGCGCGTTCCGCCGCTTTTAAGTCCAGGCAAGCCGTCCGATTGCCGGTCCCCAGCAAGCCGTGAGTTCCGAAACAGCCGGTCAGCGATTGTTCCGCCATCGCGGCCTCGTCTTTTGCGCCCTCGCGCTACTCGCCCTGGCCAACGCCGGGCCCCGCAGCGACCTGGTGGTTCCGGGCCTACTGCTGGTTCTGCTGGGTTGCGCACTGAGATGTTGGTCCTTCACGCACCTGGGCCCACAGGGGCGAACCCGTGATCCCGGGCCGCCCCGCGAGCGCGTGACGAGCGGGCCCTACCGGTTGTTTTCGCACCCCGTCTACCTGGGCAACGTCGTGATCGCGGGGGGGCTGTTGCTGTGCGCCTCACCGCCGGTCGGCCTCGCCGCTGCCCTGCTGGTCGTGGTCCTTGCCGCGTACTTCCTCCTGGGCCGACGGGAAGGGCGACAACTGGGCTCCGTGCAGCGACTCCATGCCGGGTCGCGGATGACCCTCGCCGGAGTCGCGCGAAGCGAGCGGTCGACCTGGCTGCAACTGGCACTCTTTGGGGTCTGCGTGGCTTTGCGCTACGGCATCGGCGGCTAGCTGAGGCGAATCGTGTCGTGCTCTTCGTGGTCGCGCCAGGCCATCCCCCTGCCTGCCTCCTCGAGGAACCGTGACAGTTGCGCCTGGGCCTCAACGGTCGACCAGCCGAGTAGGAAAGCCATGCGCTCGCAGACCCTGGGAGCCACTTCGCAGCTTGCGTCGTGATCTCGGATCTCCAGCTGGCTGCGACGCCGCATGAAGTCTCTCAGGGTGACTGCCAGTTCCTCTTCCACCGCGTAGTCGACCTCGGCCCACAGGTACGGAAGGTCAGCCACAATGGGTTGGGAGAGTTGATCGGACTGGGAGGCACGGGTCGCGACCTGCACCCAGTTGCCCCCGTAGCTTTCCTGCAGGTGCTCGACGATGTCGTGTCCCAGGTGCGCTTCCGCGTCGGCTTCGAATCCCGGGATTAGAGCCCCCGTGGTGACCAGCTCTCTCCCCCGGAAGGCGATCCCGGTGCCACCCGGCAAGGGCACAGAACCGGTGTGACAGCCACCTACATGGGAACCATTCTCGCGCAAGCGCTTCGCGACCAGGCTCATGGTCTCTGCAGCCATCAGGCGATAGGTGGTGAGCTTGCCCCCGGCAACCGAGATCAGACCGTCGGACTCCTCCCGGATGGTGTGCTCTCGCGACACTGAGCTCGGGTCACCCTCCTCGCTGACCAGGGGCCTGAGACCAGCGTAGGTGCCGCACACATCTTCGGGCACCAGCCTGCAGTCCGGGAAGAACTCGTTGCACAGGCGCAGCAGGTAGTCGACATCGCTGTGTTCGGCCTGGACCTTGTCGAAGTCCCCCTCGAAGTCAGTATCGGTGGTCCCCAGCATCACGCGACTGCCCCAGGGCACGGCGAACACGACTCGGTGGTCTTCCAGGTTCGGCACGACCACTGCGTGGTTCACTGGTAGGCGTGTTCGCGGCAGGATCACGTGAACACCCTTGGTGGGACGGAGCAGCCGGCTGCGATCGCCGCGCAGTCCGAGGGTGCGGTCAGTCCACGGACCGGTAGCATTGACCACGCAGTGCGCGCGAATCGAGTGGCTTTTCCCGGTCAGTACATCGACCACTTCCGCGCCGCAGACCTGGCCGCGGTACGAGATGAACTGCTTTACGTCCGTGTAGGTAAGAATCTGTGCCCCGGACAGGTGCGCGCCGACCGCTGTCTCGAGGGTGAGCCGCGCATCGTCGGTGATGCAGTCCCAGTACTTGACCGAGCCGTCGAGACCGTCGCTCTTGAGGGCCGGTTCCAACTGAGCGGTCGCCCGTGGGTTGTGGCTGGTGTGCAGCTTGTACGAACGGAACATCGCCATCCCGTCATAAATCCAGAGTCCCAGGCGGACCATCCACAAGGGCCGCGGTTTGCGTTCATAGACGGGGAACAAGAAGGGGATGGGCCGTACCAGGTGAGGGGCAAGACGACGCAGCCGGTGGCGTTCAGAGACACTCTCGAAGACCAGGCCCAACTCTCCCTGCTCCAGGTAGCGGAGGCCGCCGTGGGCCAGTTTGCTACTCGCAGACGACGTGCCCGACGCCAGGTCCCCTTTTTCTACGAGCACCGTTTTCAGACCGCGCAGGGCCGCGTCGCGAGCAATGCCAGTGCCGGTGATGCCACCACCCACAACGAGCAGGTCAAAGGTCTCGTGCTCGAGCCCATGCAAGTGCTCGCTGCGGAGCGTTGCATTGAGTGACGGTGATGGTGGTGCGAGTTGTGCAGTCATCAGGCGCGGATGAGAGGGGTTCCGGTGGAATGCAATCTCATGGCTGAGCCATTGGCTGTCAAGCTCGCCGCACGAACAGTCAAACGTTGCCTGCGCGTCCGATCCAGAATAACTTGGGTGAAGGCGAGAGGAGTTGCGGCTTCAGTCATGGTTGATCCGTTGCCGGGTAAAGACGAAGTGGTCAGCGAAGAGCTACAGGCGTACGAGAACAAGGACTACTCCGAAGTCATCCAGTTTCCCGTGGAACTGGTGGACCGCGATGGCGTCGTCAGACGCTATTCGTACGAAGAGTCACTGGCTGTGTACCACCGACGTATTCAGAGCGCCCCCTGGCGCCTCGACGACGACCAGGTTGTTCGTGCTGAGATCGGTCACTGCAGCCGCCGAATCGATCAGATCAAGCGCAGCTTCCGGGAGCAGTTGGAGGAGGGGAGCAGTCACCGGGTCCTCGACAATCCCAGGGCTGTGCTCGGTGAGGGCTACGAGATCCTGGCAGCCTTCTACGACAAGGTGCTGGAACGGCGGCAACTTACCCTCGATGGCGGCTTGGGCCTGGCAGTTGCACTGCTCCAGGACGAGGCCGACTGCCGGCTCTACCACCTGTCCTTCGGCAGCCAGCAGGGTGGTCACCTGCTCTACGTCTATCCTTTCGAGAAGCCCGGCGACCAGGACCCTCGCGATGCCTGGCGAGAGGCAACTCAGCGCCACCGGCGCTACCAAGGCGCCCAGGTGGAGCGACTATTGCTCGCGGAGCAGGGAGACGCCGCAGGCTACATTCTGACCGGCACCGAAGAGATCCCCCGGGGATTGCGGGCGCGCTTGCTCAAGCACAGTTCCGACAAGGAGTTTCTACAGATTCCCGGGGGCCGAGAGGACCAGTTCGCCAGGCGGTGGTCTGCCAGCCTTCCTTCCGGCAGTTCGAACCACTCCACCTGGAACGAGGCATTCGACCGGGGGATGTTGGCCCTGGGCAGAGACCAACTCTCCGACGCCCTTGAGCACTTCGAGCATGCAGTCGAACAGAACCCCTACCACCGGGAGTCGTACCTGGCAGTGCTCGGGGTTCTTGACACGATCGGCGGCTACGAGGAAGCGGACCTGTATGCCGAGATGGCGAGGTCACACCTACCTTCGGACGGCCTCATTTGCTACCGGATCGCCATCCTGCACGTGCGCCAGGGGCGGCTTGACCAGGCGTTGGAGGCCTTTGACGAAGCGGCGACCCTCGAGGCGTCCCTGTACCAGGCGCCGTTTTTTGCCAGTCACTTGATGTTGGCCCGACTGCAGGACCTGGACGGTGCAATTCGCAGACTCCGCCTGGCCGCAGAGCTATCGGAGCGAAATTCGCAGGTCCTCGGCTGCCTGCGTGCTGCGGAAGCATGCCGAATGCTGCGCCGTGGGCTGCGTTTTCTCGCCATCGTGATCTCCGCGCCTGCCCTGTGGGCGGTGTTCACCGGCCGCTCTCTCACCGGTGCCATTCTGCTCGCTGGAGCCCTTGGCACTGCGCTTCTCGCCGGCAAGGCGGCCACCTGGATTGCGCGCTGGACTGTCCGCAGAGCCAGCCTGCTTATTGACGACGCTGCTCAGTGAGTCCATTGCTGTCGATCCATCTGCCAAGCCGCAGTTGAATCGGCAGGGGGCCCGCGCCCAGCACTGCCAGTAACTCTCCGCCATGGTTCAGCCAGGCGATGACCTGGAGGTCTTCTACTACTAAAAAGGACACGCGCCGCTGTCCCAGCGGCAATTTCGACGCGTTGCGTGGCACGATGCCGGTGTCCGAAAGGAGATGGACGGTAAAGGCCTGGCGCTCCAGCCGGTACAGCCAGGATTCCACGCGCCGACCTTCGAGGACTCCTGTCGCCGAAGTCTCGAGGACGGGCGCTGCCGACCGATCCGCGAGGATTTCCCGGTCAAGCTGCGTGCGACCTGCGATGAGCGCATTGTGCATCACCACCAGTTGCACGAGTTCGGGACTCGGGGGATGTGCTGGCAGGACAGCCACAGCGGCCAGGCTGACCAGGCTGAGGCCGAGGGCCGCTGCAATCAACATCGGTAGGACAGATCGCTCCTTCCGCCCTGGCACAGGGGAGGTCACGGCACGGGCTCCTGCTCTGCCCGGTTCGAGGAGAGCGCCGACAAGCGATCAAACAAGTCCACCAGCTCGGGGGCGACCTCCCACAGGCCGGGCTCATCATTGACGACGACAGAGTCTGCGGTTGCACCGCGAAGCAGACGTAACCCTTGTTCACTGCCGTCGCGCAGCACCAGGGAAAGTTGAGCCGCCATCACTCCGGCCTCCTCGGGGTCGGCACCTTCAGCGACGATGCGCAGCGCCTTCGTTGCCCGGAACTCAGCCAGGATCTCGTCCACCAGATCGCCATCGACCTGCTGGTCAGACTCGTTACTACCTTGCCAGTTGCCTGCCCTATGCTCGAGTCGTCCCGACAGGCCCTGCACTGCCCAGGACACAGACGACACGCTGCCGGGCTCGAAGTCGAACAGTTCGAGACTGCGCAGCGCTGCAGCCGGGGTGGCAAGCTTTTCGAATGCCTCGGCGGCGACCAGCACAATCTCATCACCTACTCCCGGGGGCAGGAGATTGCCACTTGCCACGATGTAGCGGTCACCATCGGGGCTCTCCGCCCCGAAGCGAAGCACGGCTTCCTGTCCCTGCGCGGAACCTAATTCGATCGTCAGTGTCGGCTGGTTGGTCCCGCCTGGCGATTCCGTGCTGTCGGCGACGCGTGAGGCTGTCAGCTCCGCGAGATCGAGAAGCAAACCCTTCACCGCCACAGTGTCTGCGCGAAGCAGGGGTTCCTCAGCTGATGTTTCGATGGAGAAGCCTCTATCGGCCGACCGCTGAATCGTGAAAGCAAGCCCCTGGGCGCCAGACACTCGGAGGCGCTGGATCTGGTCGGGGAGAAGTCCAATGACCCGTCGATCTCTGAAATCGAGGTGTTCCCGCTCCAGCGGAACCAACTGGTCATTGCTGACCACGGCAACCTCAGATGCCCCGGAGTCCCTGACGTAGCGCCCGTTACCCACAGGCAGGGCGGAACCAATCAGTAACTCGGCAAGCACGCCCCCGGAACCCTCGAGCACTACTCGTGGAGAGAGATCAGAGAACCCGTAGCTGGAACCATCACCAATTGCCGGGAATCGGCGTCTCGAACTGAGTTCAGCGGCCGCACGGATCGCGGCCTGCACATGGGCTTCTGAGGCCGGACGGGGAGGCTGCCCAACGATACGCCAGCGACTGCTGCCCGCTTCATTCTGCTCGACCACCAACTGTCGCTGTCCTTCCACGATGGATAGGCGAGTGACTGCAGCCGGATCGACTTTGGGAAACATGCGCAGGAGCAGGTTGCTGTCTTCAGGATCGGACTGGTCCTGGTGACTCCACCAGACCCAGGATCCCAGGCCAATGAGTACGGCCAGGGCAATTAGCAGGGCACGCCATTGCATGCCGCATTCTTCGGTCCTTGCCCGGAAGCTGTCAACCAGAGCTTGACAGGAGAAATGAGATGTATATTTCCATCCCCTGTCAGTTGTCCCGGGTGGGTCAGGTAGTTGGGGCAGGCTGCGCGGGTCAGCAACAGGGAATGGGATGGAGATCTCTAGTGACTGAGCAAATGAACGTCCAACCAGGCGACGACAACTCTGAGGTGACAGCAAGCGATGAGCAGTCGTTGCCTGACACGGAAGAAGTCGAGCACGAACAGGACGCGCCGGTTGCAGAATCCGAAGCCGGTGAGGAGAGCGGTGCGGGCGCTACGGAGCAAGCAGAACCGGCCCCACCGAAGCTCAGCCCCGATCAGATGCTGATCATGCAACTTCGCGCCACCGTCATCGAGCGGGAAGACAAGCTCAAGAACTACATAACCGCCTACAAGCAGGCGATGGCGGACATCGACCGGGAGAAGGAGCGCCTGGCGCGCGAACGGCAGAAGGTGCTCGACCGGGAGCGCATGGACATGTGCCTGCAGCTGCTCGAGGTGCTCGACAACCTGGATCGCTGTCGTGCGGGTTGTGCCGACGCCAGCACGACCGCCGAAATCGCCGGTGGGCTCGAGATGGTCTCCGGCCAGTTTCTCACCACACTCGAGGGGCTCGGCGTGGTCCGCATGAAGTGTCTCGGCGAGGATTTCGACCACAACCTCCACGAGGCCAGCGGCGTCATCCCTGCCCAGGAGGATCAGCGCGACCAGGAGATCCTGTTCGTGGAACGAGCCGGCTACATCTTCGGCGAGCAGCTGCTGCGTGCCGCGCGGGTAGTCGTTGCAGCGCGTGAAAGCTAGCGGAATGTCCGCAGCCTCACTTGGCCGCTGCCTGCCAACACTGCTGGTCCTGTCGCTCTGCGCTCCCGCCTGCGGACACGTAGAGCAAGCACCCTCTGTACCGCCCCACAGCGAAGCATCGGCAGCCCCTCCGGCACCCGTTCCGAGCCGACAGGTGCCCGCCTCGTGTGCTGATCACCGAGTACTGCCGGGTGGTGTGGTCGCTGCACCGTCGGACCTCGCCGCTTCGGTAGGCGACTCCATACTGCGCGCCGGCGGCTCTGCTTTCGACGCTGCGGTAGCGACCGCCCTGGCCCTGGGGGTCGTGAAGCCCCAGAGTAGTGGCCTCGGCGGCGGTGGCTTCGCGGTCTACCAGGGCCGATCAGGAGCCCCCGAGAGCCTGGACTTCCGTGAGATCGCCCCCTCCTTCTTTGCCGAGGATGTGTACAGCCACGGGAATCGGGACTCCCGTCGCGGTCCCTGGTCGACAGGGGTTCCCGGCGAGCCCGCGGGACTGGCTGCGCTGCACCGACGTGGCGGTTGCCTGCCCTGGTTCGACGTGGTCGAGCCCGCTCGAAAACTAGCCGCTGAAGGTTTCCCCGTGGACCGCGACCTGGCCTTCGCCCTGCGCAAACGAAGCGAACAAGTGCTCGCTGACGAAGGCCTGGCCGCGGCGTTCACCACGGGCGGTCGGGTACTCCGAGAGGGGGAGACCTGCCGCAGGCCAGCCCTTGCAGAGACTCTGGCGTACCTGCAGAGCCACGGGGGCGATGCGTTCTACCGTGGACCCCTGGCCTTGGCGCTGGCGGGGTTCCTCGCAGCCCAGGGCCTCCCCTGGACCGCCGACGAGTTCGGCCGCTACAAGGTTCAGGCGCGGCCGGTGGTCAGTGGCAGCTATCGGGGTCACAACATCTATTCCATGGGCCCTCCGTCTTCTGGCGGGCTCTTGATCCTCGAGGCACTCGGCATCCTCAGCTTCCGTGATCATGGCGCCAGCAAGGTGGGCAGCGGGCCCTGGGCCCGGTCCTTGTTAGGAGCCCTCAGTCACGCATTTGCGGACCGCGCGGCCTATGGGGGAGACCCTGATTTTGTCGAGATCCCCAGCCGGGAGCTGCTGTCCAGCGAACTTCACCAGCGTCTTGCCGACAGAATTCCGGCTCAAGGGCCGTTGCCATTGCTGGATGCCGGACTGGCCGGCGAGAAGGGGCACCTCGCAGCGCTGGTCCGTGACGACCACGGCACCGCGCACCTCAGCGTGCTCGACGGTGACGGCGCGGCGGTGGCTCTTACCACCACCGTCAACCTGAGTTTCGGCTCTCTGCAGGCGGATCCACAGACAGGCATTGTCCTGAACGACGAAATGGACGACTTCTCGGCCCATCCGGGAAAGGCCAACGCCTTCGGACTGGTGCAGGGCGACAACAACCGTCCGGGCCCAGGAAAAAGGCCCTTGTCCTCTATGTCGCCAACCCTGGTCAGCGATGCTTCGGGCCGGATCGTGCTGGCTGCGGGTGGGGCAGGGGGGCCGCGAATCATCTCGGGGACCCTGCAGGTGTTGCTCGCCGTCCTCGACCGGGGCATGTCGCCCCAGGATGCGGTGGCAGCGGCGCGGTTGCACCACCAGTGGCTGCCGCGCTCGGTCTTACTGGAGTCCTCGATCGACGACGCGGCGCGCAAGATGCTCAAAGCCGAGAAGTTCGAGGTGGGGCGCTACAAGCACGCAGGCGTGCTACAGGCTGCGAGCTTCGATCCAGCAACCGGACTGTGGGCGGGCGGCGCCGATCCGCGGGCCAATGGTGGGGTCCGCACCTGGCAGCCGTGATGGCCGAGCAACCGGCCCTGCATATCGTGCTCGTGGAGCCCCTGATCCCGCCAAATACGGGCACGGTGGGGCGCCTTGCGCTGGCTGCTGGCGCGCGACTTCACCTGGTCGAGCCGCTCGGCTTCGACATTGACGACAAGGCTGTGCGTCGTGCGGGACTCGACTACTGGAAAGATGTCGACCTGCGGGTGCACCCCAATTGGGCTGCCTGCCGCGAGGAGATCGACGCAGGTTGCGACCGGGTGTTCTTCCTCAGCACTCATGCGAGCCGACCGTATACGAACGTTCGTTTCGCCCGTGGCGACGTGCTGGTCTTCGGCAAGGAGACCAGCGGACTCGGCCCAACCTTCCTGGAGGGTGCAGAGGACCGAGCATTAGGAGTACCCTTCTTCGGTGCGGTGCGCTCGCTGAACCTGTCGACCACCGTAGGCATCGTGGTGTATGAGGCCTTGCGGCAGATCCGGCCGGCGGATTTCCCAGGGCCCCAATCAAACGTGGAGCAAACGTGACGAGGAAGCGCTCACTGTCGGGTATCAAGCCGAGCGGGGATCCTCACATCGGCAACTACCTCGGCATGATTCGCCCGGCGATCGCCCTGCAGGATAGCTACGACGCGTTCTACTTCGTGGCCGATTACCACGCGCTGACCTCTACTCACGACAGCGCCGTGATGCAGAGCCACTGCTACGACATCACCGCAACCTTCCTGGCTCTCGGCCTCGACCCGGACAGGGCGGTGTTCTGGCGGCAGAGTGATGTCCCCGAAGTCTGTGAGCTGACCTGGGTGCTGTCCTGCATGACGTCGATGGGACTGCTCGAGCGAGCACACGCCTACAAGGCCGCCAGGGATCGAGGTGAGGCAGGCACAATCAACCACGGCGTATTCGCCTATCCCGTGCTCATGGCGGCGGACATCCTGCTTTATGACGCCGACGTCGTACCGGTGGGCAAGGACCAGGTGCAGCACATCGAGATGGCGCGTGACATGGCGCAACGCTGCAACCATATCTTCGGTGAGGGCACCCTCAAGCTTCCACAGGCCTCGGTGCAGGAAAAGGTACACACCATTGTCGGCACCGACGGACGCAAGATGAGCAAGTCCTATGACAACGCGATTCCGGTGTTTTCGTCCGCCAAGAAGCTGCGCAAGGCGTGTATGAACATCACCACCGATTCGAAGGCCCTCGAAGAGCCCAAGGACCCCGACACGTGCAATGTGTTCGCTCTGTATCGGCTGTTCGCGACGGGCAGCCAGGTGGATGAACTCGCTGCCAATTACCGCGCGGGTGGCTTTGGCTACGGCCACGCCAAGCAGGCACTGTTCGAGGTGGTGGATGCCCAACTCGGAGCGGCCCGGGAACGCTACAACGATCTGCGCGCCGATGAGGCCGCCCTGGAGGCAGTCCTCACCCTGGGTGCAGAACGCGCCCGGGAGGTGTCGCTGCCGGTGTTGGCGAGGGTGCGCGAGCGCGTTGGCTTTACGCCGAGGCCCCGCTGAACGAGGTGCCAATCCCCGAACCCTGGGGGCTGCTCCTGGCCAGCTCTCAGGAGCTGTGCTGTCGGCCGTCGGCTACTTCTCGCCCCACTTGTCGACTCTGCCGTCGGCATTGAGGTCCCAGCCGGAGCGCTGCATCACGCCGCCCTCGTAGTATTCCCAGTAGTCGGCCTGCTGATCGCCGGTTGTGTCCTGCTCAACCCGGGCAATCAGTCCCGCTTCGTAGAAACGAACCAGGTCTGGGTGTCCATCGTAGGTGGTGTCCCACTCCGCGCGAATCCGCTCGCCCTGGTCGTAGAAGTTGGTCCAGTCGCTGCGGCCGTCGAAGTCGGCGTCGATCGTTTCCTGGGTCATAACGCCCTCTCTCCAGATCTGGGAGATGTCGGGCGTGCCGTCGTAGTTGAGGTCGATCTTCTTTTGAACCAGGAGGTTCTCTTCATCGCCTTCGCCTACGCGGTAGGTGCTGAAGACGTCCGGCTTCTGATCGGTGTTGAGGTCGAGGGTTACCGTGCGAAAGCCATTGCCCTCGTCAAATTCCTGCACAGGGTTGACCCAGTCATCGTCCTTGCCACTGCTGCCAGCACTGTTGGTGGTGGCGCAACCCGGCAGGACCAGGGCAACCATGACCAACATCCACAGGGTGCCAGCGCCGGGCTTGGGAAAAACAATCACTTCGCCACCTCGTCGATCTTGTCGACCTTGCCGTCAGCATTGAGGTCCCATCCCGAACGCATCCTGACACCGTTCTCGTAGTGCTCCCAGTAGTCGACCTGCTGATCTCCAGTGGTGTCGGCCTCAATCCGGGCGATCTGTCCCGACTTGTAGTAGCGGACCAGGTCAGGACGGCCATCGAAGCTGGTATCCCACTCGGCGCGGACCCTCTCGCCCTGCTCATAAAAATCGATCCAGTCGAGCCGGCCGTCGAAGTCAGCATCGATCTGTTCCTGGGTCATGATTCCTTCTTCCCAGACCTGGGAGACATCCACCTGTTCGTCGAAGTTGATGTCGATTTCCTTGCGCACCAGCAACTGGGCCTCTTCGCCCTCGCCTACGCGGTAGTACTCGAAGACGTCTGGTTTCTGGTCGGAGTTCAGGTCCAGGCTGACCTTGCGGAAGGAACCTTCCTCGGCATGTTCCTTCACCGGAGCAACCCAGTGGTCGTCCAAGATCTTTGTGATTGCACTCTTCTTGCCCTTGATCGTGGCGCAGCCACTAAAGACCAGGGCAACAGCGACCGACATCAGGAGTGCACGGCGCCTAAGGCTCATCAATCGTCTCTCCAACGGCCCCTTCACCCCGCAAACACAACAATCCGCGACGGCTGGCCGACACGGCAAGGGTAGTAGCCTTGAGGGGCCGCGGTCAATGGACTGGCAATCCACAATCGTGGTGATACCATCCGCCCGCCCCACCAACCGCCAGGGAGAGCCCCTTATGTCCGAGATGGGCCACGACAACATGGATGCGCCCGAGGGCCACCTCGAGGCACTTCAACCGTTGATGCAACAGGCGATGGCCTTGCGCGAAGAAGGCAAGGACGAGGAGGCCAGCAAGATGCTGCGCGAAATCCTGCGCGCCGAACCGCGCCTGGCCGAACCGCGCCTGGAGTTGAGCCATATCGCGGCGGCCGCCTCCGACTGGCCCGAAGCTGAGAACCAGGCCAGGATGGCCGTCGATGCGCTTCGTAGCGGAGGCCAGTGGACCCTCGACCTGGAACCAGGCCAGATCCTCTCTTTTGCTCTCAACCTGCTGGGAGAGGTGGTGGTTCGAGACCTCGAAGAGGGCGACCTGCTGATGGTTGACCGCCCCTTGTTCGTGACGCGATGGAACGAAGCAAGTAACTGTTTTCGCGAGGCGCTGGAACAGGACAATGCGAACCGGGACGCCCGCACCAACTGCATCCACTACCGCCCGATGGACGAGAATCAGTCGGTCGATTCCTCTTCGTTGCCGGCTCCCTCTAGCAGCGACGATTCCTGAGCCCCCTCGTCCGGCTCCTCGCCGACAACCGAGTAACTCGCGTCAATCGTTCGGGGGCCCCTGTCCGGACGACTGCGAGAGGGACCCTGCGGGTGCACTCTCGGGGCCGGATGACCTGGCTGCCTGGCCGCAGGCCCGGGACGCACCCCGCCAATATGCACGTCCCAACCGCCGACACGGGTGTCGCCTGCCTTGAGTTCCTCGACTCTCTGCCGGAACCACCGTTTCATCAACGCGACCAGCAGGTGACGCGAGATGGGCGCGAGGCACAACAGCCCGAAGAAGTCGGTCATGAAGCCGGGGGTCAGGAGCAGTGTCCCTCCCACCAGGATCAGCGCACCCGCTGCCAACTCGTCAGTGGGTAGCCGGCCCTGTGCCAGGCTTTCATTGATGTCCTTGACGACTCGCACACCCTGCGACCGAGCCAGCGCTGCTCCGGCGATTCCCGTCGCCACCACTACCCCGAAGGTGGCGAACGGACCAATGACCGAGCCAATCCGCACAAACAGCGCGATCTCCGCCGCTGGGATGAAGGTGAAGGCAAGCAGAAGGTAGAAGAACATGACCCGCCTCAGCCCGCTTCATCGCCATCGGCAAGGGCTTCCTTGGCCTGTTGCCAACGGGCCTCGAGTTGCTCCAGGGAGAGGCTTGCGATGTCCTGAGCGTCGTTGCGAATTGCCTGCTCGAGGTGCTGGAAACGACGGGTAAAACGGTCGTTCGCAGCGCGCAGGGCATCTTCTGGCTCGATCTCGAGATGCCGACCGAGATTCGCCAACGACATGAGCAGGTCCCCCAACTCGTCTTTCATCCGGCCGCCATTGCCACCACGAATCGCCTCTTCCAGCTCATCCAGTTCTTCCCGAACCTTGCCGAGCACCTGCTCGCCGTGTTGCCAATCGAAGCCTACGGTTGCCGCCTTTTCTGCCAACCGTAACGCGCGCAGAAGCGAAGGCATGCCACGAGAGACTCCCGCAAGAACCGACTCGAAGCCGGCCCCCGCCCTGTCCCTGGCCGCGCGTTCCTGCGCCTTCATACGCTGCCACGATGCGTGAGCTTCCTTGGGGCTTCCGGCCTCGGCCTCAGCAAACACGTGCGGGTGGCGACGCACCATCTTGTCGCCGATTGCCCGGCACACGTCATACACGTCGAAGTTTCCTTCCTCACTACGTATCTGAGACTGGAAGACGACCTGTAGAAGCAGATCCCCCAATTCTTCTCGGTGCTTGCTGACACTGCCGTCTTCGATTGCGGCCAAAACTTCGTAGAGCTCTTCGATTGCGTAGCTCTTGAGTGTCTCCAGAGTCTGGGCCCGATCCCACGCACAGCCAGTTTCGGCACGCAGCGTTGCCATCACGGCAACCAGGAAATCAAACGGGTGCAGGTCTGCGTCGGGTGGCTTGACACTCATGGCAACAGGGGCCTTGCCTCGTGGGCAGCCGCTTCCGGCGCTATTGGCCGGTCGGGGCGAATTTGAAGGGTGCCGAGAAGGTGACTGCACCACCACGGGGTTTGGGCATCGGCAGGGAGTAGAGCTTCTTCGCCAGGCACTTGCGCATGGCATCGGACTTGAGGCTGGAGCGCCCTTCAACCACGACCCCCCGGATTCGACCATCGAGGCCCAGGGTCATGTTGAGCCACATGGTGCCTTCGAGGGTCTCATCATCCTGGCTGGCCTGTTCGTAGCAGTAGCGGAACTTACGGTGGGCGCCGCTGATCTTGCTGTTCACCAGTTTCATCTCGACGAAGCCCTGACCGTCGCCGCCGCTGGTCGGAGCTGCAGCAGGTTCGGTACGCTCCAACTCGTCAGCTGGCCGTGCCAGGACTGGTTTCGTCGCAGTTGCCGAGGAGCTCGGGCGGCGGGCACCTTCGAAGTACATCCCGCGCGAGTCCTCCCAATCGATTTCCCTGTCGCGTGGGTCGCGGGAGCGGGAGCTGCCCTGACCTTTCCTACTCGAACCTCTGCGAGCATCCTTCCTGTTGCCCACCTGCACCGGACCGTCGCCGACCATTCGCGCACTGGCTTCCGAGTCCTGCAGGCCACTGTCACCACTGGCCGTTCGTGGCCCGGCGCCCAAATCCTGCACGTCGTCGCCGATGCGTTGCTGGATGTACAGGTACTGACCGAACACACCGACCGCCAACAACAGCAACAGCGCATGCAGGAAGTACCGCCGCGTTGAACTGGGCCGGTATTCGAGGTCTTCTTCGAACGACTGGAACGTTTCGTACGAGGAGACATCGAGGCTGACCTCGACGGAGTGCGACCGAGATGCCCTGCTTCGCTTCTTTTTGCGGGGCTTCTCTGCCTTTCCAGGTTGCTTCGCGGAAGTGTGGACCTTGACCAGGGGAGCAACCACCGGGGCCGGGCCATCTTCGGTGATGGTCTGGTGAAGGGCGCGACCCGAGAAGGTCGTGGACCCGGAAATGGGCGGATCGGGCTCCACCTCCGCGGCCCGGGCCGCGGACAGGATTCGGGGTGTCGGTTGGTCCGCAGCACTTTGCGTCAGCCCGCTGTGGGTGCTGGTGACCTTGGCAACGTGAGTGACGCTGGAGAGGACCTCGCGGGCGACCAACTCCAGGCGCATGGCCACGGGCCCCACCTGCAAGCGATCCCCTGCCGTCCACCTTGCGAACTGAATGGGCGCACCGTTGCGGATCGTCAGCAGCCCGGAGCCTGCCAGGTGCTTCACGTAGACCACACCATCGGGCATCACCATGATCTCGGTGTGCGCCGGAGCGACTCCCGGATAGCTGAGCCGAAAGGCACAACGTCCGGCACCCACGACGAAGCTACCGACTCGCAGAGGCACCTCCTGGGCCTTTCCACCCGGGGGTTCGATAATCACGATTGGCGCTGGGTCGAGCACGATCTCATCGAGGTCGACAGCAAGCCGAGAACTCTCCGTGGTCTCGGAATAATCGAGGGCGGGCAGACTCTCGCTGGTGGTGCTTCCAGGGCGAACCAGCAATTGGCCCAGGGTCGACAGGCGCGACGACGTATCCGACTCGTCGTCCAGCAGCGTCGGGCTCTTCCCCATGGCAGGGGCCTGCTCGACATCAACACTGTTGTCCCCCGTGGTCTCTTCCACAGGTGCGCCGGCCTCGACCGTCTCTTCCTCTTCTTCTTCGTGGTCAGCGATGGCGGCCTCGGCAGCGGCCTCGCTGGAGAAGTAGGTGAGGCGGAGCGTGACGGGACCGAGGTCAAGTTCATCACCGTCGCGCAGTCGCGCCCGGTTCATCGGCTGCCCGCCCAGCAGGACACGGCCTTCACCCGCCAGGTTGGCCGCTTCCAGGTAGCGCCCGTTGACCACCATCACCTCCAGGTGACGCGGTGCAATGGCCGGGTGCTTTAGACGCAGGTGAGCGCCGTCTTCGCTACCGACAACAAGTCGATTGCGATTGATCGGAAGGGTCTGGAGGACTTCGCCTCTGCGCAGCACCTCGAAACGTGGAATGACAACCTGTGGCTTCTTCATATGCTTTCGCTGCGAGGTTCTTCGGAACGTTGACGACCTGCGGCTGCATCATGATACTTCCCGCTACCACGCGCCAGCAAACGGGGGTGACCCCGAGGGCAAGCAAACCGGGAACTATCAATATGCCTCTCCTCAAGGGCGCCATGGGCGCGACCCGCTACCGGGTCTTGAATCCACCCACTGACCTCAACCGTGACCGTCTCCTCGAAAAACTGCAGGAAGGCGCCTTTCGCGAGCCGATGTCGTCAGCCCGCGCAGGCGAAACCGTGGGTTGGGTCAACGTCCACAACCTGTGCGTCTACACGTTTACTCCCGAAGACAGTTGCTACACCCAGTACCTGTGCTTTTCCCTGCGAATCGACAACAAGAGGCTGCCCGCCCGTTTGTTGCGGGCCAAGCTCGACCTCTCAGCGCAGGCCTGGATGGACGAGCGCGGCGCCGATCGAATCCCTACCGCGGTGAAGAGGGAACTCAAGGAGCAGCTGGAGCTGGAACTTCTGCCCAGGCAGTTGCCCAGCGTTGCTGCTCATGATGTCTGCTGGGATCTCAAGAGCCACAAGGTCTGGCTGTTTACTGGCAGTCGCAAAGTCAACGAGGCCTTTCGCGTGAAGTTCGGCCAGACCTTCAACCTCGATCTCGCGACGGTGGGTGTCATGGGGGCTGTCGATGGTCATCCCATGGCACAGCAGTGGCGACACCGTCTCGATGCAATTGGTCACTCCGACTACCGAGCGGAGGAGCGAGCATGATGTCCATGGATTCAAACGAAGAGTTGCCCCTGGAGCACGCAGCCGACACCTTCATGGGACAGGAGTTCCTCATCTGGCTCTGGTGGAAGAGTGAAGAGGGCTACGCCAATATCGATTTGCCACCCTTCGGAGCGGTCGATTTCTGGATCGATGACCGGATCCGCTTCCGCACCACCGACGACAATCCACAGATCAGCGACATCAAGGGCGGCGCCCCGGCCACGACTGCCGAAGCGCGTTCCGCCATCGCGGCGGGTAAAACCGTCGAGTCAGCCCGCCTTGGCCTGCGGGTGAAGAGCCGGGAATTCTCCCTCGAGTTCCGCGGCGAGGGTCTGCAGATGGGCGGCCTGCGAGTGCCCGCCGAGTGCCGCGAGCCGGGCGAAGAGCAGCTCTACGAGCGCATGTTCCTGCTCGAAGAAGCCTGGGGCATCGTCGACGCAATGTTCAGCCGCTTTTGTGAAGACCGCCTCGAACCCCATTGGAATGACGGCGTGTTGCCGAGCATTCGGCGCTGGGTGACACGGGCCTGAGAGCGGCAATTGCATTGCCCTGGAGCCCTCGCTATAAGGTCGCCCCGTCGGCTGTAGTTGGCGTTGGGTGGGCACCGCGGAGTCGTAGCTCAGTTGGATAGAGCGCTGGCCTCCGAAGCCAGAGGCCGTGGGTTCGAATCCCGCCGACTCCACCATCGCACGGACGCAAGAGTCTGCTTCTCAGAACTCGATAATCACCACGCCGCGATCGGACTCGCTGTCGTCCTCGCGGCGGGCAGGCTGCCGCTCTGATGATGGCCTGGGTCGTTCGATGCGCGCGGGCTGACGCTGGAGCTTGTCTCGCTCCTGTTCCTTTTTGATCTTCTCGATGATGTAGGCGTCCAGCATGGGTCCTATCCACCGAGAGCGCCGCTTGCTGACCCTCTCGCCCTGACTATAGGTTCACTCTGCTGGTCGGCGAAAGGGGAAGTCCGCTGAAATCCCAGCTATCGGAGGCTGCCTGCAGGGCTCTCAGTCTTCCAGCAATGCGCGCTGCACCTGCTCCGCTTTCGCTGCGTCGAGCCCACCGTCCCTTGCGATTCGAAGTACCTCGTGGCCGAGAGCCCGGTACACATCCTGCGCGCCAGAATCTGAGCTCAACGCATGCAGATTCCGACGCACGGTCGCGCTGTCACCACGCGCCACCGGCCCGGTGATTGCGGCATCAAAACGGCCCTCCTCGAGCGCAGCCATCGTTCCCATGACCAGGGGCCAGAGCAACTCCCAGGCGCGCTCACGGTCCTGGCATGCTTCGGCCATCACCCGGGTCGCTGTGGCCTCCAGGGCAACCAGGCAGTTCGAGGCGAGGACCGCAGCTGCGTGGTACCCGGCTTTGTGCTCTGGGGAGAGACAAATCGTGCGATGACCGGTCGCTGCGGCCAGTTGCTGTCCGCGGCGAACGGCTTCCGCCTCGCCTTCCAAAGCCACCAGGTAGGGCGGCGCCGAGCGGGCTGCAAGTCCGGCAGAAAACGACTGCAACGGGTGGTAGCTGCCGCGATGCACCCCCTCGGGCAGTGCGCCCAGACTTGCACTGCCGAGGGCTCCCGACGTGTGCAGCACAGCCGTGCCGGCTCGCGGTTGCAGCGCGGCGGCCAGGGCCGAGATTGCGTCGTCGCGAACGGCCAGGATGATGACCGGCGCAGCTTCCACCCAGGCCTGGGGAACCCGCTCCGAGCCCGCCTCGAAAGGTACCTCGGCGAGCTGTTCTGGGCGCTCCACTGCGCTGCGGTTCCATAATCCGACCAGGGGCTGCCCGGCCGCCACGATCTCTCGGCTCAGGGCAGTGCCTGCGCGGCCCGCGCCCAGCACCAGCACCGGAGGGCAGGGGCCCCACTCAGAGGCTCCGGATCTCGGGGCTCCGACACTCAGGTTTGCGGCACTCGGGTAGTCCTCGGACAACAGCAACTCCTCGCTAAGAATGGCTACCATGATCTACCAGCTTCCGCGCACCCGCGCGGCGGGCTTTCGGGTTAGTCTGCGCCCGTGTCCGAACCGGCTGCAGCGATTGACACCTACCTGTCTGACTCCGCGCGCGCCGATCTCGCGGCTGCCATTGATGAGGCAGAGGGCAACGAGGTGTTCTTCGTCGGCCGGTGTCGTGCCGACCACCGGGTCGACGAAGTCGAGGTGTATTGCCGCGGTCATCGCAGCGCTGTGCCAGCGCTTCGGCAGGTGGGTCGCTCTGGCGAAGTCATCATTCACAACCACCCGTCTGGCGCCCTGACACCCTCTGAACCAGACCTCGCCCTCGCCTCGCACTACGGCCAGGAGGGAATCGGATTCTTCATCATCAACAACACCGCCTCGGACCTGTACGTGGTGGTCGAGCCCCAGAGGCAGCGCCAGCAGTGCATCGACAGCGCGGACGTCGAGGCAGTGTTTGCTGGTCCTCACAGCATCGCGGCGAGAGTCTCGGACTACGAGCCCCGGCCCGGGCAGGTCGAGATGGCCGCAGCCGTCGCTACAGCCCAGAACGACAACCAGGTGCTCGTCATCGAGGCTGGCACCGGCACTGGCAAGTCGTTGGCCTACCTCGTGCCCAGTGTGTTGCGGGCCATGGATGCCGGTGAGCGAGTGGCCATCGCCACCCGCACCCGGCACCTGCAACAACAACTTGTCGACAAGGACGTTCCCGTTCTCAAGGGCCGGCATCCCGAACTCAAGGTGGCAATTCTCAAGGGCCGCCGGAACTACCTGTGCCGCCGCAAGTTGACCGATCGGTTGGCCGAGGGCAGCGAGGATCCGGATCCCGCCGAACGTGAGTTCCTGGAGGACATCAAGGCCTGGGCCGCGGTCACATCTCATGGTGACCTGGACGATCTTCCCTTTGTTCCCGACCACACATTGTGGGAACTGGTGGAAAGCAGCACCGAGCACACACTGCGAGTGCGCTGCCCGCACTACAACGAGTGCTTCTACTACCAGAGCCGCCGCGCAGCCTCTCAGGCTCACCTGCTGGTGGTCAATCATCACCTGCTGCTCGCCGACCTCGAGCTGCGTCGCCAGGGGGCTCCTGGAGCGCTCCTGCCTCGCTACGAACACATCGTCCTCGACGAGGCGCACCACCTTGAGGATGTCGCTACCGACTTCGCCGGTCGGGACGTAAGCAGCCGCGGCGTGCTGCAGCAGTTGGGGCGTCTGCGCCCGACCCGCGGCAGGCGTAAGGGACTCGCGGTGCGCCTGCGCCAGGCCGTTCAGGCTGCCGGGGAAGGGGAGGCCGAAGAGTCCCTCGCACGGGCCCTCGATGAGCTTCTGGAGCGGGTCGAGCGATGCCGTGAACTGGTGCGGCTGCAGATGGAAGACGTCGGCTGGGATCTACTGCAGGCAATGGGACTCCAAGAGGGATCGGGCGAAGCGCAGCCCAGAGCGGCGGCTGATGCCCGGCGCGGCGCGACCTTTCGCTTCAAGGACGACATGGCGCAGCAGAAGCCGGAGTTGCACGAACGGCTTGCAGAGCGTCTCGATCGCCTGGTGATTACGATCACCGGGGTCGCTCAGCACGTCGGCATCGTGCGCGAATACCTCGACGATATGAGCCAGACCTTCCGAAATCGCTATCGGCAGGTGGATCTCGACATGTCGACAGTCCAGCGACGACTGGTGGATGGTGCGAGCGCCCTGGGCCGCGTTCTCACCGAGGACCCTGAGATGGTGCGCTGGGCACAGGTGCAGCGCGGCGACGGAGACATCCCCAGCCCACGCTTCAGTCTACGTCCCGTCGAGGTCGAGAGGATCATCTCCGAGACCCTCGTCCAGGGAGCCCGCTCCCTGGTTCTGACCTCGGCCACCTTGTCGGTAGCAGGCAAGTTTCAACATTTCCTCGACCGCACCGGGCTGTGCCGGGAGGCGCCTGACAAGGAGCGCCTCGTGACCCGCACAATCCCGTCTCCGTTCGACTACTCCAAGCAGGTGCTGGTAGGCATCCCGAAGGATTTCCCGGAACCGGGGCAGAGCGGTTATCACAGTGCCGTCGTCGAGATGGTAGTGGATGCCGTGACTCTCAGTGAAGGCCGATGCTTCGTCTTGTTCACCTCGTACAAGATGCTCCGGGAGGTCGCCCAGGAGCTGGGCCCCAGGCTCGGGCGAGAGTACTCGATTCTGCGCCAGGGGGATTTGCCGCGAGACCGCTTGCTGGAGTTGTTCCGATCCAGCAACAAGGGGGTTCTGTGCGGCACCGACTCGTTCTGGGAGGGTGTCGATGTACGGGGCCGGGCACTGTCGATGGTGATCCTCCCCAGGCTGCCGTTCCGGGTGCCTACCGACCCCATTCAGTTGGCGCGATCGGAGTTGTTGGAAGCCCGCGGTGGCGATGCCTTCCGACAATTGTCTGTGCCGCAAGCGGTGCTCAAGTTCCGCCAGGGATTCGGACGCTTGATCCGGCACCGCAGCGACCGAGGGGTGGTGCTGGTGCTGGACTCACGAATCCACCGCCGTTCCTACGGACGCCGCTTCCTGGCGTCACTCCCCGAAGGCACGCGACGGCTGAAGGCCGCTCCCCCGCAGCTGCTCGATGCAGTCCGTGAGTTCCTGGATGACGAGCAGCTCGACACCGTGAAGCAGACTCCGGAACTCAGTGCGGGTTGCTGATTGGCTGGCTAGCGGTGTCCGACCTTCGGCAGGGCCGTCTGCAGGCTCCAGTCAGGGTCATGCTCGGGAGTGTGGCAGCGCGTGCAGACAGCATCGATGATGCACTCAGGACACGAAGTGCCCATGCCGAGGATGTTCTCCGTGCCGCCGCCGGCAGCGACGTGGTCTTCGCCAGGGCCGTGACAGGCCTCGCACGAGACCCCCTCGCTGTAGTAGTCGTCCGGGCTCTGGGCGATGCGTTTCTCGACGGCGTGACACGACAGGCAGCTGAGGTCCTTCGCCGAGCCCTTCGCTCGCAACGTTTTCAGCGCCTTTGCGTGTGGTGACTTCTGCCAGCTTGCGTGCTCGGCAGCGTGACAGGAGGCACAGGCCTGCGCGCCTAGATTACGGCCCTCGGGAAAGGCGGTGAGTGGCCGAGGGGCATCGCCGTCCACCAGCCTTTGGCGCGCTTGCTGGTAGGCCGTTGGATTCAGTCCTGCAGCGGCGTGGTGGTCGATGTGCGGCAGAGCTCGCTGCAGGTCGAAGCGGACCGAATGGTCCTTGTCATGGCAGGCGACGCACGAGGCCTTCGCGTCGGCGCCGCTGCCTGCGTGCTTACCGCCCGGTCCGTGACAGGCTTCACAGCTGACATCGGCCAGGACCCCGCCGTGATCGCCGACTACAAAGCCGCCCTCCTCGCCCATTCCGGTGACATGGCAGCCCACGCAGGCCGTATCTTCCGCACGCTTGCGCTGATACAGCGTCCAGTATGCGACTGAGTGGTGGGTAAGCCCCCAGGACATGTACTCACCCAGGTGACAGGCGCCACAAGCCTTGGGCCCAGAATAGTGACCCGTTTCGAACGCAGCCCAGGGGTCCTGGTTCAGCAACACCCGCAGGCGAATCTCCGCGACCAGGCTGAGCCCGGCTGCGAAGGGGCGGTATTCCGCCAGCGCCTCAGCAGAACCGTTTTCGGTGCTGCGGACGATCAGCATCGTGGGTGTTGAGGTTGCGTGATTGCGCGAGGAGAACTGGCGACTGAAATCCTTGTAGACCGGCCGCCCCAACCTGGCGTCGTCGGCGAACTTGGTGACACTGCTCATCCCATTGCTGCCGCTGGCGATGAGGATGATGTCGATGGCTTCGCCGAGCCGCTCTCGCAGGCGGATAATATCGGGAGCAGCAGAAATGCAGTGGTGGCAGGTAGAGCTGAAGTAGAACAGTACTGTCGGCTTGCTACCTACCAGGTCGGAGAGCTGCACAACATCGCCGGTGTCCGACACGAGAGTCACGGCTAGGTCCGGCGGTCGCAGGTCACTCCCACCCGAGAGGACCATCGCGGTGCCTTCTGCGATCTTCGCGGCGCTGTCAGCAGCCGCTGGCTGGCCAGCTGCCGGGCCTTCCTGTGCCGCGCTGGGGCTCGCCATCCAGAGTCCGCAACAGGCCAGCAGGGCGAGGGCAGAGCCCGGAATGCTCTGCCACCGGAGCGGGCCGCGGGACCGCCGCCAGGTCACTTGTGTTCGCCTCGCTGTCCCCACCCTGGCCTTCGGTGGCGCAAGGCCGTGAGCGCGTTGCCCAGGGCGACGATGGCGTGCTGGTTGTTGTCGATACGGCAGTGGTTGTCGACAATGCCCATACGCACAGCACCGAGGACTTCTTCCGGCTTGGGTACGAAATAGCTGTTGTCGACGGTGAACATCTGCTCCATGAGGTGTCGGCTGCCCTCGAGCAGCGAGCGCTCCCACTTCCAGGAGTGATCGCCATGACGCCAGGCGATGCGTACGACCCCGCCGATCGCCTCTCCCCGGGAGGCCGCCCGAGTGGTCCGTGGGATCTCCTGGATGCGCCTGTAGGCGCCACGGTAGTCAGGGAATGGAGGCCGCTGGGGCGGGAATTGCTCACGCACGTAACGACGGCCCATCGCATAGGCGCCGGCGCGCCACTCGTCATTTTCGGGATCGGCGCGGTCCAGCAGGTCGAGAGCCTGCATCACCCAGTGGTCGGGCACGATCCACGGCTTTCGGGCATGCCGGATCTGCCGCCGACCGATGGCCTTCGCCCCGTTCAACCAGACCTCATCGCCAGTACGCTCGTAGTACATTGCCAGCGCGAGCATGGCCTCGCCGGGGAAGTACAGCGGCTCCTTTACCACTCCGCCCCCCGCAACAGCCTCGCTCCAGAAGCGATAGACCTTGCCCTGATCGTCGATCATGTGCAGCAGGGTCTTGGCGAGCCCTGCCATGATCTTGTCGTCGCCTTCGCGCCACACCCCGGCGCGAAGGGTCTCGTCGGTCACCGTGTCCGGGTGGGGACGCATCAGGAAACCCAGCAGGGTCAGGGAAGGGGAGCCGGAGTTGGTCTTGCGGCCATCCTTGCCCTCGAGGAAGGTCACGTAGCCTGAGCTGGGCTCCTTGCCGGGATTCGGGCCGAGGTTTCGGTAGACCCGATCCATAGCGAGAATGCCAGCGCGCAGGTAGTCGTCACTCTGGTCACGCAGCGTCGGGTCGGCGAGGCTGAGCTGGTACATGTGAAACAGGCCGTACACCGATCCCGCATGGCGCACTTCGTTGTAGCCCTTGCCGTGGCTGTCCCGGGTAGGAAAGTACTGGTAGTCGAAGCGACCGTCTTCCATGACCTGTTCCAGCAGCCAACGCCCGGCCCGATCAATGGCAGACAGCAGCAGCTTTTCGTCGACCCTGTCGGGCCCTGCAACGTTGCCCCGAAACAACTCGACAGTGCGCCTCTCGCTGGGCACTGGCTGGGCAAAGGAGTAGGTCCGAAAACACCAGAAGGGAAGTGACCCCGGCTCACTTTTCGCGACCCCGGCCCGCTTCGACAAGGTGTCCCACACGGCCTGGAAGTTGTCGGTGCGGTAGCGCTTCTTGCGCTTTCTGGGGGTGAGCAGGCCATGAGTGATCACGTCCCCCGGCAGAACGACCCCGGATCCCGCGCCGGACTTGAGGCGGAAACCGGCCACTCCCGGCTCGGTGCGATAGACCAGGGCATCCCAGTTGGGACGGTTGTCGGTGAAGCTCCCGACGATCCAGCGCAGGCCGCGGAGGATGGGATTGGGACGAACCTCATTCTCGGATTCGCTGAGGTCGACCTGGATCCGGACCGGATCCGACGGTGTCCAGCCCGGCACATCCGCAGCCTTCTCCAGCGCTTCGCGTGCCGACAACACCAACTGTCCGTACAGCGGCTTGTTGGCCGGGGATTCGCCGCGCACCCAGCGCCCCTTGGCCGCCGTCCGATACAGCGTCACCCAGACGCGACCCGGGTGTTTGTCCGCCAATCGCTCGGGCAAAGTTCCCGGATTGACCTGGTCGCCACCGAGTACCGCATGGATCACGTCAATCGCCGCATTGCGCTCTTCCTCGGTGAGGGGCTCAGGGGCGGTCTCCCGGTTGAGCGAAAACAGGAAGTCATCGTTGATGCTCGGCAGGGGGCCGATGGCTGCGCTGAAGCCGTACAGGCCGACAGTCAAGCCCACATAGGCCAGCATGACGAGCATAGGAGAGCGGGCCACGATGCGTTGGGCGCGCTCGCCGAGCAGGGGAGGGACGCCGACCAGTACAACTCCCGGCACGAACAGTAAAAAAGCCAGAGGCCGAAGATCGAGCGCTGACAGGTAGATGATTGTCACGGCGCCGAACAGGGCGAGTGCCGAACCCGCAATGTGCCGCATCCGTCGATTCGGGAACAGCTTCTCAGCGCCGAGGTAGCAGACCACTGACCAGGCCGCGACACCCGACCAGCCGACCCGAAACAGAATCACCAACACCAGCGGAATCAAGTACAGCGGGACCGGGGCTCCCGGTGGCGTCGAATGGGCAGCCTTGTCGACAGTCGTCACGGGGCCTCCAAGGAGTTGCGAGTGGCTGGGCATGAACCGGCGCGTCGGTTGGCACCGTCGTGCAGCCCCTTGGTAACAGAGGGCGGCTGGGCCGACAAGCGAAGCCACTGTTGGCGGGTGTATGCTGGAGGGGTGACCAGCACTGCCGAACAATCAGGTCGCCTTCCCGTACTCGAGTTGCTCGGTAGACGCTACGCCCACGAGCAGTGGGAGGCTCTGTGCAACCGCTGTGGGGATTGCTGCTACGAGAGTGAGTGGAACGGTGCCCGTTGGGTCTCGACGGGGGTTCCCTGTCGCCACCTCGACGTCGAGACCAATCACTGCAAGGTGTACACCTGCCGCTTCGAGACGGAGCCCCAGTGCAACCCGGTGACGCCTTCATCGGTACTTCAAGGCATGCTTCCCGAGAGTTGCAGCTACGTGGACGAGTTGGAGGCAGTGATCGGAGAGGACTTCGATGGCCACGACCCGCGCCTGCGCGGCTGGGCTCGCACGAAGAAGTCGTTCAGGGACGGGGAGAGTAGGAAGAGGCGCCGATGACCGCAAAAAAGGACAAGCAGAAGAAGGCTGTGACCGAGCCTCCAACGGAGGAGGCCGAGACCGGCGAAGCCGCTGCCGAAGCAAGCGGCGACGAGGCGCCAAGCAAGGGCGCTGCCGAAGACGGCGAGTACAGCGCCGATTTCAGTGTCCGCGCTGACGACGATGGCTTCCTGGGCAGCGCCCGGGACAAGCCCCTCGGCGACCTTGCCAGCCGGCTGTTACGGGTCGGGGCGGAGGCTGTTACCCAGACTACCGGGCGTCTACGCGAGGCCGGTGAAGAGGTCCGACCTAGAGACCTCGTCTCGGGTGCCGTGCGCATGACCGCAAAGGGCCGCGAGGAGTTGGTCGGAATGGTCGCGCGGGAGGTGCGGCTGTACCTCGAGAAACTGCGTGTCGGCGAGGAGCTCCGAGGCCTGATGACCGATCACAGCCTGGAGATCAACGCCAGCGTACGCCTGAAGCCGCTCGCCGAAGACGATGCTGGCGACCCCGGCAAGCCCGCTGAGGAAGAGGCCTCGGACTCAGAGGCCAAAGAGGGGCAGGAGTAGCCCGCCTCAGTCTCGCTTGCGCTGCGGGATGAGCCGCACGAGCACGCCTTCTTCTCGCAACAGGCGGCGCAGACTGTCTTCGCTGAAGCTGTCGGCCTTGTCGAGCACCTTCATCATCTTGGCCAGCGCTTCGTCCGATTGCTCCATGGTGCGGTTCAGATCGTCGAGCCCCGGCGACACCTTGTCGATGGCGGAATTGACCTTGTCGATGGCGGCATTCGCCTTGTCGATGGCGGCATTCGCCTTGCGGGCGGTGACCGGCACTGCATCAGCAGCATTGCCGGTCTTGGTGACCATGCGCTCGGAGTGCTCCACCAGTTGTTCTATCTTCGACGTGGTGCGGCGCAGGTCCGAGAGCAGGCGTGGCAACTCCTCTTTGACCTCGGGCAGCACCTCGGCAGCCTCGTTGAGCCGGGAGACCAGTTCGCGAAGGTCTCGGGTCAGGGTCGGGGTCTCCTCGCCGAGACCTGAGGTGATCTCGCCGAGACTCTTGACGATCTGCGCCATGTCTTCGGGGTCGATCTTGTTGAGCAGCGGCCCGAGCTGTGTGATCACCTGGTTGATCTCCAGGGCGGGCACAGTGTTGGTGATCTCGTCCCCGGCCACCAGTAGGGGAGCGTCGCCGCTGACGGGCACCAGGGCAATGTACTTCTCGCCCAGCAGACTGCGCGCGCGGATCTCGGCACGCACGTCGCTACGGATCCCGGCGTCGGGATTCAGCGAGAGGACAGCAACTGCACGGTCGGCTTCGACACTCAGCTCGCGCACGGCACCCACACGGACCCCGGCAACCTTTACGGCGGAGTCGGCCACCAGCCCTGCTGCGTCGTCGAACACGGCCTTTACTTCCAACTTTGTGCTGAAGAGGCTGAAACCACCCCCCACCTGGATACTCAGCCAGGCAAAAATACCGAGTGCCGCCAGCAGCAGCAGGCCAACTCGAAACTCAGCGTGGGGTGTGCGGGGTCGGCTCACAGTGACCTCCCAGGTAGGGACGGAAGTCCCAGGTTGCGGGCCAGGAACCGCCGCACCTCGTCCTTGTGACTGTGCAGCAGGTCACTGGGGGTTCCCTGTTCGATCAGTGAACCCGAGTAAAGCATGCCGATGTAATCGGCGACACGGAAGGTACCCACGATGTCGTGGGAGATGATGACAAAGGTTATCCCCAACTCATCCTTCATGCGTCGGATGAGCGCGTCGATTTCGTCGGAACGGACCGGGTCCAGGCCCGAGTTGGGCTCGTCGAACAGGATGATCTTCGGCTGCGTGATGATCGCCCTCGCCAGGCTCACCCGCTTGCGCATACCGCCGGACAGCTCGGACGGCATCTGCTGCTCGATGCCCGGCAAACCGACCTGGTCGAGAACCGCGGTGACCTTGGCGCCAATAGCCTGTTCGCCCAGTGTGGTGTGGCGACGCAAGGGGAAGGCGATGTTGTCGGCAACACTGATCGAGTCGAACAGCGCGCCGTCCTGGAACAGCATGCCGATGCGGCGGCGCAGGGCGTACAGCTCGGTGTCCGAGGCCAACCCGACGTTTACGCCATCGACCCAGATCTCACCACGGTCGGGGTGCATCAGGCCTACCAGCAACTTGAGGAACACCGACTTGCCGGTGCCCGATGGGCCGATGATTACCGAGGTAGAACGCGCTGCGAGTTCGATGTCGAGATTGTCGAGAACCACATTCTCGCCAAAGGCCTTGCCGACCCCTTTGAAGCGAATAATGGGTTCCCCGTGGGTGTAACTAGCCATAGGCCACCGCGCTCAGCAGGTAGTTCAGAGAGACACAAACCACGCACATCGTTACCACGGCCTGGTTGGTGGAACGGCCAACACCGGCGGGGCCACGCTCCGAGAAGAAGCCAAAGTAGCCCGAGACGGTGGCGATCACTGCACCGAAGACGACCGACTTGCCGATGGCGACCCACAGGTCATAGATCGTCAGATTCGCCAGGCAGTGATACATGAAGTCGCCCGCACTCACGTTCAACTGCACCACCGACACGAACAGTGCCGCGCCCACAGCCAGCGCCACAGAGATGATGGTCAGCGCCGGCAGCACCAACATGATGGCGATCAGAGATGGCGTCACAAGCTCGGCACGTGGATCCACTGCCATCACGTCGAGGGCGTCAATCTGCTCCTTGGTGCGCATCACCGCCAGGTGCGCCGTCATCTCCGTTCCACCTTTGGCCGCAATCATGGTGGCTGCGAGAATCGGACATACCTCGCGGACTCCTCCGAGTGCGACGAACATTCCCAGCAGCGACGCGGCTCCGAGGTTGTTGAACGCCGAGAATCCCTGGATGGCCAGGTTGGTGCCGACAAAGATCGCCATCACCGCGAGCACCGGGAAGGCGCGCACTCCGAGCTTGTGCGCCTCCTCCATGACCCGCGGCCAGCGGACGCCGTGGCGCGCACTGCTGACCATGCAATCGTAGAAGAACAGCCCGTAGGCGCCGGTATGGCGAACGACCCGAGTCAGGGCATCCATGAGGCTCAGCCGTTCCCCACGAACAGCAGCAGGCTGAGCAGGTAGTTGAACACCAGGATGAACATCACACAGGCCACTACGGTGTCGTTTACAGCCCGCCCGACACCCTCCGCGCCGCCCTTTGCGTAGAAGCCCTTGAACGTCGAGATGAGGCCAATGAGCAGGCCATAGAACAGGCCCTTGAACGCTGAGCACAACAAGTCATAGCTACCGATGTTCTCGGTAAGGTTTGCCATGAATACCCCGTGCGGCTGGTCATAGCCGTAGACGGCGACGCAGTAACTACCCAAGATGCCGAAGAAGTTGGCGATGACGACCAGCAGGGGGACCACCGCCGCCATGGCCAGAATGCGAGGGACGACGTGCCAGCCCACCGAGTCCACAGCCATGACCTCGGTGGCGTCGAGCTCCTGCTTGCTGCGCATAGTCCCCAGTTCCGCGGCGAAGCTCGCACCTCCTTGAGCTGCGACCAGCACGGCGGCGAGCACCGGACCGAGTTCCTGGACCACGAACTGCGCCATCAACGTCGAGACCAGTCGATGAGCCGAGAACATGTCGAAGATCTGCATCCCCTGGAGCCCCATCACGGCCCCAAAGGGGAAGATCGTCACGTTCACTGGAATGAAGCAGCGAGAGGTGAGGATGCCGGCGTGTTGGATTGCCGCGCGGGGTGACCACCGGCCTCGCACCAAGCTGGTGATGATGGCCTGGGCGAACAAGCCGAGACGCCCGAGGCCTAGGAGCGGTTCAATCGGAACGGGGTAGGAGCTGCGCTGCATGGGCCGCCACAAGGGTACATCAGCCAGAAGGGGACGGCTTGGCTGGGCGCGCTTCCCGCAGCTTGCTCGCTTGCGGTTCGCTGGTATAGTCGCGCACCTTCAGCCAGGAGCACGATCGTGCATCGCCAGCATTCGACAGTCTTGTTGTTCGGAGGCGCAGGCTTGGTCGGCATGGCAACGTCGCGACTGCTTGCTCGCGAGTTGGGCCCCAGCCGAGTAGTCGTGGCGTCTTTGAAGATGGCCGAGTCCGAGGCTGCGGTGGCGGAACTGGCCAACGAGTTCCCTGATGTCGAGTGGATTCCCGAGGCGGGCAACCTGTTCGTTCCGACCGAGTTCGCTAGCATGTCGCGCGCCGAGATCCTCGGCGATCCGAAGCGTCGCCAGGCGCTGCTGGACTTTACCTTCGGCAACTTCGACGCGGCCTACCAGAGCAATCACCTGGCCGTCATCATTCGACGCCACAAGCCCGATGCCATTGTCGATTGTGTAAATACGGCCACAGGCATCTCGTACCAGGACATATTCGAGAGTACGGCGGCGCTGCGCGATGACCTGGGCACGCTCTGCCGCGAGGAGACCCTGGCCGCGGTACCCGACATGCCCGGTGATCTCGAGACTGCCCTCCTGGCACAGGCTATGCCGCAGATCATCCGCCACGTGCGGCTGCTGTTTCGCGCTACCTCCGAGGCCAAAACCGCGGTCTACGTGAAGGTCGGCACCACTGGCACAGGCGGCATGGGCCTGAACATCCCGTACACCCACAGCGAAGACCGTCCCAGCCGCACGCTACTGGCTAAGACCTCGGTCGCCTTTGCGCACACTGGCCTGCTGTTCCTTTTGGCTCGCACCCCCAACGCACCCGTGGTCAAGGAAGTGAAGCCGGCCGCGATGATCGGCTACCGGGCGGTCCAGATCACCCCCATTTCTGGTCGCGACGGCAAGCCAGTGCTGCTTTACAAGCCCGCTGAGGTCGACACTGCCAGCCTTGAGAAGCTCGACACTGCGGAAAAGGTCGCCGGCTACACCGCGACCGGCGAGAAGCTCGAGGTAGCGGTAGTGAATACCGGGGAGAACGGCTTGTTTGCCAAAGGCGAGTTCGGCGCCATCACCGCCCTCAAGCAGATGGAGTTCGTCACCCCTGAAGAGATCGCGCAACGCATTGTCATGGAGCTGACCGGCGGCAACACGGGCAACGATGTCATCGCTGCCCTCGACGGTGCGGTGATGACGTCGTCGTACCGAGCGGGACAGTTGCGGCAGGTGGCAATGAAGGACCTGCATCTGCTCGAAGGCAGTCACGGTGTGCCGTCGATCGCCCTGGGCGCGTTGGGACCACCAGAGTTGAGCAAGCTGCTGTTCGAGGCCTGGTTGCTGAAGGATTGTTTCGGCGACCGCCTGCTCGGCTCCGTAGTCAGCGAGGACGGCCAGGAGATCAGCGCCAAGACGGTGTCTGAACGGCTCTCAGAAGGTCTCGCTGAGTCCCTCGTGGCGAGGCAGGCGATCTCTATCGGCATCCCCATCCTGCTGCCCGACGGTCGACGCTTTTTGCGGGGACCGCAGATCAAGGTCCCTGAGATCAAGGGCAAGAGCAAGAAGGTCCGGGTGAACGGCAGTTCGGATCTCGACAAGTGGGCGCGTCGCGGCTGGATCGACCTTCGCCCCAGCAACATGGAGCAATGGCAGCGGCGCTTTGGAGAGATGGAACGTGCCCGCGAAGAATTGACCCGCAAAGGTTCCGCGGGTGTCTCGCTACACACCTACCTGCCGGTGGGCTTCAAGATTGGCGATGTAGTCGCCTGGATTTTCAACAATGAATTGGGCGGCTACCGGGTGAAGTGATCCCAGAGTTGCTCATGGAGCACTTATGTTGCGCATTCCCTCTCTGTTTCTGGCCGCCGCCTTCCTTGCGACCGCTCCTGCTGCGCTCGCTCAGGACAGTGCGCCGGAGTTCGTCTGGGTGGTGACCGCCAGCTCGGCGACCCGCTTCATCGAGTCGGACTCGAGCGAGGTGGAGAAGACCGAAGCAGGCGCCAAGCTGCAGGTCATTTATCGCGACGGCACACGGCTCCGGCTACGCTTTCCCGGCAGCAAGTTTGGCTGGGTTGATGCTGCCACCGTAACGAATACCGAGCCGCCGCCACCTGCGGCACCGCCCGCGCCCTGAACCTGTTTCTCTGCGTTCACTGGTGAGCCTTCGGGTGCAGCGCCGAGGTGCTCCTTGACCAGCGAGGGGGAGCTGCCGGAGCGCTGTGATGTCGCCGTTCTCGGCGCTGGCCTCGCCGGCTTGCTGGCTGCAGACCGACTGGCTGACAGTGGTTCCGTCGTGCTGCTTGCCGCCGAGTCGGTGTCCAGCGCCAGCAGTTGCACTCCCGGCATCGTCGCCTGCGGCACCCAGGACAGCCCGGCGCGCCTGGTGCACGGCCTGGGCGAGGAACGAGCCAGTCTGTACTGGCAGTGGTCTTCAGGGTCGGTGGAGGCACTGTTCCAGTTGGCGGAACGCCTGGCTGTGCCGTGGTCACGTACCGGCAGCTGGAGGCTGGCACTCGAAGAGCAGGAACTTGCCGAATGGCGATCCTCGCTGACCTTGCTGGATTCCTGGAATGCCGAGGCCGACTGTCGATCGGCTTCGGACCATGAGCTCAGCAGCCTGGGCGAGGGCTTCGCCGGCGGCGTGTTTGTGCCACGGGATGGCTGGATCGACATCGGCGCTCTCTGTGCGGCCCTGGCCGCGTCCCTCGAGGGGAGGGTGGTTCGCAGCACCCAGAGTGCCCAGCTTTCCTCGCAGAACCACGAGTCGGGGGCGAAGGTCCTCGAGTTGTCATCGGGAGCGCAGCTGCACGCGGAGGCTGTGGTCATTGCGGCCGGCTGGAACACAGCAGCAGTAGACCAGGCGCTGGCTAGCATGGTGTTCCCGGTGCGATTGCAGGCCCTGCGCACCGAGCCCCTCGCGCAGGGCGCAGTGCCCGTCCCGGTGTTGGCCCGACACCGTTTCGAGAGTTGGTTGCAGGAGCCCACCGGGGAGGTGGTGTTCAGTGGCTGCCGCTGGGCAGAGCAGCCCGAAATGGGAGCCGGAATCACCGATGCGAGCAACCTCTCCGAAGCTGTGCTCGAGAAACAGAAGCAGTTCATCGAGGCCCACCTGCCCAGCGTCCGGGGAGCTGTAATCCGCGAGTGCTGGAGCGGCATCGCCGCATGGTCCTGCGACGGGCTGCCGCTGGTGGGCTACCTGCCGGGCAACCCCAGGGTCACGGTCCTGGCAGGCTGGGGAGGCACCGGACTGTCCCTGGTCGCTGCAGCCGTCGCAGCGGTCGCGGATGGACTGCGCGGCGTGCCTGGCAACGAGGCACCGGGTTTTCTGCATCCCCGCAGGATGTTATGAGAACGAATCGATGAACCTCGAGCTGTTCCACGACAACCTGTCTTTCGTCAGTCTCGCCTCGGGTAGTACCGGGAACGCATCGGTGGTCTGCAACGGCCGAGATGCCCTGCTGGTGGACTGCGGCATCAGCTGTAAGCAGGTGCTCCTGCGCATGGAGGCAGCGGGACTGAGTACATCCCAGTTGCGGGGCATCCTCGTCACCCACGAGCACAGCGATCACGTGGCCGGCGTCCGGGTGACTGCTCAGCGCCTGGGACTGCCGGTGTACATGACCGTTTCGTGCGCCCAGGCGGCCAAACTTCCAGAGTCGATCGAGGTGCGCTACTTCGTGGCTGGCGTCCGGTTCCAGGTAGCGGGGCTCGAGGTAGAGCCCTACCGAGTGCCTCACGACAGCGTCGATCCCGTCGGCTTCGTGATTGGCAGCGGTCCGGATCGGGTCGGCATCTGCACCGATCTCGGCTCGGTCACCGCGCTGGTAATTGACAAGCTCCGCTCCTGCCAGGTGGTGCTCCTCGAGTTCAACCACGACGTCAAGATGTTGATGGATGGACCCTACCCCTGGAGTCTCAAGAAGCGCGTCCGTGGTCGCCACGGGCACCTCTCCAACGAGCAGGCCGCCCAGATCCTGCAGAGCCTCGGAGATGGGGTGTTGGAGGTCGTGCTGCTGGCACACCTCTCCGAGAAGAACAACCGACCTGACCTGGCGCTGAGCGCCGCCAGGCGGGCCGTCGCAGAGGGCCACAACAGACCGGTGCGGGTGGACATTCTCCAGGCTACGGGACCGGGATCAGTGATCCCGGTCCGTGCCGGCGCAAATTGCCTCGACAACGGCGGCTGACAGGCACAAAACCCCCTGGTACACTCCGCGGCCACCAGACCCAGAATCGTGAACAGTGACTCGATTCGTAGCGGCTGGCACAGCCTTTCGGGGAGCTTACTGTGATTCCGCGCTACAGCCGGCCCGAGATGGCCCGAATCTGGTCCGACCAGCATCGCTTCGAGATCATGCTCGAGGTCGAGTTGCTGGCATGCGAGGCCATGGCGGAGTTGGGCCAGGTTCCCGAAGAAGCGGCCCGGGTCTGCCGCGAACGAGCAGCCTTCGACATCGACCGTGTGAACGAGCTCGAGAAGACCCTCAAGCACGATGTGATCGCCTTTCTCACAGCTGTGACCGAGAACATCGGCGACCAGGGCCGTTTCCTGCACAAGGGGATGACCAGTTCGGATGTACTCGACACCTCGACCGCGGTGCAGTTCAAAGAAGCCGGCGAGTTGCTGCTGGCCGAACTGCGCAGAGTGCAGGCCTCGGTCAAAGTGCGGGCACTGGAGCACAAGGACACCCAGTGCATCGGCCGAAGCCACGGGATCCACGCGGAGCCGACTACCTTCGGTCTGAAACTGGCGGGCTGGTACGACGAGCTGGTCCGCGCCGAAAAGCGACTCGAAGCTGCTGTAGGCGAAATGCGTGTCGGCATGATTTCAGGTGCTGTGGGGACCTTCGCGTTTATCGACCCGCGCGTGGAAGAGAGCGTCTGTGAGCGACTCGACCTGCAGCCCTCGGCCGTTGGCTCGCAGGTAATCCCGCGCGACCGACATGCCGCCTTCTTTGCGGCGCTGGCCCTACTTGCCTCGTCCATCGAGCGCTTTGCAGTTGAGGTCCGACACCTGCAGCGCACCGAAGTGCTGGAAGCAGAGGAACGCTTTACAAAGGGGCAAAAGGGCAGCTCCGCCATGCCGCACAAGCGGAATCCCATTCTCAGTGAGAACCTCACCGGCCTGGCGCGGCTGGTCCGAAGCTACGCACTGCCCGCGATGGAGAACATCGCGCTGTGGCACGAGCGGGACATCAGCCACTCGTCGGTGGAGCGGGTAATTGGCCCCGACGCCACCATTGCCATGCACTTCATGCTCGGCCGGTTTGCGACCGTGATTGAGGGCCTTGTCGTCTATCCGGACAACATGCGCCGCAACCTCGAGATGCTCGGTGGGATCCACTATTCCCAGCGCCTGATGTTGGCTCTCATCGACACTGATCTGTCCCGAGAAGATGCCTATGGCTTGGTTCAGGCGCACGCGATGCGAGTCTGGCAGGGAGAAGGAACACTTAGGGACTTGATCGAGGCGGATACAAAGCTATCCTCCCGGCTCGGTCCGGAGAGGATTGAAACTGTCTTCGAGCCCGACGCTTTTGTCCGGCACCGAGATCTCATTTTCAAGCGAGTCTTTGGAGACTGAAATGGCCAGGTTCGGTGACAAGGTCAGCGAAGGTAAGAGCAGAGTTCTGCTTGCAACCGACGACCCATCACTGGCGCTGCAGTACTTCAAGGGCGATGCGACAGCGTTTCACGGCGTAAACAAGGGCACCTTTCAGGACAAGGGTGTCTTCACAGCCATTCAACAGTAGGACTCGACAGCAACCATGCGAATCCGCATCCATGTGACTCCACGCCGTGGCGTCCTCGATCCCCAGGGTCAGGCCGTCGCTCACGGCCTCACGAACCTCGGCTTTGCCGGGGTCGGCAACGTTCGAGTGGGCAAGGTCGTCGACCTCGAGTTCGTCGACTCGCCGGACTCCGAAGAAGCGCTGGCTCGAGCCAACGAGATGGCGACGCGGCTGCTGGCGAACCAGGTCGTCGAAGACTTCAGCGTCGAGATCCTCGACTGAGATCCGAGTCCCGGATCACAACAAAGAAGCACGCGAGCCCAACCGATGCGATTCGGAATCGTCACTTTTCCCGGTAGCAACTGCGACCACGACGCCTACCACGTCGTGCACAAGGTCCTGGGCCACGAGGCGCGCTTCCTCTGGCACAAGGACACCGACCTCGATGGCGTCGACTGTGTCGTCCTACCGGGCGGCTTCAGTTACGGCGACTACCTGCGCTGTGGAGCCATTGCTCGGTTCTCACCCATCATGGCAGAGGTGGTGCGCTTTGCGGCAGGCGGCGGCTACGTCGTGGGCATCTGCAATGGCTTCCAGGTGCTGACGGAGTCTGGTCTGCTGCCCGGAGCCCTGTTGCGCAACAAGAGTCTCAAGTTCATCTGCGAGGACACGACGCTGCTGGTAGCCAACGGCCACTCTCCCTGGACCATCCTCTGCCCCGAAACCATCGTCGCTCCCATCGCCCACGCCGAAGGTTGCTACTACGCCGACGAGGAAGTCATCGGCCGCCTCGAGGACGAGGGCAGGGTGGTGTTCCGGTATGCCAACCATCAAGGCGAAGAATCGGCCGAGGCCAACCCCAACGGATCGGTCAATAACATCGCCGGAATCATTAACGAAGGTGGCAACATCCTCGGCATGATGCCCCACCCCGAGCGCAACTCCGAGACGGCTCTGGGAGATGCCAGCGGCGCGGCGGTGTTCCGCTCCATCATCCATAGCTTCGAGGCGAGATCATGAGCGCACTCGAGGCCTCCCCAGTGACCGGGCGACCGGGCGATCCTGAGATCGATGCGGCGCTGGTATCGGAACACGGCCTGACCGACGGGGAGTACGAGAAAGTCCTGTCCATCCTCGGCCGCACGCCGAGCTGGACGGAGCTGGGAGTGTTCTCGGTGATGTGGTCCGAGCACTGCTCCTACAAGACCTCACGACGGTTTCTGAGCACTCTGCCTACCGAGGGCGAGCAGGTCCTGCAGGGCCCCGGCGAGAACGCAGGGATCGTCGATGTGGGAGATGGCGTCGCGGTCTGCTTCAAGATGGAGAGCCACAACCACCCCTCCTTTATCGAGCCCTACCAGGGCGCGGCGACCGGCGTGGGCGGCATCCTGCGCGATGTGTTCACAATGAACGCGCGGCCCATCGCGCTGCTCAATTCGCTGCGCTTCGGCGCCCCCGAGCATCCGCGCACGTCGTTCCTGGTGGATGGCGTCGTCGACGGCATTGCCGGGTACGGCAACTGCATGGGCATTCCCACCGTTGCCGGCGAGGTCGAGTTCAACTCCTGCTACGACGGCAACATCCTGGTCAACGCCATGGCCGTGGGAGTCATGCCGTCAGACCGCATCTTCCGGGGCATCGCTGCAGGTCCCGGCAATCCTGTTCTGTACGTCGGATCACGTACCGGCCGTGACGGAATCCACGGTGCAACGATGGCTTCGGATTCCTTCGAGGAAGGTCGCGAGGGTCCACGCCCGACGGTGCAGGTAGGCGACCCATACACCGAGAAGCGCCTGCTCGAGGCCTGCCTCGAGCTCATGAAGAAGGACGCGGTCGTTGCGATCCAGGATATGGGTGCTGCCGGATTGACGTCCTCTTCGGTGGAGATGGCGGGCCGAGGTGGCACCGGCCTGGCACTGCACATTGATCGAATCCCTCGCCGAGAAGAGGGCATGACTCCGTATGAGTGCCTGCTCTCGGAGTCCCAGGAGCGGATGCTCATCGTTGCGGCTGCGGGCCGCGAGCACATCGTCGAAGAGGTGTTCCGCAAGTGGGACCTGGAAGTAGTGGTGGTAGGTGAAGTCACCGACGACGGGATCTGGCGGATCCTCGAGGATGGACAGACTGTTGCTGCAATTCCGGTGCTGGCGCTGACCGACGAGGCTCCGAGCTATGACCGCCCGAGACAGGTTCCTGCTGACCTCGAGGTTCGCCAGAAAACCCCCGACCTGGCTGCTCACGGCGATTGCAATGCGGTGCTCTCGGCGCTGCTGGCATCGCCCGGCATCGCGGACAAGCGCTGGGTCTACCGTCAGTACGACCACATGGTTCGGGTGGGGACCCTGGTCCGGCCCGGCAGTGGTGATGCTGCGGTGCTGCGACTGCCGGGAACCGAAAAGTCCATCGCCGTGTGTGTCGATGGCAACTCGGTACACGTCAAGATGGACCCGTTCAGCGGGGCCCAGGGCATCATCGCTGAGTCCTGTCGCAACCTCAGCTGTACGGGGGCAAGGCCCATCGGCGCGACCGACTGCCTCAATTTTGGCAATCCCGAACGACCCGAGGTGATGTGGGAATTCGAACAGGCGGTGCTGGGGCTCGGTGAAGGGCTCCGCCAGGTCGATGTCCCGATCGTCTCGGGCAACGTGTCGTTCTACAACGAGACCGGAACTCAGAGCATTCATCCGACCCCGACGATCGGCATGATTGGCCTGCTCGAAGCAGGCGTAAGGCCCGTGAGCATGGCCCTGCCCGCCGAGGGCCAGATCGTCTTGATGGGTTCGCCTCGCCCGGTGCTCGGCGGCAGTACCTATGCCCGCGTCCTTCACGGCAGCGAGCAGGGCATGCCCCCGCAGGTGAACTGGGCCGAAGAGCGAGCCCTGATGGCGACCTTGCAGGAGGGTGCTCGGCGGAGACTGCTTAGCGCGGCTCATGACATCTCAGATGGTGGCCTGGCTGTCTCGCTGGCGGAGATGTTGATTGCCACAGACGCCAAGGCAACCGGCTGTAGGGTCCAATTGCCGATCTACCCCGACGCAAAGGCTCGCGAATTGGGACTGTTCGGCGAGACTCACGGCTGCGCCTGGGTGGCAGTCGAGGCCGAGTCCTGCGCCGAGTTCCTCGCCATGTGCCAGGAAATGCAGTGCCGCGCGGTAGCCGTCGGCGAAATCACCGGCGACGGCCTGGTGATTGCCGACGCCCAGGGCTTCGAAGTTGTCGCTTCGAGCCTCGCTGACCTGCGCAGCGCCTGGCTGGGGGGCTTTACCGCCAGCATCGGCCTGCAGCCCTGCCCACCACTGGCCTGAGCCTCTCGGCTGGACCTCGGAGCTACAAGAGACGTGGACCGCTTCCGCGAAGAGTGTGGCCTGATGGGGATCTGGGAGCACCCAGAGGCCGCCAACCTGGCCTACCTCGGCCTACATGCGCTACAGCACCGCGGCCAGGAAGGGGCCGGCATCGTCTCGACCGATGGCAACGAGTTGTACGTTCACCGTGGCCAGGGACTGGTCGCTGACGTCTTCGGTCGCCGCGAGCGCATCAGCCGCTTGGCAGGAACGCGCGCCATCGGACACGTGCGCTACTCGACCGCCGGCGCCAGTGATCTGAGTTGTGTCCAACCGCTGGTGGTACATCGAGCCGGCGAAGGCCTCGCCGTTGCTCATAACGGGAATTTCGTCAACGCGACGTCCCTACACGCTCAACTTGAAGACCAGGGAGCAATCTTCCAGTCCACCACCGACACCGAGATCCTGGTTCACCTGATGGCGCGGTCCAAGCAGCGCAGCCTGGTTAATCGCGCAGTCGATGGACTCTCCCGCATCAAGGGTGCCTGGACACTGCTGATGTTGACCCCCAACCAGATGATTGCTGCTCGCGACCCACTCGGCTTCCGGCCGCTGGTCATTGGTCGACACCCCGAGGGTGCTTGGATTGTCGCGTCGGAAACCTGCGCGCTGGATCTTGTCGAAGCCGAGTATGTCCGCGACGTGGAGCCGGGCGAGGTGGTCGTGTTCGACGCCACCGGCATTGCCTCGTTTCAACCCTTCCCACCACAAGAGCGGCGACGCTGCATCTTCGAGTACCTGTACTTTGCCCGTCCGGATACCTCGCTTTGGGGACAGGGAGTCTACGAAGTCCGGCAGCGCCTGGGCGAGCAGTTGGCCCGCGAGTGCCCGGCCGATGCCGACCTGGTAATTCCGGTTCCCGACTCGGGCGTCGCTGCCGCACTCGGCTTCGCGCGCGGCACTGGGATTCCCTTCCATCTCGGCCTGGTGCGAAACCACTACGTCGGTCGAAGTTTCATTGAACCGACTCAGCAAATTCGCGACTTCGGCGTCAAGTTGAAGCTCAATCCGCTGTCTCGAATGCTCGAAGGCAAGCGGGTGGTGGTGGTCGACGACACGCTGGTGCGTGGCACGACCTGTCGTAAGATCGTGCGCATGCTGCGGCGCGCCCGAGTCTCAGAGGTGCACTTGCGAATCGCCGCGCCTCCGACCACCGGATCGTGCTTTTACGGAATTGATACTCCGTCAGCGAGTGAGTTGATCGCGTCCTCCAACGAGGTCCCCGAAATCGGCCGCTTCGTAGGCGCGGACAGCATCGGCTACTTGAGCCTCGAGGGCACTCATTCCGCGGTTCACGAAGGGCAGGGGGGATACTGTGACGCCTGCTTTTCGGGCCGTTACCCTGTCGTGCACGAAGACCTAGAAGGTGTGCCCCAACTCCCTCTGTTCGGCGGGGACTGATAAAGTTCTCGGCAGTCTGCAGCCGCAAGGTAGAAAGTGAGAACAGGATAGTGGGCGCGATCGTCGGCATTGACCTGGGTACGACCAACAGCTGCGTCGCTGTGATCAAGGATGGTCGCCCGAAGGTCCTGGAAGATGAGCGTGGATACAACATCCTGCCGTCTTGCGTTGCCACCAGCGGCAAGGGCCGCTTCCTGGTGGGACACGGTGCCAAGGCTCTGATCCTCAATCACCCGAAGAACACCCTGTACTCAGTGAAACGGCTGATCGGCCGCAAGCACAGTTCCCCCGAGGTGCAGGAAGCCTCGCGGCACCTCAGTTACGATGTCTTCGCCGACGAGGAAGATGCCGTGATCCTACGCATGGGGGACGTTGAGGTAACTCCGGTCGAGGCCTCCTCCATTGTGCTCAAGGCGGTCAAGGAGATCGCGGAGAAGACCCTCGGCGAGACGGTGACCGAAGCTGTCATCACCGTGCCCGCTAGTTTCAGTCACCAACAGCGGCAGGCAACACTGGCAGCGGGCGAGAAGGCGGGACTGAATGTCCTGCGCCTGCTCAACGAGCCGACCGCAGCAGCACTGGCCTACGGCTTCAACAAGGACCTCGAGAAGAAGATTGTCATCTACGACCTGGGCGGCGGCACATTCGACATCTCCATCGTCGAAGCAGCCGAGGGCGTGTACGAGATCCTCGGCACCGCCGGCAACACGTTCCTGGGCGGAGAGGACTTCGACTACCGGATCGTCGACTGGTTGGCAGACCAGTTCATGGCCGAGGGTGGCGACGACCCGCGCGAAGACCAAAGCGCACTACAGCGCCTCAAAGATGCCGCAGAGCAGGCCAAGTGCGAACTGTCTTTAATAGACAAGACTCCCATCCTCATTCCCAGGTTGCAGGGCGACCGGAACCTGCAGATCGATCTGCGCCGTGAGCAACTGGAAGAGATGGTCCAGGACCTGATCAACGAGACCATTCGGATTACTGACGAGGCTCTCCGAGAAGCCGGTGTCAGCACCGAGGAGCTCGACGAAATCATCCTGGTCGGCGGCATGACCCGGATGCCCAAGGTCCAGGAGACAATCAAAGTGTTCTTCGGCATGAACCCCTGCAAGGGTGTCCACCCCGAGGAGGTGGTTGCCATCGGTGCCGCGGTACACGGCTCCTTCCTCGATGAGGACGCTCCCGAGGGCGCACCGCTGTTGCTGGACGTAACGCCTTTCACCCTGGGCATGGATGTCGCTGGCGGCTACTGCCGGCCTATCATCAAGCGCAACACCACGGTTCCCTGCTCGGCGACCCACACCTTTACCACGGTAGTCGACAACCAGTCCGAGGTGCAGGTGGTCGTTCGCCAGGGCGAGAGCAACGTCGCTGACGACAACGAATTCCTCGGAGAGTTCACACTCCAGGGCATTCGAGCTGCGGACAGCCACGAGCCCAAGATTGACGTCACCTTCAAGGTGGATGGAAACGCCATCCTCCACGTCTCTGCGGCCGACCGCGACACCGGGGAGAGCCAGAACATCGCCATTCGCGAGTTTGTCCGTGAGGATGACATCAAGGCGGTCGCCCTGGCGGACGAGGAAGCGAAGCCGACAGGGGAAGACGGCGGCGAAGGACAATCCGAGGAAGCCGGCGGCGAGCAAGCCGGAATGTTCGGCAAGCTGGCCAAGCTGGCGGGCCTCGGCGGCAAGGAGCCCTCTCCTGTGTCCGAGCCCCACGCCATGGCGGAGCGTGACGAAGAGGCGGCGGCGGCTGCCCTCGCCGCAGCAGAAACCGGCGAAGTCGAAGCCGTCGCGGACCCCCAAGCCGTCGCGGACCCCCATGCCGTCGCCGAACGTGACGAAGAAGCCGCGGCCGCGGCCCTTGCCGGTCAGATTGAAGACACCCAGGAGATCCCCACTCTGAGTCCGGGCGATCTCTATGACGTGGCACCGCGCGGTGCGCCTACCTCGCCCTTTGGTCACGGCCTCACCGTAGGCGACTCACTGGATCTCGGCTCGGATGTCCTCGACTCGATCGATCCCTTCGGCGTCGCGCCGCGAGCGAAGGAAGAGGGCAGCGACGGGCCCGAAATCGAACACTCCTCGAAGGTCGCGCCGGCCCCGAGCACCGAGCCTGCTGCATCCCCGAGCGCCCGCAAGCGGCGGCCTGCACGGCTGCGAATTTCCTACAAGCGCGCCGCAACCTTCGTCAAAGAGTACAAGCGCAACCTCAAGCGCGGCGGCACGTTCATCAAGACCAAGAAGCCCCTCGAAGTGGGCCGCACCTGCATTTTGCACCTCACCATCCCAGGCTGCGACGAGCCGGTGGAGGTTCAGGGCGCAGTCGTCTGGTCGAGCAAGGATGCCGAGGACGTCGACGCGCAGGAGCAGGGCATGGGGATCAAGTACTCGGCCGAGGAGGGTAAGGGACTGTCCCTTCTCAAGGAGGTACTGGCAAGGTTGGAGGAGGAGGCAGCCGCCTCCTGACCTCTCTACATCGTCAGGCCGCCGTCGACCACGAATACCTGCCCAGTGATGTAGCCCGCAGCGGGTCCGCACAGAAATGCGACCGTCTGGGCAATTTCATCGACGGTTCCCATTCGTCCGCAGGGCACCAGCTTCATCATCTCGTCGAGCATCACCTTGGGCATGGCGTCGGTCATGTCGGTCTCGATAAAGCCCGGAGCGACGCAGTTCACCAGGATCTTGCGCTTGCCGAGCTCCTTGGCAACAGCCTTGGTGAAACCGATCATGCCGGCCTTCGCAGCGCTGTAGTTGGCCTGCCCCGGCACGCCGACCAGGCCGGAGACCGATGCAATATTGACCACGCGTGCGCCATGATCGCGGTTGCGCAGCAGCGTGCGTGACGCTTGTTGCGTGACGTTGTAGCAACCGCCGAGATTGGTCTGAATCACGGTGTTCCAGTCTTCCTGCTTCATGGCCATGAGCAGGCGGTCGCGAGTGACGCCAGCGTTGTTCACGAGGATGGTCAGGCCGCCCAGTTCGGCGACCGCGCCCTTGACCAGCGCACCGGCGGCCTCGTAGTCCGAGACATCGGCCTGGATCGACGCTGCCTGCCTGCCCATTTCCTTGATCGCAGCCACGACCTCGTCGGCAGCGGCGGAGTTGCTGTTGTAGTTGATCACGACGTCCGCACCGCGGCGGGCAAGTTCCAGGGCGATGCCACGCCCAATGCCGCGTGATCCACCAGTGACTAGGGCCTTCTGTCCAGCAAGTTCCATGGCTCACTCCAGGGGATTGGGTAGGGCGCGTTTGTACTGGACGGGGATGGGGGGGTCAACGTGACGCTCGAGCTTTTGGGAGCGGAGCGGCGACTTGGCTTCAGTAGACCCGGAACGGAATCTTCTGCTCGAGCACGCGGATGCGCACCTCGGCCTGCTCCAAGCCGGCCTTTTTCGCACGCTCCGGGCTCACAGCCCACCAGTTCACCTGCACCTTGAGGGTGTACCTGCCCGGCTTGAGCTTGCGCCGGATCTCTGCCGAATAGTCGAACACGCGACTCGAGGCCGCAGCGAGCCGAGTGTCTGATTTCTCCTGGAAGGGGGAGGTGGTAGCTACCTCACGCCCCAGCCAGTGCGACTTCGGCTTCACTCCGCGCGGAGCCGCGCCCGAGGGGTCTTCGATCTCGAAACGCACCTCGAGTTGGTGAGAAGGATCGCCAGTCGGCACGGCATGGCCAGCACCGGTATTCATCAGCTTGGCGGTGGCGCGAAGTCGTTGTCCCCGCTCCAGCGAGTTGGCACGGAGATCCACCTCCAGGGTAAAGGCACGGCGCATGGCCTCGGGGCTACGTCCGGCAAGGAACTCGTGCGATGAAAAGGCGGCGTAGCGGGAGCCGCCGATGATTCCCGATGTGCGCGCCATGTGGCACTGCTGACAGGGGATGCCGGCGTGGCCCCAAGGTGACCGCAACCACTCTCCGACGGTATCGATGAAGGGGTGTTCTTCTGCATCGCGCAGGCTGACCTGGTGGCAGTACGCACAGGCCTCGGGACTGCGAAGGACATCAGCCCGCGCGACAGGGTGAGGTGCATCGGACTCGCGAAGATCCCGTGGCCCGTAGATCATTCCGTCCCGCACATGGCAGGCGGCGCAGGTCACGCCCTCTTCGGCGAGGGTCGCGTCATAAGAGAGGTTCTCGCTCTCCGGTCCCGTGGAACCCGGACCGAAATGAAGAGTTGTGCGCTGGTTCTCCAGGGGAAGGTGGCAATTTCGACACTCGGCCGGCTCACCCAGAGCAGCTGTCGCGGCGAGATAGACGCGATTATTCGAGGCCGTAGCATGACCGGATTTGGCCCACTGATCATGGATCTCCCCGTGGCAGGCGTTGCAGGCCTGCGCTGACAGAGACGCCATAGGTGCGGGGGGTTGCTGGAGCGGAATTGGACCCAGCCTCTCTGGAAACAGGGCCGGGCCGACCGGGCCCTGAGGCGCGGGGATCTCGACCAGGCCGCTCTTCCAGATGGGGGGTGGCAGAGCGGGGTTGAGGGGGTCCTGTGCTTCCCCAGCGTCGTCGGCAGCACTGTCATCGTCATCACCTGCAGCAGGCTCGGCGGCTTCTCCTGCGGCGGCTTCTCCTGCGGCGGCTTTGTCCTGCTCGCCTGCGCCCGCGGCAACGCTCAAGACTGCGACCAGCCACAGGGTCAACACAATGGCCAGTCGGCCGGGGGTGATCAGATCTTTCGGGGCGAAGTTCATGGCAGGCGCAGGGTAGCAGGCTGGGTCGACGTCGAGAATCGCAACGGAAAACTAGAAGTTGATCACCGAGCGAATATCGGTGCGAGTCTTTGTGGGGATCTGGATCACGCTGCCCTGGCCATAAAGCTCTGTGTACACGCCGTAATAGCGGGAGACCCTCTTTACGTAGCGGCGGCTCTCGTCGAAACCAATCTCCTCGACAAAGTCCTCGAGGGGCAGTCCCTCTTTGCCGCGCAGCCAGCGCCCGATATTGTGAGGCCCGCCATTGTACGAGCCCAGGGCGAGTGGAAATTGACCTTCGTAACGGTCCAGGAGTTTGCCCATGTAGAACGTGCCGGTGCGAATATTGGTCTCCGGTTCGAGCAGTTTTTCCACCCGGAAATCGGGCCTGTACATCAAGGCCGCTACCCGGGCGCCGGTCGCCGGCATCACCTGCACCAGGCCCAGGGCGCCAGCATGGGACACCGCATCGTGCCGAAACAGGCTCTCGGCCCGCATGATGGAGAGCATCAACAGCGGGTCGACGTCGTACTCCCAGCAGGCCTGCCAGACGTGGGGGGCGAAGGCCGCCGGGTAAGTGAGTGTCCAGTGGGCACGCTTGGACTTATCCAGGTTCTTGATCGCACGGAAACTGCTCGACTTGTTGGCAAAGGAGGACACGCTGGCGGCATCACCCGCGGCCGCGAACAGTGCCAGCCAATCGGCAGACCTCAGGCCCATCTCGAGAATCGCTGACCAGCGCTGCACCTGCAACTCGGCCAACTGCTCCGGCGTCAGGGGGACTGGCTTCCCTTTGGCCTTCTTCGCTGGCTTCTCGTCGGCTTTCTCGGCTGGCTTCTCGTCGGCTTTCTCGGCTGGCTTCGCAGCGGCTTTCTCGGCTGGCTTCGCAGCGCCTTTCTCGGCAGCTTCGGCAGATGCTTTCTCAGCCGCCGCTTTCTCAGCAAACGCCTTTTCGGCAGCTTCGGCTTCTGCAACTTCTTTCTCGAGGGCTTTCTGCGCCTGTTCCTCTCGCCAGCGAAGCACCTTGGCTTTCACTTTCTTGTTCTTGCGGGTTTGGATGACCTCGTCATAGATCTGAGTCAGAAGAGGGCCAACCAGTTCGCTGAGGCCGATCAGGCTGAGTTCATGGGCGGCGGGTAAGCCGGGCCAATGGACCTGGTGCTTGTAGGCAAAGTCAGTCCACAGAGCCCGGCCGCGGGCCGGGTTCCAAAGCTTGGAAGGAACCCACATGGGCGGCGGGCGGTTGTCCAGAGGGATCATCGCAGCCGACGGGTTTTCTTTGCCGGAGCTGGAAGACCCAGCCGCTGCCGGCGGTGGAGCCTCATCGGCCTTCCCTTCGCCGTTGTCGATGGTGAGCAGGGAAGGGGAACCCCAATTCTGTTCGCTCGGCCTGCGAAGAATGCGGCCGTCAGCATCCCTGAGCAGCTCGCCGTCACGACGGTTCGGATCCAATGGCCCGCGCGTGCCGGGTCGCGGTCGATCCTGGAGACGAACCAGCGATTGTTGCAAGGGAGGGGCGAGACTCGTAGCAACGGTAACGACATCGCGTCCCGAGCGCCCTGGCCAACGGCCAATGCGGGATACCAGCCCATCCTCCAGGCCGCGGGCCTTACGCTTCTTGCTACGCAATACCAGCGAGTACCAGCTGTCAGGATCGGAGCTGAGCACTCGCTGGAATTGTTCGGCAGCCTCGGCCCGCTTGCCCATGCGATGAAGGGTCTTGCCAAGGAAGAACCGGGCTCCGATTCGGAAGCGCCCCCTGCCATTGGCAATCTTGGTCAACTCCGAGACAGCCTCATCCCAGAGTTTCGCTCGGTAGGCGTAGTAGCCGAGCAGGAAATTGACCTTCGAATTGCGCTTGACCTTCGGGTACTTCTTTTGCCGTGCGTGATAGGCGGCCCGCGCTTCCTTGTAGTTGCCCGCAGACACGTTCAGCATCGCGGACCGCTCCCCGCTGGCGCGAAAATGAGGATGGTTCGGGAAGCGCTCCACGCCAATGTTCTGGTAACGCACCGCCTGCTTGAAGCGGCCAGCCTTGGAGAAGCCCCGCACCGCCCAGTACAGGTTCTTTACAGCCGCTCGGGCATCGGGCTTGGCTTCGTACATCCGTCGGTAGCGGTTGCCGACTTCATCGTAGCGACGGTTGCGCCACAGGAAGTCGTGTCGACTCTTCCTCAGCTTGCGGGCGATGCCGGACTTGGCCTTGTCCGGCTTCTTGAACCGCTCGCGGAGGTCACAGTACAGTTCGTGGGAACTATCAAACGCGCCGCTGTCACGCAGAGAGCAGGCGCGAACATACAACTGAGCGTCAGAGAGAGCCGGAAGCTCCATGCCCACTGCTTTGAGTCGACGCAATCCGTCGGCCGCAACAATGCCGGTCGTAGGCAGCCGATGGCGCAGGTACAGGGCCCGATATTTCTTGGCGGCACCCTCGAGATCGCCCTCCTGCTCGAGCGCTGCGGCGATCTTCAGGTTGATCTCCTCGTAGCGCTGGTCCTTGGGGTTGTCGCCGAGGAACCGGTAGAACCTGTGCACTGCGCTGCGGCGTGCACCGAGAGCCAGGTATGCATCTGCCTGAACCAGTCGGCACTCGTCGACAAAGTCGCCAAGGGGGTAGCCACCGATGACCACGTTGCACTCGGAAATCGCTGCCTTGTAATGGCCGCGCATCAAGTCCGAGCGGGCCTCGAAGTAGGTGGCCGCCTCTCTCAGGGGATGTTTCGGCACCTTGCGGACTTGAAAGAACGATGCGCTGGCTTGCTGGTAGTGCCCCAGCTGGTAGTTCATCCAGCCCCGCAGAAACCTTGCTCGTGGCCGCGCGCGGCTGGGCAGGGCGCCCCGATCAAGAAGTCCTCCCAGGTGGTGCAGGGCTTTCTCGAGATCTCCTGTTTTGAAGATCCTGACGACCTCCTGGAGCTTCGTCGAGCTGCTCGCGTCGTTGCTCGGGAAGCCTGGCGCGTTGTCGACGTAGTGTGCCGTTGGTCCCGCGAGTGTTTTCGGCTGCTCCGCCCACGCCGAATGGGTCGGCGCACCCAGGCACACAACAACAAGCAGCAGGGCGCAACAAAGAGAGCAACGTCGCCAGGTTCTAAGACTCACCATGTGCGCAGATGGTAAGGCCCTTGGGCGCACACCTCAACCGCTTCACGCGATTGCTGGAAACTTGCCGCCTTGACCCGCGGGGTCGGAACCCTGTAAACGAGCGGTGTACTGTCTGTAGACCTTGAGAAGGAGTAGGGGATGCCGGTTTTTTCTCACGCTGAGAATTATGACCACGAACAGGTCGTTTTCTGTCGTGATGACAGTTCGGGACTGAAGGCAATCATTGCCATCCACGACACCACGCTGGGTCCAGCCCTGGGCGGTTGCCGCTTTTACCCCTACCCCTCCGAAGCCGATGCATTGCGGGACGTACTGCGACTTTCTCGCGGCATGACCTACAAGGCGGCCTGCGCCGGCCTGAATCTCGGTGGCGGCAAAGCTGTCATTATTGGCAACCCACGTGAAGACAAGAGCGAAGCGCTGCTGCGTAGCTTTGGGCAGTTCGTCAACAGCCTGGGTGGCCGTTACATTACGGCCGAGGACTCCGGCACGACGGTCTCGGACATGGACTTCATCAGCATGGAAACCCAGCACGTCTGCGGCGTCTCCAAGTTTGCGGGTGGTAGCGGCGACCCTTCGCCCGTCACCGCGTGGGGCGTCTTCCACGGAATCCGCGCCGCCTGCCGGGAAGTGTTCGGGTCGCCCGATGTCGCCGGCAAGAAAGTTGCGATTCAGGGTGTCGGAAATGTCGGCATGCACCTGGTCAAGTACCTGCACGATGCCGGCGCAAGCACCATCATTACCGACGTTGACGAGGACCGGCTGGCGAGTCTTTCCGACGAGCATGGCTGCGAAGTGGTGGGTATCGACGACATCTACTCAGTCGATGCCGACGTATTTGCTCCTTGCGCCCTGGGTGCTGTCCTCAACGACAACACCGTGCCGCAACTCAAGGTGCCCATCGTTGCCGGCGGCTCCAACAACCAGTTGGAGAATATGGCGCGCCATGGTGCGATGCTGCGCGACCGCAACATCCTCTATGCGCCGGACTACGTCATCAATGCCGGTGGTCTCATCAACGTGTACGCCGAGATCAGCGGCGCTCCGCGTGAGAAAGCGCTGCGCGACGCCGAGGGGATCCAGATGACCCTGAGCGAGATCTTCGCACTGGCTGCGGAGCGCGCCATCACCACCGCCGAAGCCAGCAACCTGGTCGCCGAGGCTCGGATCAAGTCCATCTCGTCGCTCTCCTCGTTCCACCAGGGCCCCACCACCGCCCCGTAGCGGTTCATCCGCCAGCTGCTCGATGCGAATCGAGATCGATGCCTGGGCGAGCCAGGGACGAGAAGTACATCGTGCAGCGCAGCTCCTTGCAGAGGGCGGAGTGCTCGCAATCCCTACCGATTCGGGCTACTCCCTTGCCTGTGATCTGCATTGCTTCAAGGCCATCGACAAGCTCTATGTGCTCAAGCAGAGTCCGAGGAGTCACCCCCTCAGCATCCTGCTCGCTGACGTAGACGACGTTGGCCGTTACTCCGGCTACGTCTCCACGCTCGCCTACCGAACGATGAAACGGCTCCTGCCCGGGCCCTACACCTTCATCGTCGAAGCGGGGCGCGAAATCCACAAGCGCATGCACAAGAAGAGGCGCACCATCGGAATCCGGGTCCCCGATGCGGCAATCCCCCGTGCTCTCGCGGAGGAACTCGGCCGCCCCCTGGTGACGACATCTCTGCGCCAGCAGGAAGGCCGCTACCTGGTTGATCCCGCGGAGATCGACCGCAGCCTGGGCGAGAAGCTGGCCGCTGTGGTCGATGGCGGTCTCGGGCTGGAAGACCCGACGACTGTCGTGGACACGACAAGCACTCCGTTCATGATTCTGCGCGAAGGGCAGGGGAGCCTCGATGCCCTCTGTTGACGAGGCGCAAAGCCGGCGCATCCTGCTGGGTGTCTGTGGTGGTGTGGCTGCCTTCAAGGCGGCCCTGTTGCTTCGGCGATTGCAGGATGCTGGTTTTGAAGTCCGGGTGGTAATGACCGACGCTGCCACTCGCTTCGTGGGCGAGCCCACCATGCACGCCCTGTCGGGCCACCGGGTCTACCGGCAACTCTGGCAGTTCGAGGGTTCGACCAGCGGTGAGCTGCACGTAGACCTCAGCAACTGGGCCGATGCAATGGTCATCTACCCGGCGACAGCAAACTTCGTGGGCAGCGTTGCTGCGGGCCTGGCTGATGATCTACTCAAGCTGTGCGTCGCCTGTTTCGACGGGCCCGTACTGCTCTGCCCCGCGATGCACAGCAGGATGGCAGGTCACCCGCTGCACCAGGATGCCCTCGAGCGTGTGCGTAGCGCCGGTTTGGCGGTACTTCCGTGTGAACACGGCCGCCTGGCAAGCGGGGAAGTCGGTATGGGCCGACTGCCCGAGCCCGAGCAAGCCCTCGAAGCTCTGCAGGCTCTGCTCTGTCCCGATGACCTCGGCGGACGCAATCTGGTGATCTCTGCAGGGCCGACGCGCGAGGCCCTCGATCCGGTCCGGTTCCTGTCCAACCACAGCACGGGACGAATGGGCTATGCCCTGGCGAAGGTTGCCCTTCGCCGAGGTGCACTGGTCACCCTGGTCACCGGACCGACATCCCTCGAGGCCCCGCAGGGAGCCTGCGTGATCCCGGTGCAGAGCGCCGCCGAGATGGCCGAGGCCGTCAAGAGTGCCGCCAACGGGGCGGACGCACTGATCATGGCCGCCGCCGTCGCTGATTTCCGACCGGCCGACCCGGCCGCTGAGAAACTGAAGAAGGCACGAGCGGGGGAAGCGCCGCAGCTGCCCCTCGAATCCACCGAGGACATCCTCGCGGGCGTCTCGGCTGGGGCTCGCCCCGAGGTCCTGGTCGGCTTCGCAATGGAGACCGAAGACCTGGTCGCGAGGGCGCGCGCGAAGCTCGAAAACAAGGGCCTGGACCTAATCGTCGCCAACGACCTGGGCGAGCCCGGTGCCGGCTTTGCGGTAGAGAGCAACGTTGTCACCCTGCTTCATGCCGATGGGCGCACCGAAGCACTGCCCCTGATGAGCAAGGAAGAGGTCGCTGCCGAAGTCCTCAATCGGGTTGCGGCGCTGCTGTCGACTTGAAATCGACGGGAATCTCCACAGGGGCGCGTCCTTGCAGTAGGGTTGTGCCGCCTGTGTCACGACCACGCCCTGTCAGACCACTTTCCTCGAGGCCCAGCCTGAACACTGTTCGGGTGCTGGCACTGCTGCTCGTGGGGTCGGCCATGGTGGCTTGTGGGAGCAGTGATGACGATGATTCCGGGATCCCTGACTGGCCGGCCCTCGCCGGCGGCCTGCTCGAAGCCGGAGCGGCCGGGGGCTACCTCGACCTGCCCGTAGGCGTACCACTGGGCGGATACACGGATCGCGACCGGGCGCTGGGAGACTCGCCCGGGCCAGATTCCCGCGACTCAGACTACCGCACCGACTTCGTTCCCTCGGCAGGTTGGCAGAGCCGAATTCCAGCTTCGGTCCTTTGGCTGGAGAACGGCATCGAGACGGCAATTCTTATCCGCTTCGACCTCATCTACTCGTTTGATGGCTTGACCGAGGCGGTGGGCGCCGCGCTGTCCGAGCGGATCGGCCGGGATCTGGGCGACTCGGTGTTCACGATGGCGAGCCACTCGCACTCCTCTTATGGCCCCTTCACCAAGGCCTTTATCTTGTTCTTCGGTGGCGACTTCTTCCACCGCGAGGTCTTTGATCGTCTCGTTCTGCAGCTCTCGGACCTGGCCTATTCCGCCTGGGAGTCGCGCCGAGAAGCCGCCATCGGCCTCGGCATCGACCCGAACTTTGACCCCATCGGCGTCGACCGCGTTTTTCACGACCGCCGTTCCGAGAACGACGACCTGCCCGCACCCGATGGCTCCCCGACCGGCCCCGGGCACAAGGACGCGCGCGCATCGATGCTCCGCGTAGACGCCGTCGACGGCAGCCCGATCGCAGCTCTGTTCGCCTTTGGCATCCACGGCACAGTACTCAGCGGAAGCAACAACCTGGTCAGCTCCGACGCGCCCGGACACATCGGCAGCCTGTTGAATCAACGCCATGGCGGGCCGCTCTGGATGTTTGCCCAGGGTGCCGGTGGCGATGTCGCTCCCGGTGGCGACTTTGGCGGATTGCCCCAGTTGGAGTCGGTTGCCGAGAACGCCGCCCAGGGACTGCTCGATCTGTACGACTCCATCGACGTGAATGCCGGCCCGGTAGTGCTCGAGCCGGTCCATCGCTATGTCCGACAGGGGCGGGACATCACGGTTACCCGAGCGGGTGCGGTCGACCTGCGCTACCTACCATGGGACCCGAACTGGGCCGATGATCCCTATGAGCCCGACATGAGGGTCTGGGGCGATGACGGCGAGATTCTCAGCCCACTCGACGAGTTCTGGTCGCAGCACGGAGCCCTGCTGTGTGGCGAGCCTGACATCGACATTTCCCTGTTTGGTCTCAACGTCGATCTGCCCATGTACAAGTCGTGCCTCGACGTAGAGAAGAGCTTCTCGCTGTTCCGTATCGCGTTCCGCGCCTTTATCGAAGACCGCGATGACTACCCGCTGCCGCTGCCGGAATCGCGTACTGCCTTGCTGGGAGCGATCGGCTTACGCTCCATTCCTGTCACCATCATGGGAGAAGGAACTGCCAGCGAGGATGTCGTCCTGGCCTTTGCTCCGGGCGAGTCGACGACGCTGTGGACCCAGGGGCTGCGTCATCGAGCCAAGACCGAGAAGGGCGTCGGACGTACCGTCGTGTTCGGCTACGCACTCGACCACGAGGGCTACCTGCTCAGCGTCGATGACTGGTTGCTGGCCGGCTACGAACCGGCAATCACCTGGTGGGGGCCGCTGCAGGGGGAGTACCTCCTCGAGCGTCTGTTGGACGTCGTCGAGGTGGCCGCGAGCCCGCTGGATGAAGACCCTGCCTGGCCAGACTTTCCGACCTCGACCTGGTACCCGGAATGGAAGCGCCCACCCGTCGAACCTGATGCCACTGCCGGCGCCGGACAGCCCCTGGCCGAGCTGCCCGGCTACCTGTACACCCGGGATGGGGTTCCGCCGACCACGGCGCAACCGGCAGCGCAGATCGAGCGAATTGGAGGCATTGCGCGCTTCACGCTCGAGGGCAGCGATCCCGCCACTGGCCTGCTTGCCGTGACCGTGCAGCAGGAACAGGAGGATGGCTCCTGGCTGGCACTGAGCACGCCGACCGGCGCAGCCGTCAGCGACGCGCTGCCGGACGTGCTGGTCACCTACACGCCGGACCCCCTGCGGGGCACCGACGAGCAGCCCGATCCGGTGCGGCGGCACTACTACCACGTCGAGTGGCAGGCCCTGAATACCTGGGCGGGCCTGGATCAACTGGCTGCACTTCCGCTGGGCCGTTATCGGCTGCACGTGACCGGCCAGAGTCGCGATCCCGCCGACAACTCATATCCCTTCGACACGACCCCCTGGCAGCAGGACTCAGAGCCCTTTGAGCTGGTTCCGGCAGCCGTCCAGCTGACCGCCTCGATCGATGCCGGACAGTTGCTCCTGGAGGCGTCCTATGCCGCTGTTCCGCGAGGCTACCGCCTGCTGCACGCATCCTCAGATCCGCAGACCCCCACGCCGCTGGTTCCGCCAGCCGCAGGCCTCAGCGTCAGCGCACAGTTGCAGGGAAGCTCTGACACGCCCCTCAGCCTGGCTCCAGGTTCGGTCGCAGACGACGGCGACCGAACCCTCGTGACCCTCGATCTGAGTGGTCTGTCCAACGGAAGTTGGGTATTCCTTGTCGACGACGGCTGGGGAAATTCTGGCAGTGTCGAAGTGGTGGTGCCGTGAGCGAAGTGCAAACCCCCGGAGATGATCTGCTCGCCCTCGCCCTCGATCTGCGCAGTTGGGCTGAGGTCCACCGCAGCGAGCATGCCCGCCCCGAGCCGGCTGCGGCCACCGAACTGCCAGCCGCAGCAGTAGATGCTGCGGCCGCCGAGACATCGCCAACCGAAACCACACCGCCTGCACCGGACGAGACAACGCAGGCGGCGGCTGCCATCACGAGTCTGCCCGCGGGCGGCACGCTGGTCGAACTCGGCGAGGCGCTTGCCGACTGCAGCCGTTGCAAGCTTCACGAGCAGCGAACACAGGTGGTGTTCGGGACCGGCAGCGCCGAAGCCGAAATCGTCTTCGTTGGTGAAGGCCCCGGCCGCAACGAAGACCTGCAGGGAGAACCCTTTGTCGGCGATGCCGGCATGCTTCTCGATCGCATCATCAACAACGTACTCGGCCTGCAGCGCAGCGACGTGTACATCTGCAACGTGGTCAAGTGTCGTCCCCCCGGCAACCGAGACCCCGAGGCCGACGAAATCGAGAGCTGCTCACCCTTCCTGTGGCAGCAACTGGACCTGTTGCAGCCGGTCGTGGTGATTGGCCTGGGTCGTTTCGCGGCGCAAACTCTGCTGCAAACCAAAGACAGTGTCGGCAGCCTGCGCGGCCGTGCCCACCCATTCCGGGACGCTGCGCTGTTGGCGACCTATCATCCCGCGTACCTGCTGCGGAATCCCGGCGACAAGCGCAAGGTGTTCGAGGACATGAAGCTGGTGCGGCAGGTGTTCCGAGAGAGGACGGGTCGGGATCTCCCCAGCCCGCCGCAGAGAGGAGCGTGAGGACCATGTCACGGCTTTGGTTGATAGCAACGGCGCTGGGCCTTTGGATGGCCCTGGCGGTGGCAGGCACAGGGCTCTTGCAGGCAAAGGAGCAAGCCGCCGAAGCAGCGGAAGAAGAGACCACAGAAGACCCCAAGAGCCCGGAGCAGGCGGCCGAACCGCTGGTGCCTGTCGATCCTGGCCCGGGCATTGTCTGGGTCGTCACCCTCGACGACGAGATCATCAATCGCGGCACGCGGGACTACTACATCGAAGCCCTCGAGGCAGCGCAGGCCAACCCGGAGGTGCGGGCGCTGGTGCTCGTACTGGACACACCAGGCGGATCACTGCAGAGCACCCGCGAGATCGTCAAGGCAATGCTCGGCTCCGAGCTGCCACTCGTGGTGTACGTGAGTCCCAAGGGCTCGCGAGCGGCCTCGGCGGGCACCTTCATCACGATGGCGGCACACGTCGCTGCCATGGCACCGGCCACAAACATTGGAGCGGCACACCCGGTCATGATGGCCGCACCCGGCGTTGGCGGTGACGACGACGAGGAAGACGCCGAGAAGAAGCGTGATTCCGAAGCAGCAATGCTCGAGAAGGTCACCAACGACTCGGTGGCGTTCATCCGCAACCTCGCCGAGCAGCGCGGCCACAACGCGGACTGGGCCGAGAAGGCCGTGCGCGAGAGCGTGTCGATTCAGGCCGAAGAGGCAGTCAAGTTGAAGGTGGTCGATCTCGAGGCAGGCAGCCTCGCGGAATTGCTGGACAGCATCGATGGTCGGGAGATCCAGCTGAACGAACAGCAGGCTGTGCTGCTCCGCACGAAAGGCCCGGTGGAGCACATCTCGATGACCCTCGCGCAGCGGGTCCTGACCATGCTGACCCACCCGAATGTCACCTACCTGCTCATGGCGCTGGCCGCGCTTGGCTTCTACCTCGAGTTCAACAATCCGGGCATGATTATCCCTGGCGTCGTCGGCGCGATCGCACTACTGCTCGCCGCCTTCGGCCTCAGCGCCATTCCGGTCAACGTGCTGGCGCTGGTTTTCGTGCTCATAGGCTTTGGCTGCCTGTTCGCCGAGGTGTACTTTCCCAGCTACGGATTGCTTACCGTGGGAGGAAGCTTGTCACTTGCCTTTGGCGGACTCTTTCTTGTCAAGAAGAGCCCGGAGTTCAACGTTGGCGTGTCGATGGACGTGGTGCTGTTCGTCGTCGTCCTATCCCTGCTCTGCGTCGGGCTGGTCGCGTGGCTGGTCTGGAGGGGCCACAAGCGCAAAGTCATGGGCGGCAGTGAGGGAATGGTCGGAGCGCAGGGCAAGGTGACCCGTTCGATCCCCGGCGGTCACGAGACCGGACGGGTCTTCGTACACAGCGAGATCTGGCAGGCAACTGCCAGCCAGCCCATCGCCGAGGGCAATCGAATCTCGGTGCGCGCAGTGCACGGCATGGAGCTGGAAGTAGAGCCCCTCGAAGAGAGACGAACACAACCAAGACAGCCGAGCGCTGGCGAGAGTGCCGCAGCGGCAGAACCAGAACAGGAGTAGAGCATGGGAGCAGCCATTCAACTGGGAGTCTTCGCAATCCTCGCGGGCTTCGCATTTTTTTCCGCAGCAGTAAAGATCATGCGCGAGTACGAGCGCGGCATCATCTTCCGGCTGGGTCGCTACGTCGGCGTCAAGGGCCCTGGCATCGTCCTCCTGATCCCCTTTATCGACAAGCTGGTGAAGGTCGATCTGCGTGTTGTCACGCTGGACATTCCCACCCAGGACGTCATCACCCGCGACAACGTATCGGTAAAGATCAACGCGGTGGTCTACTTCCGAGTCATGGCCCCGGAGAAGGCCATCATCGAGGTCGACAACTTCCTGTATGCCACCTCCCAGTTGGCACAGACGACTCTGCGCTCGGTGGCGGGGACGGCGGAGCTCGACGAGTTGCTGGCAGACCGAGAGAAGATCAATGGCAGGTTGCAGGGTCTGCTCGACGAGGACACCGACGCCTGGGGTATCAAGGTCAGCAAGGTGGAACTCAAGCACATCGACCTGCCCCAGGAGATGCAGCGGGCGATGGCCAAGCAGGCAGAAGCCGAGCGTGAGCGCCGTGCCAAGATCATTGCAGCGGACGGCGAGCTCCAGGCAAGCAGGAAGCTGACCGATGCCTCCGTCATCATGGGAGAGTCTCCGATCACCATCCAGCTGCGCTACCTGCAGACGCTGACGGAGGTCGCTGCCGAGAACAGTTCGACGGTGATCTTCCCGATCCCCATCGAGATGCTGAAGGCCTTCGAAATGATCGCGCGTAAGCCCGACGGTTCGGCTAAATAGAGTTGCAGGCGGAACCGGCGCCGATCAGTCGAACTGAAAGCGCGCCGCCACCGGGAAGCGTCGGCCCGAGCCGAAGGCCTTGCTGGTCACCCGCAGGCCTGGCGCCGCCTGGCGCCGCTTGAACTCGTTGCGATCGACCATCTTGATCACCCGAGAGATGGTCTCGACTGCGACCCCCGTGCGCTCGTGGATGGTGGCCGCATCTGCCGCTTCCTCGATGTACTCGTGCAGGACCGCATCGAGGGTGGGGTAGGGGGGCAACGAGTCGGTGTCCAGCTGGTCGGGGGCAAGCTCTGCCGACGGCGGCTTGCTGATGGTGGCTTCGGGAATCAGCTCACGGTCTCGGTTCAACCAGCGACTGGCGTCGTAGACCAGCGTCTTGGGAAGATCAGAGATCACGGCGAGTCCGCCCGCCATGTCGCCATACAGCGTGCAGTAACCCACCGCCAACTCGCTCTTGTTGCCGGTCGACAGGACCAGGGCGCCGAGACGATTGGACCAGGCCATCAGGATGTTGCCGCGTATCCGCGCCTGGACGTTCTGATCGGTTACCCCGGTGGTAGCCAGGTCGTCGAGCTCGGCGCTCCTCCACAGGCCTTCGAGGCAGTCCTGGTAGGCCCTGTGTACGTCTTCGATGGCAACCACGTGAAAGGCGATGCCGAGCGCCTCGGCCAGCTTGCGGGAATCTTCGACCGAACCGCTCGAAGAGTAACGAGAGGGCATGGTGATGCCGGTCACCTGCTCAGGACCCAGTGCCCGAGCCGCCAGTGCCGCAGTCACTGCGGAGTCGATGCCACCGCTCAGGCCGATGACCGCCCGTTGAAATCCGCACTTGCGGAAATAGCCCTGCAGACCCAGCGTCACTGCCCTCACGGCACCCTCGGCAGGCTCAAGCAGCTCTCGAGGGGCACAGGGCTGTGGGGGCGCGTCGATGTCGATCTGCACCAGGTCCTCGACAAAGGCTGCTGCCTGTGCCCGCAGACTGCCATCGGGCCAGCAGGCGAAGCTGTCGCCGTCGAAGACCAACTCATCGTTGCCACCGACCAGGTTGCAATGCAGAACCGGAACCCCCAGGCCACGTGCCAGCGTCGCCAGCATCCGATGCCGCAGGTCCTGCTTGCCCAGGTGATAGGGAGAGGCGGACAGGTTGAGCAACAGGTCAGCCCCCTGGTCGACCAGGCGCTGGGCCGGATCAAAATCGTACAGGCGGTGCTCCCAGAAATCGGCGTCGTTCCAGACGTCCTCGCAGATGGTGATGCCGAGCTTGCGACCACGAAACTCCACCGGCCTGATTGCACCACGCGGCCCCGGCTCGAAGTAGCGGGCTTCGTCAAACACGTCGTAGCTGGGCAGCAGGCACTTGTGAACTCGCGCGAGCACTGCGCCCTCGGCCAGAAGGGCTGCTGTGTTGTAGACACTCCGGCCTACCTCGCTGTCCGGCACTGCCGTCAGGGTGCCCAGCAGCATGCCGCCCCCATCGGCCGTCACAGCGGCAAGAACCGCGATCTCCCGCTCGCAGGCGGCCACAAACGCGCGGCGTTCCAGCAGGTCGCGAGGCGGGTAGCCCGCAAGGGCAAGCTCGGGAAACACCACCAACTCGGCACCGCCGCTGCGGGCACGCCGATACGCCGCTTCGATCAGCGCGCTGTTGCCTCGGACATCGCCGACAGTGGTGTCGATCTGTGCAAGCGCAATCTGCATGGCCGGAGTATGGGTAGAGCAGACAGAAGGGTCAACGCTGGCCTTCCCCTGCAGCCGACCATTGACAGCCCTTCGCGATCTTCCTAGAAGCGCCCACCGATGATTGCCCACCAAACCAAGCCACGGGCCCAGCAACCGTTCGCCGGCGACGCGACGGTTGACGAACTGCTCACGTCCTATCACTTCGATTTGCCAAGCCGATTGATCGCGCAGCAGCCCTGCTCTCGTCGCGACGCAAGCAGGCTACTGTCCTGCTCTCGTCACGACGGCAGCTGTAACGACCAGCAGTTTTCGCAGCTTGCCGACTTGCTCGAGCGTGGCGATCTGCTGGTCGTGAACGACACCCGCGTGATTCAGGCACGGCTCTGCGCTCGCAAGGAGCACAGTGGCGGCGCCGTGGAGATTCTGCTTATCGAAGCCCTGACAGACGGCTCGTGGTCTGCCCTGGTGCGCCCTTCTTCGCGGGTCCGGCCCGGCACCCGGGTCGTCCTGCAGCGGCGTGGCATAGACAGCGTCTCCGCGAAACCGGCACCTGTGCTGCGGGTCGGCGAGGTTCGGCCAGACGGCAGTCGCGAGATTCACTCCGAAGGAGCTGACCTTGCCGAACTGGCAAACTTCTGGGGCGAGATGCCCCTGCCGCCATACATTGACCGCAGCGGCGGACCACGTAGCGAGGACGACGAGCGCTACCAGACGATCTTCGCTCGCGAATCCGGTGCAGTTGCCGCGCCGACCGCAGGTCTTCACTTCAGCCCAGCGGTACTCGACTCGCTTCGTGACCGTGGCATTGACGTAGCGTGCGTGACCCTGCACGTCGGTCCCGGCACCTTCACACCGGTGCGTAACGAACAACTCTCGGAGCACGTGATGCACAGCGAGCGCTACTGCGTGCCCGCCGACACGGCCGCGCGCATCGAACAGTGCGAAACCGAAGGTGGCCGGGTGGTTGCTGTCGGCACCACGGCCTGTCGCAGCCTGGAGTCATGGCACCGGCTCGGCCGACCCAGCGACGGACAGTGGCGCACCACTGACCTGTTTCTTCGACCGGGCCACGGGCCGTCCATGAACATGGCTCTGCTGACCAACTTCCACCTGCCCGGAAGCACTCTACTGATGCTGGTAGCTGCCTTCCTGGGACGCGAGACAACCCTTCACCTCTACGGTTCGGCAGCCGAGAAAGGCTACCGCTTTTACAGCTATGGCGACGCGATGCTCATCCTTTGAGGTGCTGGCCTCGGACCCGTCGTGCGAGGCCCGCTCGGCGCGCCTGGACCTGCCGCACGGCAGCGTGCGGACACCGGTCTTCATGCCGGTGGGCACCTATGGCGTGGTGAAGAGCCTGACCCACGAAGACCTACGCGAACTGGGCGCCGACATCATCCTGTCCAACACCTTCCACCTGGTCTGCCGGCCGGGTAGCGAGCACATTCGTGATCTGGGCGGCTTGCACGAGTTCATGGCCTGGGACGGGCCCATCCTCACCGACAGCGGCGGCTTCCAGGTGTTCAGCCTGGCGAAAATGCGAGACATCGACGAGAACGGCGTCACTTTCCGCAATCCCCATGGCGGCGAACTGGTGCGGCTGACCCCTGAATCCACCGTGCGGCACCAGGTCAATCTCGGAGTCGACATCGCCATGGTTCTCGATGATTGTGCCGCCCTTCCTGCGCAGCACTCGGACCTGCGCGCCGCCATGGAACGCACCCTGCGCTGGGCGGAGCGCAGCCTCGCTGTGGAGCGAAACGACAGTACGGGACCCGCCCTGTTCGGCATCGTGCAGGGCGGTCTGGAAGAGGACCTGCGGGCCGAATGTACGGAGCGACTCGTGGCAATGGACTTCGACGGCTACGCCATCGGCGGACTTTCCGTGGGAGAGACTCCCGAAGAAATGTACTCGGTGGTACAGTTCGGCGCCCCACGGCTCCCCAGGGACAAGCCACGCTACTTGATGGGTGTCGGCTACCCCGAGGACATCGTGGAGGCGGTTGCGGCCGGGGTGGACCTGTTCGACTGTGTGCTTCCGACCCGCAACGCGCGAAACGGGAACCTGTTTACAAGCAGGGGACGTCTGGTGATCAAGAACTCCGCTTGGCGGAGCGACACCCGGCCCCTGGACGAGGAGTGCCGCTGCTTTACCTGCCGGAGCTACAGCCGAGCCTACCTGCGTCACCTGCACGTAGTTAAAGATAGTCTCGCGCCGCGCTTGCTCTCCATCCACAACCTGCACTATTACCAGCGCCTGATGGCGCGGATTCGGAACTCCATCGAGATGGGAACCTTTGCAGAAATGCTGGCCTGGGCACGTGAACGGCGAGATGGGCTGCGGCTCTCGAAGCAGCGGGCGCAGTGAGACGAGGAACTGAGAATGCTTGACCTGTTGATTGGAACTGCACTTGCCCAGGGAGACGCCCCTGCGGCCGCTCCGCCGCCCCAGGGGCCGCCGATGCTGCTGTTCTTCGGATTAATCATCGCTATCTGGTACTTCCTGGTGATTCGCCCACAGACCAAACAGGCGCGTGCCCATCAACAAATGGTCTCCGAACTCAAGAAGGGCGACCAGGTCGTCACGGGCTCTGGCCTCCACGGTCGCGTCGCGGCAGTCGAGGAGGGCCTGGTGCACATCGAGGTGGCCAAGGGGGTCAAGGTGCGCATCGACAAGGACAAGGTCTCCCGCATCATGAAGGACGCCGCAGGCGCGACCTCGTCAGACAGCGACAACGGAAAGAAATAGGACGGACAAGATGGACGGCAACTGGTGGTTCAAGTTCTCGCTCATGGGCTTTGGCCTGCTCTTGAGCATCGTCTACCTCGTGTGGACCTTCGGCGGATGGTCCACGGAGTCCGAGTTGCAGGGCTATTACAGCCGGCTCGCACAGCTCGAGGCCTTCGTGGACATTGCCAACAGCGAAAAGGCCAAAGAGTCTGCTTCACGCACCCTCGCTGATCACGCATCTCGCGAAGCAGCTGGGTCATGGACCCTGACCGCTGGCGGCGACGACAACGGCGTGGCCGTCGAAAAGTTCGTGACCGCCGCTGTGCCGGACCTGACTACGCCACGCGTGCGCAGCCTGTTCAAGGACGCAAAGGGCATGATCAACGGGGCTTCCGCAGAGGGCGCCACCCTCTTGAACGAGGGGGATGTGGTCGCGCTGACCATCGATGGCGGCGGCCACAAGGACGCCCTCACACGTCCCCCGGCCAATGTCGGACTGTTCCCGGCAAAGAAGATCAACCTGGGGCTCGACCTCCAGGGAGGCATTGACCTGGAGCTCCAGGTCGATCTGCGCAAAGCGCTCGAGGCTGCTGCTGACCGGGGCGCAGACCAGATGGTCACGATTCTCGAAGAAGCGTCGATCAAGGCAACCGGAAAGCGGCTCGAAGGCACCGCAGACATCGCTGTCTTTGTCGACGGTGACCAGACCAAGGCAGTCCGCAAGGCCATCAAGGAAGGCACTGGGCTGTGGGTCCTGGAGGGCACCCAGGACGTGGATGGACAAACCGGCGAGGTGTATTCATTCGAACCGCTCAACGAAGAGAGCCTCAAGACCACCGCACTACAACAAGCCGTCGAGACCATCCGCAACCGAGTCGACGAGTTCGGGGTGACCGAACCGGTGATCCTCACCAAGGGTGAAGATCGAATCACTGTGCAGTTGCCGGGTCTCGACGACCCGCAGCGAGCCATCGACCTGGTCGGGCAGACCGCCCAACTGGAATTCCGCATGTTGTACGGCGACACCCACCCCGACGCCGGCTGGTCTGATGCCCGGGTCGCCACAGTCGTCGAAGAGGCAGTAGTTGCCGCCAACCTGGGCGACAACTACAGCGACGAAGCCATGGCAGCGGCGCTGGCGGGCAAGCTACCCGAAGACTCCGAGGTGTACCACCGCAAGCAGTTCGACCCCCTGACGATGCGCCATGAGCGCAAGGAAGCCTACCTGGTGAACCGCAAGGTCGACCTGACAGGTGACCGCGTCGAGTACGCCTCAGTCTCCAGGGACCAGTTCAACACTCCTTATGTGCGCATGGAACTCGACGACGAGGGCGCCCGGCTGTTCGGCAAGCTCAGTGGCGACAACGTAGGCAAGCGGATGGCCATCATCCTGGATGGCAACGTCAACTCAGCGCCGGTCTTCCAGGAAGCGATCCCAAATGGCGTCGCGTCCATCACGCTCGGCGGTGGTGACAACGTGCAGGCAGTGCAAGACGCCACCGACCTGGTCGTGGTGCTACACGCCGGCGCGCTGCCGGCCCCCATCGAAATTCTCCACAACCGCACGGTCGGCAAAACCCTGGGCGACGACTCCATCGCCGCAGGCCGTACCGCGGCAATGATCGCTGGCCTCTTGATCCTGATGTTTATGGCGATCTACTACCGGGGCGCCGGTCTTGTGGCGAACATGGCGGTACTGCTGAACATGGCGTTCATCCTGGCGATCCTGGCGGCCTTCGGCGCCACCCTTACGCTGCCCGGTATCGCTGGAATCATCCTCACGATCGGAATGGCCGTCGACGCGAACGTCATCATCTTCGAACGGATTCGCGAGGAATTGCGGGACAAGCGCGGCGCTCGGGCTGCGATCGCCGCAGGCTACGAGAAGGCCACCTGGACCATCCTCGACGCCAACATAACCACCTTCATCACGGCTGCAGTGCTGTACTCCTACGGATCGGGTCCCATCAAGGGCTTCGCCGTAACCTTGATGATCGGCATCCTCACCTCCGTGGTGACGGCGCTGGTGTTCACCCGACTCATGTTCGATTACATGTCCCAGAATGGGGAGCGCCAGGGGCTCTCCATCGGCATCTAGAGGCTGACCATGCAGATCGTATCCCCCAATACGAAAATCGACTTCATCGCCAAGCGCAAGGTGTGCGCAATCTTGTCGACGATCCTCATCTCGCTGTCGCTGATCTTCGTCGTGTACGGCTCCATCGACCGCGATTTTCCGCTGGGACCGCGCTACGGCGTGGACTTCTCCGGCGGCACCGAAATCCATGTCCGGGTGCCCGGAGGCATCGACATCGCGGCGATCCGCGCTGGCCTCGCCGACATTAATCTCAGCGACGACAACGTCCAGTCGTTCGGATCGACTGGAGACGAGTTCCTGATCCGGGTGGAGAACATCAACTTCGGCGCGGACGCGTTCTTCAACGAGGTCAAGGAAACCCTCATCGCCGAAGACGGCGAAGCCGCGTGGAAAACATTCGACTGGGAAGAGGAGCAGAGCATCCACATGACCGCCGTGGCCAACGAGCCGCGCGACCTGGAGACCTTCCGCAAGCGCCTGCAGGCCATCAATCCGGACGTCTCCATCGCGTCCAGCATGGTGGCGCACAATGCTTTTGAGGTCTCGTTTCCAGGGCTGACGGACAAGATCAAGGAGACGCTTTCCAGCGTACTCGGGACCGGCACCGGCGGCGAAGCGAGCTTCGAAGTCATCAGCGTCGAGATGGTGGGGCCGAGCGTCGGCGCCGAGTTGCGCCGCAAGGGGCTGCTGTCCATTGTCCTGTCGCTGGCACTGATCCTGGTCTACGTCGCATTCCGATTCGACCTGAGCTTCGCCCCGGGCGCAGTGGCAGCCCTGCTGCACGACGTGGTGTTCACAATCGGCGTGTTTTGCTTGCTCGGCCGTGAGTTCACGCTGCCGACCATCGGCGCATTGCTGACCATCGTCGGGTACTCACTGAACGATACAATCGTGGTCTACGATCGTATTCGCGAGAACCTGCGCCGCTTCCCGAGGCGTGATCTCGGTGAGGTGATCAACGTCTCCCTGAACGAGACCCTGTCGAGAACTCTCCTGACTTCAATCACGACTCTGATCGCGGTGTCTGCGCTGATAATCTTCGGCGGGCCCATTCTCGCGGACTTTGCCCTGGCCCTGTTCATCGGCGTGCTCGTCGGTACCTACTCGTCGATCTACGTCGCCTCGCCCATGATTCTGGCCCTGCAGAAGTGGCTGCCGGTGGATATCGTCTCCAACGAGCAGGCGGCGCAGACCGCGGCGCGCAGCAGCGAATCCTATGGCGCGCGGCTCTAGCTCCCTTCGACGATAACGAGACGATGCGAGCAGGGGATCGTGTTGCATCGCCGCCCCCGAAGGTGGCACGGGCTGGCCGAAGCTGGCGCCTGCGACCGGCCGAAGAAGAGGCCGTAGAGCAGCTTGCCCAGGAACTCGTAATCTCGCCGCTGATCGCGCGCCTACTGGTTCACCGTGGAGTCCGCGACGCCGAAGCCGGTGAGCACTGGCTGCGGGCAACCCTCCGCGATCTGCCCGACCCCAACGCCATGGTCGACATGGACCGGGCGGTCGCGCGAATCCTCACCGCCCTGGATTCTGGCGAGGCTATCTGTGTACATGGCGACTATGACGTCGACGGCTGCACGTCGACTGCGCTGCTGGTGGAGTTCCTGGGCAGCGTCGGCGCGGATGTCCGCTGGTATGCGCCCCACCGGGAGCGTGATGGCTACGGCATCCAGGCTGCGACCATGCGTCGGCTCGCAGAGCAGGGCGCCAAGCTCATCATCACTTGTGACAACGGCACCTCGGCGCACGAAGCGATTGCCGCAGGCAACGAGTTGGGCGTCGATACTGTGGTCTGCGATCACCACAAGCTGCCGGCCGAGTTGCCAGCCGCAGCCGCGATCCTCAATCCGCAGCAGGACGGTGAAGACAACCCCTACCAGGAGTTGGCGGCGGTGGGTGTGGCGTTCATGCTGGCCATCGCCCTGCGCGCCCGCTTGCGGGAGCGAGGATGTTTCGACAACAAGGCCGAACCCGACCTGCGCAACTACCTCGACATCGTCGCTCTGGGCACCGTCGCCGACGTCGCTCCTCTGCGTGGCGTCAATCGACTGCTGGTGCGCTCGGGCTTGAAGGTCCTGGCAGCTCGGCTGCGCCCAGGACTGCGCGCCCTGCTGGACGCGTCAGGGGTTCGCGAAGAGGAACAACTCAATGCAAGCCACCTCGGCTTCCGGCTGGGCCCTCGCATCAACGCTGCAGGCCGACTGGACGAGGCCGCAAGGGCCGTCGAGTTGCTGCTGTCCAACGACGGGCAAAGCGCCCGCGAGGGGGCCATTCAACTTGATTCCTGCAACCGAAAGCGGCAGGAAGTGCAACGAGAGACCTTCCACGACGTGCTCCGGCAGGCAGAGCGCGACGGCGACTTCATGGATCGCAAGGGGCTCGTCCTTTGGAGCCGGGATTGGCACCCCGGAGTGGTCGGCATCGTCGCCAGCAAGGTCGCCCAGCACTTCCACCGCCCGGCAGTGGTAGTGGCGGTTCGCGATGGCGTCGGCGTCGGCAGCGGCCGAGCGATCAAGGGCATCGACCTGTTCCAGGTCCTTTCCCACCAGAGCCACCTTCTCGAACGTTTTGGCGGGCATCGGGCAGCTGCTGGACTGACGATCCGCGAGGAACAGTTGCCGCTGCTGCGCGAGGCCTTTGCCGACAGCGCCTTTGCTGACTGTGACGAACAACTCTGGCAGGGAATGATGTCTGTCGACGCGGAACTTCGACTGGAGCAGGTGTCCTGGGACCTGTACCACGACATCCACTCCCTGGAGCCCTTTGGCGTTGGCAATCCCGAGCCGGTCTTTCTGTGCCGCGATGTCCGCGCTGTGGGCGTTCGAACCATGGCGAAAGACGGTCTTCGGATGACGTTGTGCCAGGGGACTGCGCCGCGCCAGCAGGCAGTGGGCTTCGGACTGTCGGTCGAGCCCAGCTGGCTCGACGGTCCTGTCGACGTGCTGTTCGCACTGCAACAGAACACCTGGGCCGGCCGGACCTCCCTGCAGTTGTTTCTCAGGGACATTCGCAAAACGAGCTGTGTGCTGGGGTCTTGACCCCCGCGGCGGCGCTCAGGTACAACCTTGATCCGCGCAGGTGTGCGGATTTACTAAGTAACCGTTCGGTCAGCAAGGGTTCCTCGAGCGTGACAAAGTCCCAGATGATTGATGCGATCGCCGCTCGCACCGGGCTGACTCGTAAGACTGCCGAAGAGGTCGTGAGCACGATCTTTGCCGCCATGACCGAGGCGCTGATTCGCGGCGATCGGATCGAGATCCGTGGCTTCGGCTCCTTCAAAACGAAGCACTACCCGCCCTATGTCGGTCGCAATCCGAAGACCGCCGAGCCCATCGAAGTGAGCGAAAAGATACTGCCAGTCTTCAAGGTCGGCCGCGAACTGCGCGACCGAGTTCTCAAGGGCCGCTAGCCCCCCGATTTTCAGGACTCCTAACCCTTGACGCCGGCCCCTGGATTTCTATAATCCGGGCGCGATCAGGTCAGGCTCGGGTCGTACGGAAAAGCCTAGTCTTTCTTCCCCGGGGCACGGCAGTGTCGGCCTCGCCGATCGGAGCCTCATCGTGGGCCAAAGCAGCCTCTCTCCAAACAGCAAAAGCTACGTTCTCGACAGCAACGTACTTCTGTACGACCCCAACGCACTATTCAAGTTCGAAGAGCACGAGGTCGTCGTGCCGATCACGGTCATCGAAGAGATCGATCGGTTCAAGAAGGAACTGACGGAGACGGGCCGCAACGCTCGTCAGTTCAGTCGCTACCTCGACACTCTGCGCACGGACTCCCCGCAGGACGGCCTGGCCCGTGGAGTGCCGCTTCCCGACGCCGGCTCGCTGCGCATCGACCTGTGTGACTCGTCGCAGGTGGACTGGAAGTGGGCGGACAAGCGCCACCATGCCGACAACTTGATCCTCGCCGTGGCTCGTGACCTGCAAGACAACGCCAACAAAGCGGACCAGGTCGTGCTCGTATCCAAGGACACCAACATGCGCATCAAGGCAAATGCGCTGGGCATCCACTCCGAGGACTACGCCCATGGAAAGGTGCTGGTCGAAGAACAGTATGCGGGCCAGAAAGAGTTGGTCCTTTCTGCGCAGCTCATGGACGAGATCTACCGCAACGAGAGCATCGAGTACGACACGACCGGTTACTCGCCCAACGAGTGCCTGGTACTTCGCAATGCAGAGCGAACCAACCACACGGCACTGGCCAGAATCAGCAGTGAGCCCAACCGGATCCAGATGGTGAAGCGGGTCAAGGACGGAGTCTGGGGCATCTTTCCACGCAACAAGGAACAGTGCTTCGCCTTTGACCTTCTGCTCGATGATTCCATCAAGATGGTCACCCTGGTCGGCAAGGCAGGCACTGGCAAGACACTGCTCGCGATCGCAGCGGGCCTGCAGAAGTGTGCCGATGAACGCACCTTCCACCGTCTGCTCGTGTCGCGACCGATCTTCCCGCTGGGCCGAGACATCGGCTACCTGCCCGGGGACATCGAGGAGAAGCTCAATCCCTGGATGAAGCCGGTCTACGACAACGTCGAGTTTATCCTCGATTCTCACAATGGCAGCCGCGGCAGCAAGGGGCGTGGATACCAGGAGCTCATCGACCAGGGCCTCTTGGAGATCGAGCCCCTTACCTACATTCGCGGTCGCTCCATCCCGCACCAATACCTGATCATCGACGAGGCGCAGAACCTGACCCCACACGAGATCAAGACGATCATTACGCGGGCAGGGGAGGGCACCAAGATCATCGCCACCGGCGACCCGTACCAGATCGACAACCCGTACGTGGACTCGACCTCCAACGGGCTGGTCTTCGTCGTCGAGCACTTCCGAGGCTCTGGACTGGCGGGACACATCACCCTGGCAAAGGGTGAGCGCTCGGAGTTGGCAGAGCTCGCTGCCAACCTCCTGTAGACACAGCGCCGGCAGCGCTGGGCTCTCATGGCAAAGCAGAGCGACGACGGGCCGCGGCGCAAACGGCGACGGTCGCGGCACGACAACAGGTCCCAAGCACGGCGCGGTCCGCAGGCGGGGGCCACCCCCCGTGCGGCCAGCGGCACGTTGCAGCGACCGGAACATCCGGACCAACTGGAGGGGCGAAACCTGGTCCTGACCGCTGTTCAACATTCCGGTCGTGTGCGGGTCATCTGGATCGACTCGGGCGCTCGAGCATGCCCCAAACTGAGCCGTATCGAGAAGCTCAGCGCCGAGCGGGGCTGCCAGCTGCAAAGGGTGCCCCGCGAAGAGCTCGATGCAGTCTCGAGAGCGGCTGTGCACAACGGCGTCATCGGATTCGCGGAACCGTTGCCCTCGTTCACCCTGAACGAGATCCTCAAGAAGCTCGATGCCGACGGCACCGAGCCCTTCGTCCTGCTGCTCGACGAAGTGCAGTACGAACAGAACCTGGGCGCCGTGTTGCGCAGTGCAGCCTGCTCAGGGGTCGATGTGGTGGTTACGCCGACAAGGCGTGGAGCACCGCTCTCGGCAAATGTTCAACGGATTGCCATGGGTGCCGCCGAGCAGGTGCCGGTGGTGCGCGAAAGCATGTTGAGCGCGATGGCCGCCTTGCGGCGGCGGGGCATCCGGGTCATCGCGGCGGAAGCCGGTGCCAGCGAGCCCTACTTCGAGGTCGATCTCACCGGTCCCGTGGCGCTGGTGGTGGGTGGCGAAGACCACGGGGTCGGTGCAAAGATCCGCGAACGCTGCGATCAACTCGTGACCATCCCGATACGGGACGAAGTAGTCACCAGCCTGAACGTCTCGGTAGCTACCGGGATCCTTCTCTTCGAGCGCGTCCGCCAGCAACACCACCGATAGCACCCGCTTCGGGCGAGACAATCGGCACTTCAGACACCGGCGGATAAGCGAGTTCGGCGAGCGCCTCGCCGACGTTGTCGTGGCTGTGCCAGCGTTCCAATACCGCACGTGCCGGCGAACGCCCTGCATCGACCAACTCCTGCAGGGGAGCGAGGTAGGCGACTTCAGCCGGCCCATCGGGGCTCTGCTGCAGCAAGCCTTCAGCGGCGATGTCCACCAGTTCCGCGGCCCATCGTTGTAGCGAACGGCCCTGCCAACTACCCTCCAGGCCCTGCTCCACGGCGACATCGAGCAGGCCCGGCTGCCCGTCGCCACGAAGTTCCGCTTCCAGTTCACGGGCATCCCCCAGCGTAAACCGGTCGTACAACAAGCCCTTCCAGAGCGCTGCCTGGCCGAGTATTCGCTCGATGGGGCCGTTGTCGCCACCGCGTATCTCGACATAGCTCTTCAGCCGAACCTCGGGAAAGAGCGCCGTGAGATGAAGTTCGAAATCGTCCGGTTGAGGCCAGTACCCATCGATACCGTCCTGCATCCACTGCTCGAAGGTCAGCCCAGCAGCCGAGTAGAACGCACCATCCCGCCGGTAGTACATCATCGGCACCCCGAGCGCCCAGTCCAAGTAGGACTCTATGGTCAATCCTCCGCTGCGCAGCTCATCGAGCAGCCCAGTGCGGCGAGGGTCTGTGCGCTGCCAGCAGCGTGTGCGGTAGCTGAGACAACCGGCCTCGCCACCCTCAGCCAACGGTGAATTCGCAACCAGAGCGGTCACCACGGGACTCAGGCCCAGCGCCGCGGAGAACTTGGCGCAGCAATCTTCGGGGGAGGCGAAGTCAAAAGCCAACTGGACGGAGGTCGTGCCCTTCATCATCTGGTGGGCCAGTGCACCCGTGTCGCCGAGATACGACTCCATGATCCCATAGCGCTGCTTGGGGATGACCTTGATGTCACTGCACGACTGTATGGGCGTGAAGCCGGTGTGCAGGAACAAGACATCGAGACCACTGGTCACGTCTTGTAGTTCGCCCAGGTGGCGGCGGAGGTCGATTTCCATGTCCACGAGGCGCCGGTGTGGCGAACTGGAAAACTCCACCTGTCCACCTGGCTCGAGGGAGATGGACCCGTCCACACGGCTCAGACCGATCACGTGATCGCCCTCGTACTCTGGATCCCAGCCGTGTCGCTGTGCGAGAGCCTTGAGCAATGCCTCGATGCCGGCGTCACCTGCAAAAGGAAGCCGGTGGCCGATCTTGTCGACCGCCTCCTTCTCCCACTCAACACCCACACAGCGCTGCTCGTCGGACACGCCGGAGCGCTCCATGGAATCGAGCAACTCCTCACGGCTCAGGCGAAGCGGGGGCATGCCGAGCCCTTGTAGATGATCGCAAGGCAACCGTCCACAGGTGCCCGGGAGATGCACGCATCGAGGTCCGCTGGTACCATGCTTCCGGCTCGATGGAAGTGGAGAAGTCGATGGCGAGAAGCAACCGCGTACTGGTCGTGAGCCCGGACCCCGGCCTCGTGAACCAGGTGCGCAGCAGCCTCGTAACCCACGATGTGGTCGACGTGTCCGACGTGGCGACCGCTGAGGACGCCTTGGAACGCTGTGCGTCGGCAGGTCTGCAGTTGGTCATCGCTGAAGTCGACCTGCCGGGCATTACCGGCCACGAGTTGTGTCGACGCCTCAAAGAGTCCGACGTCGTCGGAATCGTCGCTCTCATCTTCCGGCACGACGACGATCGCGCCGCGGAGCAGTGTCTGCGAGCTGGCGCAGACACCACAATCGGACGGCCATTCCAGGTCCATGAGTTGGCAGGGGCACTCAAACCCTTTGTCACCAGTGCCGAATTCAATGCCCCTGCGCCCGCAGAGGACCGGGATCCTGGCTCCGCGCAAGCATCAGAAGAAGAGTCCATTGCAGACGAATCTCTGTACAGCGACTACGAGTTTGACGGTGACGACTCCATCGAAGGCGTCCGGAGCATCGATACAGGTAGCATTCGGCCGGCGGATACGGCCGAGATGGAAGCCGTGAAGGAGCGGGGCGAATTCGACGAGGTCGACACGGCAGCAGGCCGACATGCCGAGAGCTCGGTGAAGATCGCTTCGTTGCCTGACATGGATCTGCCCTCGAGCATTCCCGAACCCGTCCTTCTCAACTCCAACACCGCGGCCACCCCGAGCGAGGAGGTGTCCGGCGAGGGCGGCGGCGGCACCCTACGGGACATGGTCGCCGAGCACCTGCAGGAGCTCACTGGGGATGGCAGCGCGTTTCGCACAGAGCTCAAGGACCTCATCCGCGAGGCGATCTCGGATGCCGTACTGAGCGTCCAGGATGCAGCACCCGGCGACCCCCTCGACTCCGAAGAGTCCGGCGAGCGCTGAGCCCTGAGCCACAGTTCATGTCGGCCAGTTCCTTCCAGGCAGCAGACTGTCGCACCACCGTCGAGACGGCGTTGCGAGAGGACATCGGCAGCGGCGACCTGACGACTGGCGCGGTGGTGTCTCCAGAGACTCGCGGCAGCGGGCAGATCGTCGCGCGACAGGCGATGGTCGCTTGCGGCCTGCCCGTGATGGCCGAGGTGTTTCGGCAGGTAGATGAGCAACTGTCGTTCGAGCCCCAGGTGGAGGACGGCCATGTCGTGGCCGAAGGCGGCGAGGTAATCGCCCGAATCGAGGGTGCACTGGCCAGCATCCTGACCGCCGAGAGGGTGGCTCTCAACTTTGCGCAGAGACTTTCGGGCATCGCCACGTTGACCCGTGAGTTCTGCTTGTTACTGCCGCCAGAGAACGAGGTGCGCCTGGTAGACACCCGCAAGACAACCCCAGGCCTACGTACTCTGGAGAAATACGCCGTACGAGTTGGCGGCGGACACAACCACCGCTTTGGCCTCGACGACGGTGTAATGATCAAGGACAACCATATCGTCGCCGCCGGAGGAATTACCGAGGCGGTAAGGCGGGCTCGTGAGAGTTGCCACCACTTGATGCAGATCGAGGTGGAAGTCGAGACGCTACAACAGGCCAGAGAGGCTATCACCGCGGGCATCCGCGTCTTGTTGCTCGACAACTTCGCCGTAGAGGAACTGGCAACGGTAGTGACAAGCCTTCGCGCCGAGGCACCCGAAGTGCTGCTGGAAGCCAGTGGTGGCGTCTCCCTGGACACTGTCGCTGCCATCGCCGCCACCGGCGTTGACGTGATCTCCTGCGGCTCACTGACCCACCAGGCGCGCAGCGTGGACATCTCCCTGGACCTCGCGCGCCAGTGATCTCCCTGCCGCCAGAGCTCGGGCTGGCTCTCCTGCACGAAGCACAGGTCCCCTCGACCAACGGCGTGCTCATCGAGAGAGCCGCAATGGGGGCAGGGGCCGGCCTCGTGGTGCTGGCCGACGTGCAGACTCATGGTCGCGGAAGACAGGGGCGAAGTTGGCTGAGTCCGGCGGGCTGCGGCCTGACCTTTTCGCTGCTGAGACGGCCACCGGTCGATGCCGTCGAATCCGTGCGTTGGACGCTGCTTGCCGGGGTGGCCGTGGCCACTGCACTCAGTGAACAACTGCCCGGTGTATGGCTCAAGTGGCCCAACGACATCTTCGTCGGCGAACGCAAGCTGGGCGGCATCCTCTGTGAGCGCTCTGAAGAGGACGACGGGCTCCACGATGCGCTGGTGATTGGTATCGGCATCAACCTGCGCGCCCCCCCCGACGGCTGGCCCGAGGACCTGCAGAACAGCGCCACCTCCATTCACCAGGAGAGCTCTCCGCAAGTGCCCCCAGCCTTGCGCCGCGGAGCCTTGCTGGTGGCCATCCTCGAACACTTCATTCGCCTCGAGCAGGACCTACTCGCCAACGGGCCCGCGGGTCTGATGGCACTCTACCGACGCCACGCAGAACCCTTGCTGGGTCGCCAGGTGACCGTCCAGCGCAGCGGCGAGGACGTCCGGGTCCGAGTTGAAAGCGTGCGCGACAACGGCACCCTCGAGGTGGTAGATGGTGCGGGGTCAAGCTGGGCCCTGTCGGCCGGCGACGTGCACCTTGGAAGCCCCTGATGTTGCTCGGAATTGATGTAGGCAATACCAATATCGTGCTTGGCCTGTGGCGGGACGGCACCTTGCTGCATCGCTACCGCCTGAGGACTGTCATTGGTCGCACGTCGGACGAGATCAGCGTCCTGTTCATGGACCTGCTGCGAAACAGCGGCATCGAAGGCCGGCCCGAGGGTGCCATCATCGCCTGCGTGGTCCCCGACCAGCTACAAGCCCTTGAGCAGGCCTGCAAGCAACTGTTTGGAGTGGCTGCCCTGGTGGTGGGTCCCGGCATGCGTACCGGGCTACCCATCCTTGCCGACAATCCGCGCGAGGTTGGCGCCGACCGAATCGTCAACGCAGTCGCTGCCTATTCACGGGTCGGCAGCGCTTGCGTAGTCGTTGACTTCGGCACCGCCACGACCTTCGACTGCGTCAGTGACCGGGGCGAGTACCTGGGAGGCGTCATCGCCCCTGGCTTTCAGATCTCGGCCGATGCCCTGACCCGGCGCACCAGCAAGTTACCGAATGTCGAGGTCGCACGACCGCACACCGTCATTGGCAAGAACACGATTCACTCGATGCAGTCCGGTCTGTTCTACGGCTACGTGAGTCTGGTCGACGGCCTCGTGGAGCGGATCGTCGCAGAACTGGGCGAGGCCAGGGTGCTGGCCACCGGCGGATTGGCCGCAATCATCGCTGCGGAGAGCCAGGGAATCGAGGAAGTCGTCGACGACCTGACCCTGGAGGGTCTGCGGCTCCTGTATGACGCGAACACGTAGTTCGCCAGGGGCCTCGTGCTAAAATTGGCCTCGTGGCAGCGACTGAGACCACCTTTGAAGAGATTTGCGAACGGCTGAACGTTCCCCTCGATCTGCGCAAGCACATCTCGGCGGATGCCCCGATCAAAGGCAAGATGGCAGTTGCTCGCAGCATGCTGCCCGCGGAGCCGAAGGTTCTGCTGGCGATGATGTACGTGCTACTCGGGGATTCCAACCCAACAGTAGTTGAGGCAGCTGAGAAGGGCCTGATCGACATCCCCGAACAACTACTGCTCGGCATGCTCGACCAGCACACCCATCCAAAGATCCTCGAGTTCCTGTCCTACCGGCGTCCACCGGAGGCTCGGGTTCGCGAGAAGATCGCCCTGCTCGCGCAGGTCAATGACAAGACCCTCTTCTACCTGGCCGAGACTGCTGAGGGCCGCCTCCTGGATATCATCGGCAGCAACCAGGAGCGACTGCTGGTAAGCCCGAAAGTCGTCTACTTCCTGCAGCGCAACCCGAACACCCCAGCATCGCTGCTCGATCGCATGAAGAGCTTCTTGCGCATGTATGGAGTCAATCTCCCGGAGATTGACGAACAGGAAGCACAGCCACAAGCAGCGGAGACTGCAAGCCCAGATCCTGCCGCCCCGGCGGACGGTGCAGAGCAGGCTGTGACGAGCGCGGCACAGCAAGTCGAGACCTCCTCGCCAGACCCCGCTGCCGCCAGCCTCCAGGCTGACCCTGTACTCCCCGTGGAGCCGGACCCAGCGACGGTGGCCGGCACAGGAGAAGGGATTGCAGCGCCGCCGCCACCGGCGGCGCTGCCCATCGACTACCTCCCTGGCGAGGTCTACATTCCACCGATCCCGGTGGATGCTCCTCCCGTCGTGGAGGGCCTCGAGAATCCACTTGGCGCCTTGATGGCGGACTGGGGGATCCAGGTCCACGCCGCACTTCTTGCCCCTCCTCCCAGAATCGCTGGGACGCCAGTCCACGCTGAAACGGGAGCCCCCGCAACACCCATTCCAGACTCCGCCAAAGCGACTGACCATCTGGCCGTGGCCGCGAACGCCATCGTGCTCGGAGTCGACGAAGCCGGCAGCACGGGTCCGTCTGTCGATCTCTCGGGTCGCAGCTCGATGCAGAGTTCCGATTTCACCTTCGACTTCTCCGAGGATGAAGGCGACTTCGACGACGAGTTCACCGACAACGAGAAGGAGGAGATGGACGACGAGAAGAAGGGCAACCTGCGCAAACAACTCGAGAAGATGACTGTCGGCGATAAGATCAAGCTGTGCTATCGCGCCAACAAGGGTGCCCGCGAGGTGCTGGTCCGGGACACCAACAAGATCGTCGCCTGTGCCGTCGTGAACTCAGGCCGCATCACCGATGCCGAAGTACTGACCATCGCCACCAACCGCTCCATTCACGAAGAGGTGATCCGAGCGCTGACTTCGAACCGGGAATTCATGCGCAAGTACCCGGTAAAGGTTGCCCTGGCGGGGAATCCCAAGACACCGATCCCTACCGCGATTGGCCTGCTCAACTCGCTGCACGTCAAGGACCTGCAGAAGCTCAGCAAGAACCGAAACATCAGCTCTGCGGTGTTCTCCCAGGCGAGCAAGCTCTACAAGCGGCGCAAGTCGGGTCAGGGATAAGCGAACTAGAAGGGCAGCTCGGAGACCGCCAGTTCCAGCGATTTGGCTACAGCCTCATAGGTCACTGAACCCCGATAGACATTGACGCCCGGACGCAGGCCCGGAGTACTCTTCACCGCCGCCTCGACCCCCATGTCAGCAAGCCGCAGGCCAAAGGGAAGCGTCGCGTTGGTCAGGGCGAAGGTGCTGGTGCGGGCCACCGCCCCGGGCATGTTGGCAACGCCGTAGTGGACAATTTCATCGACCAGGTAGGTTGGATCGGCGTGTGTCGTGGGGTGGGTGGTCTCTACGCAGCCCCCCTGGTCGACGGCTACGTCGACAACGACGGACCCCTCTTTCATGAGAGGCAGCATGTCGCGGGTCACCAGGTGCGGTGCACGCGCTCCGGGAATAAGAACCGCACCGACCAGGAGATCAGCACGACCCAGGGCCTTCTCGATGTTGAGTCGATTGCTCATGAGGGTCTTCACCCGACTACCCCAGATGTCATCGCAATAGCGCAGCTTGTCGAGATCAATGTCGAGGATCCAAACCTCGGCGCCGAGGCCCACGGCCATCTGGGCTGCGTTGCGACCGACAATCCCCGCTCCGAGGATCACCACGACTCCAGGCTCGACTCCAGGCACGCCACCGAGCAGCACGCCGCGACCGCCGTGCGGCACCTCGAGGCAGGCAGCCCCTGCCTGCACCGACATGCGGCCCGCTACCTCGGACATGGGGATCAGCAACGGCAAGCTGCCGCCACGGCCTTCGATGGTCTCGTAGGCGATCCCAATCACGTCACGATCCAGCAGGTTTCGAGTCAATTGCGGCGCCGGTGCAAGGTGCAGGTAGGTGTAGAGAATCTGCCCGGGCTTCATGTGCGAAAACTCATCGCCATGCTCGTTGGCCACGGGTTCCTTGACCTTGACGATCATCTCGGCTTCGGCCCACACAGAAGCGGCATCGGGAAGTACCTCGGCACCCTGCTTCACGTACTCTTCATCACTGAGGCCGGCGCCGAGCCCGGCACCTTGCTCGATCACGATCCGATGGCCATGCTCGACAAAGGCCTTCACCCCCGACGGCACTAAGCCTACTCGAGACTCCTGCGCCTTGATCTCTTTCGGTACGCCAATAATCATGCCTCGCTCCATGCTTGCCGCGGCACCGCATCCGGTCCGTGACTTGCTTGCACAACGTTGTCTTCTGTTCACCTTCACCAGCCCCGGAAGTCGGGGCTGGCGATTCTAATACGAGGACGACAAACGCGGGTCAAGTGGATGAAGCGAAGCTCTTCAAATAGCGACCGACTTGCCAGCGCCCGGAGCAGCCTCCTGGCGGTGCTGGTGCTGCTTTCAATCGCCGCCACGAGCAGCCCACGCAATGCTCACGCAAATCCAGCGCAGGCCCCGACCGAAGAGGGCCGCGCTGAACTCGAAGAGAACCTGCGCCAGTGGGCAGGCAAGCACAGCGGACGCCTGTTGGTTCGGGATGCGAAGCTGAAACACGTCGCGCAATGGCTGGCTGAGACTGCCCTCGATGGTCCGGTCGATCGGAGCCGTGTCCGGCACAGAATGTGGCGCGAAGGGATCGTCGACTTCGAGTTCACGCCCGTCGCGATGCTGCTCCCCCCGGCAGCACAGGCGTCTCCGAGAGAAGCACTGGCAGCGCTCCTCAATGACTCGTCGGCTCCCTGGCAGCGCTACAACACCCTGGCGGTCGCAACCGCCAAGGTCGGCGCCCGCCTCACGGTTGCCATGCTGCTCACTCGGCGCGTGGCCCGGATCCGCAAGGGCCAGGACGCCCAGGGTGGTGGCGAACGGCTGTTGGTCTCGCTACCCGGTGACTACCAGAAACCGAGCTTGTTCATCACGACGCCGGCGGGCGATGTCCTGGTACGCAAAGGCCAGGTTCGCAGGGATGGCACGTGGCAGCTGGACTCTGCCCTGGGCCTCGAGCCGGGGAGCAGCCTGGTCGAACTTGTCGCCGAAGGACCGCGCGGCCCGGAAGTCCTGGCCCTGTGGCAACGCAGTCGGGCGGGCAAAGTCGCGACCAAGAAGTCCAAGCCCAGGACCAGGCGAAAGAAGCCGAGAGCTGGAGAGAGTGCCCCTTTGGCCCACAATCCCTATCTTGAGCGCGGCGCTCCCCCCACCGGCAAGGCCTTGGATGCTACGAGTCCGACAGCGAGGCTGCCCGACAGCGACGCCGCCGCCTGGGTAGTGGGCGCCCGGTCGGGACCGGCCAGGCCGCCCAACCCCAAGGATGCACGCCTTGCTGAAGAGCACCTGTGGGCCTTGATCCAGAGAACCCGGAAAAGCAGGAACCTGCTCCCGCTGCGCAAGGTCGCGGGCCTGACTCGCGCAGCTCGGCGCCATGCCGACGATCTCCGGCGAGGCGAGATCTTTGGTCACGAGACCTCCTCTGGAAACGCCATGCAGCGAATTGAAGCGCAAGGGGTAACGGTACTTCGGGCCACTGAGAACGTGGCGGTGGCTGCAAGTGTTGCTGAAGCACACGCAGCACTCATGGCGAGTCCTTCCCATCGCGCCAACCTGCTCGACCCACAGGTCAGCACAGGGGGCGTTGGAGTAGTGCTCAAACGTGACGCGCGGGGCCGCTGGTCGGCAGTCGTGTCGCAACTGTTCGCACAACTACTGCCCGACGGTCCGGGCGACCAGTGGCATGCCGCCATCCTCAACCGCATCAACGACCGCCGTGCGGTCCATGAAGTGCCCAAGCTGCAGAGCCGCAAACAGCTGGACCAGTTGGCCGAGGAGACCAGCCGCACGGTGATTGAGTCGCAGAGCCCAGAGCTCAGTCCTGAGCAGCGTCATGCTCTCGCCGAGAAGGCGCGTTTTCACTACTTGAACGTCCGGCGCGTGGGCGTAGACCTGCTGGTGACTGCAAACCCCCAGGCGGTGGACTCGATCCGCCACGCCCTCGAGAGCAGCTTCAAGGAAGTGGGCATCGGCATCGTTCGACTCAAGCAACCAATGGGCAAGCACGCATCCGGCGCGCTGGTCATCACGTTGGTCTTTATCGAACGGTAGTGAAGGGGTCGGAAGTCCCACCCCGTGGTAGTCTTTCGTTCGGCTCTGGAGGCACGAAAACATCCTCACGAACTCCGATGACCCGAACCCGGAGGCCCCCTCCGAGATCACCCGGATTGAGGTCTCAGACATTCACCTCGTCCGCGAACTGAGCGGCGAGGGGCGACGGAATCTCAAGAGCATCGAGCGTGCGCTCGGCGTCGGCCTCGACATACGAGGCAACCTGCTGCTGTTGAGCGGTAGCGAAGCAAAGCGCGCTACCGCCGAGAGGCTCATCGAACAGTTCCTGGACCTGCTGCGCAGCGGCCACCGACTGACACGCTGGGAGTTGGCCCACGCCGCCGAGATGGTCAGTCGCGGAGACACCCGTGACATCCGCGACTTCATGCTAGACACCATTCTGGTCACTGCGAAGCGACGCTCAATCGTTCCGAGATCCCCCAACCAGAAGCTCTACGTCGATGCCATTCGCAACCACGACCTGGTGTTTGGGGTCGGCCCGGCCGGAACCGGCAAGACCTACCTCGCCGTGGCGATGGCAATCGCGGCGATGCAGGCAGGCGAGGTACGCCGCATCATCCTCACCAGGCCCGCGGTCGAAGCGGGTGAGAAGCTTGGATTTCTGCCCGGTGACCTCGCCGACAAGGTCAATCCGTACCTGAGGCCGCTGTACGACGCGCTGCACGACATGATGGAGCCGACCAAGTGCACCCGGCTCATGGAACAGGGAACCATCGAAGTTGCGCCGCTCGCGTTCATGCGCGGCCGCACCCTGGGAAAAGCCTTCATCATTCTCGACGAAGCGCAGAACACCACGCCGCAGCAGATGAAGATGTTCCTCACCCGCCTCGGAGTGGAGAGCAAGGTGGTGGTCACCGGCGATGTCACCCAGGTGGATCTGCCCATGGGACGTTCCTCGGGACTCAAGGATGT